>NZ_JBEZDS010000002.1:0-13280 GCF_040648435.1 Dactylosporangium sp. NPDC049140 | reverse complement strand
TCCAGGCGCGCGCCGCGGCCGCGGCTCGGCCCTACGCGCGCAGCGTCTCCAGGCGCGCCACCACCTCGGCCGGGTCGGGCATCGCCGCGACCTCGCGGCGCAGCGCCTCGGCCGCGGCCGCGTACGACGGGTCGTCAAGCACCGTGCGCAGCGCCGCGGCCGCGTCCGCGGGCGTCGCCGCCACCGCGTCCAGGACCACCGCCACGCCCAGCTCGGCGCAGCGGTCCGCGTTGTCCGGCTGGTCCGCGCCCATCGGCACCAGCACCATCGGCAGCCCGTGGGCGAGGGCGCCGAGCACCGTACCCGAGCCGGCGTGCGCCACGACCGCCGAGCATCGCGGCAGCAGCGAGGCCTGCGGCACGTACCGCTCCACGTGCACGTTCGCAGGCTGCGGCCCCAGCTCGGCCGGGTCGATCGCCGGTCCCACCGTCACCACCAGGGAGACCGGCAGCGTGGCGAAGCCGGCCAGGAGGCGGGCGAAGAGATCGCCCGACTCGGTGTTGAAGATCGTGCCCAGCGTGAAGTACACGGTCGGCGGGCTCGTCGGGGCCGGCGGCACGGGCGGGAACGGGCGCATGAGCTGCGCGGCCGGGCGGAACGCCGGGGGCGCCGGGGAGATCACCAGATGCCGGTCGAGCATCGCGAGCGACGGGTCCGCGGGCAGGCCGTACACCGAGCGGGTCTCGTCCAGGACGGCCGCGAGACCCGGTGGGCGGCCGAAGGTGCCCGCCGCCAGTACCACCACCGAGGCGTGCGGAAGGCCCAGCGACTCGGCGGCGATCATGCTGCCGAAGTCGGCGTCGTCGCAGACGACCAGGTCCGCGCGCCACCGCGCGGCGACCTCGCGGGTCGTCGCGGCGCGCTCGCGGGCGATCCAGCCGCCGAAGCCGTCGCGGAACTCGCGCGCCTCGCGTTCGCGGTCGAGCGCCAGCAGGGGGCGGCGCTCGTTCGGCGCGTCCGTGCCGGCCGGGAAGCCCTCGAAGCCGTCCGGGAGCCCGCCGGGCCGTCCGGTGAACGCGACGGCGTGCCCGCGCGCGGCGGCGGCGCGGGCGAGCGGGAGCAGCGGCTGGACGTGGCCGCTGCCGCCGGCGAACCCGAAGAGGATGCGCATGAAAATCTCTCCGTGGGTGTTGTCGAAAACCGCCGACCGAGTTCGACGCGGTGGTGAAGGCTACAGAAACCACGAAGGGAACCCGAAATGCGCTTCATGATGATGCACAAGCTGGACGACTCGAACCCGGCGATGTGGCAGCCCACCCCCGGCTTCATCGAGAAGTTCGGCAAGTACATGGAGGACGTCAGCAAGGCCGGCGTGCTGCTCGCCGCCGAGGGCCTGCTGCCGAGCTCGGCCGGGGCCGCGACGATCACCAAGAAGGACGGCGAGACCACGGTCGTCGACGGGCCGTTCGCGGAGGCCAAGGAGGTCATCGGCGGCTTCGGCATCGTGCAGGTGCGCGACCAGGCCGAGGCGGTCGAGTGGGCCCGCCGCTTCGCCGACCTGTTCGACCACGACATCGAGATCGAGGTGCGGAAGGTCAGCGAGTACGAGGGGTAGCTATGTTGGCCGGGTGAGCAGTACGGGTACCGATGCGAAATCCGCGGTCGAGGCGGTCTGGCGGATCGAGGCGGCGCGCGTGATCGCGGGCGTCGCCCGGCTCGTCGGCGACGTCGGCCTCGCGGAGGAGCTTGCGCAGGACGCCCTGGTCGCGGCGCTGGAACAGTGGCCGGCCGAGGGCGTCCCGCGCAACCCCGGGGCGTGGCTGATGACCACGGCGAAGCGCCGCGGGATCGACACGATCCGGCGCCAGCAGGTGCTGCAGAAGCACCTGCCCGCCCTGGCCGGCGAGGAGCGCCTCGACGATCCGGCGCTCGACGCGGTCCTCGAGGACGAGCCCATCGACGACGACCTGCTCCGCCTCATCTTCACCGCGTGCCACCCGGTGCTGAAGCCCGAGGCGCGCGTGGCCCTGACGCTGCGCATGCTCGGCGGCCTGTCCACGGACGAGATCGCCCGCGCGTTCCTGGTCCCGGACGCGACAGTCGGGCAGCGCATCAGCCGCGCCAAGAAGGCCCTGGCCGACGCGCAGGTCCCGTTCGAGCTGCCCACGGGCTCGGCCCGCACCGAGCGCCTGGCCTCGGTACTGGAGGTCATCTACCTCATCTTCAACGAGGGCTACTCCGCGACCGCCGGCGACGACTGGATGCGCCCCGCCCTGTGCGAGGAGGCGATGCGCGTAGGACGCGTCCTGGCGGGCCTCATGCCGGCTGAGGCCGAGGTGCACGGCCTGGTCGCGCTCCTGGAGATCCAGGCCTCGCGCGCGGCCGCCCGCACCGGCCCCGACGGCGAGCCGATCACCCTGCTGGAGCAGGACCGCCGCCGCTGGGACCGCCTGCTCATCACCCGCGGCCTCAAAGCGCTGGACCGAGCCGAGCAGCTCGGCGGCGGCACCTACACCCTGCAGGCCGCGATCGCCGCGTGCCACGCGCGCGCCCGCACGGCCGCGGAGACCGACTGGTCGGAGATCGCGCGCCGGTACGCCCAGCTGTCCGACCTGGCCCCCTCCCCGATCGTCGAGCTCAACCGGGCCGTGGCGGTCTCGATGGCCGACGGCCCGGCCGCGGGCCTGACCGTGCTGGAGCCGCTCCTGCAGGACAAGGCGCTGCGGGGGTACCACCTCCTGCCCTCGGTACGCGCCGACTTCCTGTTCCGCCTGGGCCGCCGCGAGGAGGCCCGCACCGAGTTCGAACGCGCCGCGTCGATGACCCGCAACGAACGCGAGCGAGCCCTGCTCCTGTCCCGCGCCGAGTCCTGCGCCTGACCACGGCCCGCGCCGACCGGTCCGATCCGGCTGGACACGCGGGTCCGTCCCCCGCCGAGGGGCACGCACGCGATGTCCGGGCCGATGCCGGTTCGCAGGCCCGCGACGACAGCCGCCGCCGCACGCCCGGGCACCGGCTCGCGCGCAGCGCGGGAGCTTGACGGAGAGCACCCACGAGCGCCCGCCGTACAGCCGCTGAGCCCGGCGTGGCGCCTCCGCACGCCCACCGCCTCCTGCACACCACCGCCGCACGCCCGCCGCCGCACGCCCACCGCTTCCGCACGCCCGCCGCCGCACGCCCACCGCCTCCGCACGCCCGCCGCCTCCTGCACACCGCCGCCGCACGCCCGCCTCCGCACGCCCGCCGCCGCACGCCGCGCCGCCGCACGCCGCGCCGCCGCACGGCCGCCGCCGTGCGCCCCGCCTCCGCACGCCCGCCGCCTCCGCACGGCCGCCGCCGCACGCCCGCCGCCGCACGCCCGCCGCACGCCCGCCGCCGCACGCCCGCCGCCGCACAACGCCGCCTCCGCGCACGGCCGCCGCCCGCGCGCCTCGCCTCCACGCGCCGGCCGCCGTGCGCCGGGCGGCGGATGCCGAGCGGCACCCGTACGGCGGATGCCAGGCAGCGCCAGTGCGGGCCTGGCATCGGCCGATGCCGTTGCACTCGCGGCCCGGCGCGGCGGCCGTCCCGCTGCGGCTGGCGCCCGTGCTCGAAAGCTGGAACGCGTCCGGCCACGACGATCAGGTGCGGCTGCGCGCGTCTCTCGGCGAGGTCGTCCCCCTCGTCGATGTCGCCGGCGTGCTCAACCCGCGCCGGCCGTTCAGGCCCGTCGACGACACGCTCGGGGACGCGGTCGTCATCGGCTACTGGTGGCCGGGACGGCCGCCGGGCGGCGGCGGGGGGCTGTGCGGCGGATGATGATCTCGGCGACGGCGAGGTTGAGCACCCAGGCGGAGATCATGGCCACGCAGCGCCAGGCCGGGTAGTTCGGGCCCGCCGGGTCCAGCGGCAGCAGCGGCAGGCTCGTGAAGACCTGTGTGCCGGCGCCCATGGCGATCGCGTAGGCGCGCAGCATCCACGCCTTGTGGGTGTGGAAGTCGCGGCGGCGGATCGCGGCGAAACCCAGGACGATCGAGACCAGCATGAGGGTGCCCACGACGTAGCGGGCCGCGTTGGTGACGGCGTTGTCGCTGTCGGGCAGGTCGTAGAAGGCGGTCATCCACAGGCCGGACAGGGCCACCGCGAGGCCCGCGACCGCGACCACCCGGCCGCTGACGCGGTGCCACCGGCGGTGCCGTTGCCGGAACCGCGGGGCGAGCTGGAGGGCGCCGAGGAACGCGAACAGCACGACCGCGACGATGTGGACGAGGACCGGAGCGGGCTGGTCGACGAAGCGGGCGTTGGCGGCGGTGCGCTCGACGCCGCCGGTGAGCTGGGCGGCGCGCACGCCGCCGGCCAGGGACGGCACGAGGGCGAGCAGGAACAGGCCGGTGATGATGGGCCAGTCGCGGCGCGGGCGGCGGCGGGGCGGGGCGGCAACGGTCGTCATGAGCATCGATGGTGGGCCGCGGGCGGGGCGGAGACATCGGTCCGCGGACCGGGATCGGAGCCGTACCAAAGTTCAGGTGCCGGGTCGTACCCGGTTGGTCTCGTACGCCCACATCGCGATCTCCACCCGGTTGCGCACGCCGAGCTTGAGCATCAGCGCGGTCACGTGGGTCTTGACGGTGCTCAGGGTGATGAACAGCTCGTCGGCGATCTCGTTGTTGGTGCGGCCCCGGGCCACCCGGGCCAGCACCTGCTCCTCGCGCTCGGTGAGCGCGTCGACGGGCTGGCGGGGCGGGGCGGCGGGGCCGTTGTCGGCGAAGGCGCGCAGGAGCCGGGTCGTGACGCTGGGCGCGATGAGCGCGTCGCCGTTCGCGGCCGCGTGCACGGCCTGGGCGAGCAGCGCCGGGCCGGCGTCCTTGAGCAGGAAGCCGCGGGCGCCGGCGCGCAGGGCCGCGTAGACGTACTCGTCGAGGTCGAACGTGGTGATGACCACGACGGCGAGCGGGTCCTCGACGTCCGGCCCGGCCAGCAGCCGGGTCGCCTCCAGCCCGTCCATGGTCGGCATCCGCACGTCGAGGAGGCAGACGTCGGGGCGCAGCCGCTGGGCCAGCTCGACGGCGCGGCGGCCGTCGGGGGCCTCGGCGACCACCTCGATGTCCGGCTGGGCGTTGAGGATCATCGTCAGCCCGGTCCGGACAATCTCCTGGTCATCCGCGACCAGCACCCGCACGCTCACCGGCCAATGCTACGGGCGGCACCGTACCGTCAGATCCGCCGAAAGTACGACCGGCCAGGGCGACCCCGCCGAGCGCGGGGACGAGCGCGACCGCGAACGCGGCGAGGTACGCGACCGGGCCCGCATCGACGAGCGCGGCGAACAGGGAGCCGCCGGCGGCGAGCGCGGTGGTGGTGAGCAGCGCGTCGGCGACGGCCAGGGCGGAGCTGTTCGCGCCCTGCTCGGCCGGGCCCGACAGGCGCAGCACGAGCGCCGCGGTGCCCGGGGACACCAGGCCCATGCCGAAGCCGGCGAGGCACCAGCCGGCGACGACGACGGCCAGCGGTACCGCTGCCGCAGTCACCGCCGTCGCAGACACCACGCCGGCCGCGACCGCCGCGGTGCCGAGCCGGAGCCGGGCCGTGTCGGAGAACCGCTGCCCCTGCCGCGCCTGGATCCACGAGCCGCCGGACCAGAAGAGCGCGCCGACGGTCACGCTGAGCCCGGCGAGGGCGGGGCTGAGGCCGCGCTCGCGGGTGAGCAGCAGCGGGATGAAGACGTCGCCCAGCACGAACGCGGCGCCGGTCAGCCCGCGCAGGAGCACGACGCTGGGCAGGCCGCGGGCGCCGGTGAAGGCCCCGGGCGGCAGGAGCCGCCGGCCGCACACCGCGACGATCACGACCCCGGCCCCGAGCAGCGGCAACGACTCCTGGCCGCCGACGTAGAGCACGAGCGCGCCCACGGCGGCGCCGAGCGCCCACCAGGTACGGCCGCGCTCCGCCGAGCCGGAACCGCCGGAGATCACCGATATGCGGGGCCAGACGACCGCCATGGCGGGGACCGCCGCGAAGACGACCAGCAGGAAGACCCACCGCCACCCGATGTACTGCACGATCGCCCCGGCCACCGCGGGCCCGGCGATCGCCGGGAGCACCCACGCGGCCGACATCATCGAGAACACGCGTGGATGCTCGGCCGCGGGGTAGGCGCGGCCCACGACGACGAACAGCGCCACGTTTACCAGGCCGCCGCCGAACCCCTGCACCAGCCGCCCGAGCACGAGCACCCACATGGACGGGGCCAGCCCGGCGAGGAGCAGTCCGGCGGCGAACAGCGCCACGCCCACCGCGGCCGGGCGCGCGGGGCCGGCGCGGTCGCACCACGAGCCCGCGAGGACCATGCCGACCACGCTGGTGGCGAGGGCGCCGCCGAAGGCGAACCCGTAGAGCGAAAGCCCGTAGAGGGCGCGGGCGACCGAGGGCATGGCGGCGGTGACCGCGACCGCCTCGAAGGCGACGAGCGTGACCAGGGTCACCAGTCCGGCGGTGAGCGTGCGTCTGTTCTCCACGCGGCCCAACGTCGCACCTCAACACGGCTTCAGGTCAAGCCGCCGGGCATTTCAGCACCCGTTGACATCGTGCGCCGCGTATGCCAACAATTGTTTGCCAACACTTGTTGGCAAACGGACCAAGGAGGAGCCATGAAGACCGTCATCGCCGGGGCCGGCCCCACCGGCCTGCTGCTCGCCGGTGACCTCGCCGCCGCCGGCGGCGAGGTCACCGTGCTGGAGCGGCGCTCGGGGGAGTCCAACCTGACCCGCGCGTTCGCCGTGCACGCGCGGACGCTGGAGCAGTTCGACGCGCGGGGCATCGCCGAGGACGTCATCGCCACCGGGACGAAGGTGGAGCGGCTGCGGCTGTTCGGCCACGTGTCGGTGAACCTGGGCACGCTGCCGTCGCGGTTCCCGTACGTGCTCATCACCCCGCAGTACAACGTCGAACGCATCCTCGAGGAGCGCGCCCTCAAGGCCGGCGCGCGGATCGTGCGCGGCACCACGGTCACCGGCGTGCGCCAGGACGAGCACGGCGTCGAGGTCGGCACCGACGGCGGCACCCACGCCGCGGACTGGCTGGTCGGGGCCGACGGCGCCCGCAGCGCGGTGCGCCGGGCGCTGGGCCTGGACTTCCCGGGCCGGTCCGCGGTGCGCTCGCTCATGCTCGCCGACGTCCGGATGGCCGAGCCGCCGGCCGACGTCATCTCCGTCAGCGCGGTCGGCTCCGCGTTCGCCTTCGTGGCCCCGTTCGGCGACGGGTGGTACCGCGTCTTCGCCTGGAACCGCGAGCACCAGGTCACCGACGACGTGCCGCTGGAGCTCGAGGAGGTCCGCGCCACCGTCCGGGCGGCGTTCGGCACCGACTTCGGGCTGGGCGAGTGCCGCTGGCTGTCGCGGTTCCACAGCGACGAGCGGCAGGTCGAGCGGTACCGCACCGGCCGCGTCTTCCTCGCCGGCGACGCCGCCCACGTGCACTCCCCGGCCGGCGGCCAGGGCATGAACACCGGCCTGCAGGACGCGGCAAACCTCAGCTGGAAGCTCGCCGCGGCCGGGGCGGGCTGGGCGCCGGCCGGGCTGCTCGACACGTACCAGACGGAGCGGCACGCCGTCGGCCGGACGGTGCTGCGCTCCAGCGGCGGGCTCATCCGCCTCGCGCTGCTGCACTCCCGCGGCGCCCGGCTCGGCCGCGACGTGCTCGGCGGGCTGGCGCTGCACGTGCCGGCGGTGCAGCGGAAGCTCACCGGCACCGTGTCCGGGATCGGCATCGACTACGACGACGCGCCCCGCCAGGCCGACCTGGAACTCGGCGGGGCCCGGCTCTACGAGCGGCTCCGCGCGGGCCGGCACGTACTGCTGGCCCCGCGGGCGCCGGAGGGGTACGACGGCCGCCTCATCCACGTCCGCCACGAACACTGCGCGCTCGTCCGGCCCGACGGCTACACCGCGTGGACGGGCACCGAGGGAGACGTCGCCGTCGCGCTCCGCGCACATCTGGGGGACCCTCGGTGATTCCGGACACCTCGATGTGATCATCCCTTGACATGGGAGCGTTCATCGATGTGTCATGCCCGTCACAGAGCGGTTCTCGTTGGTTTGTTGCCGGCGAACGGACGACACACGGGGACGACGGAACGCTTTGAGACGTGCCGGGCTCCGCGCCGCCACGGGGGGCCCGGCACCCTCTCATCCGTGCCCGAGCCGCGGCTGCTGACCCCGCTCGACGACCACGAACTGGCCCATCATGCCCTCGTCCTCGTGCTTGAGAACGTGGCAGTGGAACATGTACGCGGTGGTCGGGTCGGCGTAGTCGGCGAACTTCGCGATCACCGAGTAGTGCTGGCGCGGCTCCAGGAAGACGGTGTCCTTCCAGCCTGACAGCTCCGGCGGCGGCGCCTGCCCGTCCACCTTCAGGACCTGGAACTGCACGTCGTGGATGTGGAAGCTGTGCGGGGTGCCGTGGCCGTTGGAGACGTTCCAGACCTCGACGGTGTCCTTGACGACCACCGCGTCGACCCGGCCCATGTCCATGCTGTCGCCGTTGATCTCCCGGCCCTGGAACTCGAAGGTGCGGGTCTGCTCGGCCTGGGCCGGGTCCAGGCGCGGGATCCGCACCAGGGTCTTCGGCAGCGTGGCCGGCGTGAGGGTCGCGGCGGCGCGCAGCTGGAGGATGTCGAAGGCGTCCTGCCCGCCGTTGAAGCGGCTCTCGAGGTCGCCCCCGAGCGCGCGGACGCTGCGCAGCGCCACCCGCTCCCCCGGCCGCAGCGCGACCACGATCTCGGTCCGCTCGCCGACGGAGAGCCGCACGTGGTCGGTCATGGCGGGCCGCTCGAGCAGGCCGCCGTCGGTGCCGACGAGCGCGAACGGGCGGCCGTCGGCGAGGGCGAAGTTGTAGATGCGCGCGGTCGAGGCGTTGACCAGCCGGAGACGGACGAGCTCGGAGCGCACGTCGAGGTAGGCGCCGGGGGTGCCGTTGACGAGGATCTCGTCGCCGAGCACCCCGATGTCGCTGCCGAAGCGGCCGCTCATGCTCAGCTGGGCACCGTCGAACTCCTTGTCCTGCACCAGGACCGGGATGTCGTCGACGCCGTAGTCGTGGGGCAGGGCGCGCTGCGCGGGCTCGTCGTCGTCGACGAGGAACAGCCCGGCGAGGCCGCGGTACACCTGGGTCTCGGTGCGCTCGCTCGGGTGGGGGTGGTACCACAGCGTCGCCGCCGGCTGGTCGACCGTCCACGCCGCCTGGAACGAGCCGCCCGACGGGATCGGGCGGTGCGGTCCGCCGTCCATCGCGGCCGGCAGGTGCATGCCGTGCCAGTGCACGGTGGTGGACTCGGCCAGGGCATTGCGGACGTTGACCACGACCGGCTCGCCGCGGTGGGCGCGCAGCGTCGGGCCGAGATAGGCGCCGTTGTACCCCCACGTGCGGGTCGCGCCATGGCCGAAGTCGCTGTCGCCCGGCTCGGCGCGCAGGTCGAACACCCGCCGGCCCTGCGCGTCGACGGTCGAGGTCGCCAGGGGTGGCACCTTGAGCGGGTGCTCGAAGTCGGCGTGGACGTCGAGCGGGGGGCGGGCGAAGAAGTACACCAGCGCGGCGACCCCACCCCCGCACAGCACGAGCAGCAGGACCAGCCCGCCCAGCAGCCACTTGCGCATGTCATGTCTCCCTACATGTAGAACGGCTACATGTAGCGTCGCTGGTGCTGGGGGCGGGCCGCCAGACCCGAGGCCCGAACCCGGGGAAAGCTCAGGGACAACCCGGACTGCCTTGCCCGCGCCCGGGCGGCATGCTGAGTTGGTGCTGACTGCCGGCCCCATCGACGCCTACGTCGCGACGCTGCGCGGCGCCCTGCGCGGCCCCCGCACGGCCAAGGCGGACCTGGTCCAGGAGGCCCGCGACGGGCTGATCGACGCCGCCGAGCGGTACGAGGACGAGGGCCTGGACCGCCTGGCCGCCGAGCGCGCCGCGGTCGAGGAGTTCGGCCCGGTCGCCGCGCTCGCCCCGGACTACCAGCGCGAGCTGGCGCTGGCCCAGGGCCGCCGGACCGCGGTCATCGTCGGCGCCGCGGTCGCGGTGCAGGCGCTGGTCTCCGAGGTGGCCTGGCGGCGCGCGGCGGTGGCGTGGAACTGGCAGCCGGGCCGCGGCTACCTGATCCTGGCCCACACGGTCGACTACGCGACCTACGCGGTGGTCCTCGGCGCCCTGCTGGCCGCGCTGGCGTGCGGGATCGGCAGCCGGTACCTCGACGTCGGCCGCGCGTTCGTGCGCGCCACCGGCATCGCCGCGATCGGCGTCGTGGCGTTCTTCATCGTCGGCGGCACACTGCTGTCCGCGTTCAGCCCGACCTGGGGCCAGGAGAACACCGGCGGGGCGACGAGCCTGAGCCTGGCCGCCTCCGCCGTCACGTTCGGGCTGCCGGCGTTGATGACCTACTCCGGCCTGCGCTGCGTCCGCGCCGCTTAAGGAACCGGGTCCACGGTGCCGCGCGGCGTCGACGGGTTGCAGCGGCGGATCCGCGCCGCGGTGAGCCGCGAGCCCTCGACGAGCCCGTAGCGCCGCACGGCTTGCCGGCCGTACTCGCTGCACGAGGGCACCTGCCGGCACCTGATGGGCAGATGCGGGGTCACGAATCGCTGGTACCCGCGGATCGCCGTCATCCCCGCCCGCCCGGGCCCGCTCGGGTCGCGCCGCGGCGCCAGCGACGGCGCGGAGACCGCCATGAGCGACAGCAGCGAGCCCAGCATGAACGGGCTGCAGTCACAGTCACAGAAGTCGCAGTCCGGCAGGCAGTCGTTGTCGCGGCGGTTCCGGCGCCGCTGCTCCTGCATCCGGCGGTGCCGCCTCCGCGCCCGCCACATGCCGACGTACTCGCCCAAGCCCATGGCCGCGATTGTGACCACCGCCGCGGGGACGATCAAGGATTGGTCGCGGCTCCGACACCGAGCCCATCCATCAGGAGGCGCACGAACCGGTCGGCCCGCTCGTCGCCGGAGGGCTCCGGCTCGCACACCGTGCCCGCCCCGTGGCCCAGCCGCAGCAGGTCGGTCGGGTCGATGTCGGTGCGCACCACACCGGCCTCCTGCGCCCGGGCCAGGAGCGTGCCGACCGACCAGCGCAGGAGGTCGCGGCTGGAGATCATGAGCTGGTCGCCATGGTCGTAGATCGCCTTGAGGGCGTCGGACAGCCCGCGGTACACCCGCAGATGCTCGATGAAGGCGCGCAGCCAGGTGCCGAGGGCGGCACGGGGGTCGGGCTCCTCGGCGAGCAGCCGGACGGCCTCGTCGCGCAGCCGGACGATCCGGTCGTGGAAGACCGCGTCCAGCAGGTGCTGGCGGGTCGGGAAGTGGCGGTAGAGGGTGCCGGGCCCGACGCCGGCGCGCCTGGCGATGTCGTCGAGGGAGGCCTCGGCGCCCTTCTCGGCGACGGCCTCGCTCGCCGCGGCCAGGATGCGCTCGTAGTTACGGCGCGCGTCGGCCCGCTGAGGCATACGTCCCCCTTGCTAAACGGAGAGAGTCTCCGTATGGTTCGAAGAGCGGAGACGGTCTCCGCTTCAGTGTGACTCCGCCGGCCAATCTTGCCAAGAGCAGGGAGCTTCACCGTGCCCAGGCAACGCCTCGCCCTCGCGCTCATCGTGTCGTGCCAGCTGCTGCTCGGCATCGACGCGACAATCGTCAACGTCGCGCTGCCGCGCATCTCGGCCGCGCTGCACTTCACCCCGGCCGGCCTGGCCTGGGTGCTCAACGCGTACACCATCGCCTTCGCCGGCCTGCTCATGCTCGGCGGGCGCCTCGGCGACGTGCTCGGCCGCCGCCGCGTCTTCGTCGCCGGCGTGCTCGTCTTCACCGCCGCCTCGCTCGCCGCCGCGCTGGCCCGCGATCCCGGGCAGCTGCTGGCCGCCCGCGCGGTGCAGGGCCTCGGCGCGGCGCTGGCCTCGCCCAGCACGCTCGCGCTCATCGCGAACACGTTCGCCGAGGGGCCGCAGCGCAACCGCGCGCTCGGGATCTCCTCGGCGGTGATCAGCGGCGGCGCGTCGCTCGGCCTCGTCCTCGGCGGGGTGGTGACCGCGGCCGTGAGCTGGCGCTGGGTGTTCCTGGTCAACGTGCCGATCGGGGCGGCGATCGCGCTGCTGGCCCGCCGGCGGCTGCCGGAGACGCCCCGGCACGCGGGCCGTTTCGACGTGCCCGGGGCCCTGGCGGTCACCGCGGGCATGCTCGGCATCGTGTACGCGTTGATCCGCGCCGCCACCGCCGGCTGGACCGACGCCCGGGTCGTCGCCGGGCTGGCCGGCGGTCTGGCCGCGCTCGCCGCGTTCGTGCTCGTCGAGCGGCGGGCCGCGGCGCCGGTCGTGCCGCTCGGGCTGTTCCGCGACCGGGCGCGCGCCTCGGGCTACGCCGCGCTGCTGCTCGTCGGCCCCAGCATGATCGGCCCGTTCTTCTTCCTGACCACGTACCTGCAGCAGGTCCGCGGCCTCGGCCCGGTCGCGACCGGGCTGGCGTTCCTGCCGATGTCGCTGGGCCTGTTCACCGCCGCGCGCCTCGTGCCGCGGCTGCTGGGCCGCTTCGGGCCGCGCCGGGTGATCGGCAGCGCGCTGGCCGGGCTGATCGCCGCGCAGGTGCTGCTGAGCCTGGTCGGGCCGGGTAGCCCGCTGGTCGCCGCGATCGCCCCGCTGGCCCTGGTCGGGCTGGGCGGCGGGCTGTCGTTCGTGCCGATCTACACGCTGATCCTGTCCCGCGTCGAGGGCTCGTCGGCCGGCGCCGCCTCCGGCGTGCTGCAGACGACGCAGTGGCTGGGCAGCTCGTTCGGGCTGGCGGTGCTGGTGGCGGCGGCGGGCCCGGCCGGCATGGGGCGGGCCTTCGTCGCGGCCGCGATCCTGGCCACGGCCGCGCTGATCCTGATGATCACGGCGCTGGGGGCCGCGAACGCGAAAACGCACCCGGATGGCCGACTTCGCGCGGGCGGCCGGGAATGTCCGGACAGTCCCGGACACCCGGACGAAGTCGAACAACCGAGTGCGTTGCGTGGCCGTTGATCGGGAGTGTGGTGGGGCGCCGGGCCGGCGGGGCTGATCCGCCGGCCCGGCCGTTGCCACACACCATGAGTTGAGCTGGCCTTACTTGGCCGCGATCTCGCCCTGGCCACCGTCGGCGTGGTACTCGGTGCCCTCGGCGAACGCGGCGTCGAAGCGCTGCTGCAGGGCGTCGAGCTCGCTGAACTCGGCCTGGTGCGAGTCCTCGCTGCCCTCGGCGGCGAAGACGTGGTCGTCCTCGGACGCGTTGTGGTTGTAGTTGGTGTAGTCGTCCGACTCGGCGTGCACGACGCCCGGCTGGTCGAACTCCTCGTGGTGGCCCTGCGCGAAGTTCGTGGCCTCC
>NZ_JBEZDS010000001.1:471396-812008 GCF_040648435.1 Dactylosporangium sp. NPDC049140 | reverse complement strand
ATGGTGTTCTGGTCCTGGTCGGTGAGGGTGATCGACATGGTGGGCGCTCCTTCGTAGCGGTTGTTGTGCCACCACCATGCGGGCCGCCGCTGACACCAAACGGTCAGCGCCCTGACGCGGCCGCTGACACGGGGGACGGGCACGAAATCGGCCTCGTGCCCGTCCCCCGGATTACTGCTGCACGATGAACTCGACCCGCCGGTTGACGCCGTTCGCCGCCGCGTCGCTGCCCTGAACCTTCGGGCGGCTCTCGCCGAAACCCTTCGAGGTCAGGCGGTCAGCGGCGATGCCCAGCGAGACCAGGGTGTCCAGGACGGTGCGCGCGCGGTTCTCGCTCAGCGTCTGGTTGTGCTCGACGGTGCCGGTCAGGTCCGTGTGGCCCTCGATGCTGACCTTGATGTTCGGGTTCGCACGCAGGATCGAGGCCGCGTTCTCCACCACGGCCCGGCCCTGTGGGGTCAGCGTGGCGCTGTCGTTCTCGAACTCGACCGTCGGCAGCGCGACCAGCTGGGTCTGCACCTGCTCCGGCGCGGCCGCCTGGCCCACCACGAGCTCGTTGCGGACCGACTTGGCCGCCGCCTTCGCCGCCGTCTCGGCCTTGTCCTTGGTCTCCGCCGAGGCCACGGTGCCGGTCAGCGTGACCACGTGGTCGGTCAGGTCGACCACGGCGGCCTTGGCGTCCTTGCCCAGCGCGACCGCCACCGCGCCCAGCCCGGCCAGGTCGGTGTCGTCGGCGACCCGTGTGGCGTCGACGGTCATCTCGTCCTGCACGTTCTCGGCCCCGAAGACCGGCTTGACCGCGTCGGCGATCTTCGCCCGGTCGCCCTCGGCCGGCACGGCCCCGGTGAGCGTCACCTTGCCGTTGTCGACCAGCAGCTTGACCGAGATCGCCGACCGCTGGACTTCCGGCGTCGTCACCTTCGGCGGGGCCTGTACGTCGACCACGCGCACGCCGTCGATCCCGAGCGTGACCTCGCGCGCCTTGTCCTTCTCGTCGGCCGAGCCGACCTTCACGGTGCCGTCCCGCCCGACGAACCGCACGTCGGCGTCGATGCCCGCCTTGGCGAGCGCGACCTTCGTGCGGTCGGTCAGACTGTCCTCCACGGCATGCCTATGCGGTACCTCGAACGTGACGACCAGCGCCGCAAGCCCCACGACGGCAACGCCGATCGGGATGAGCGGATTGCGCTTGCGGACCTCCCAGCCGGTCGACGACGCCGTGCGGGTGGCGCCCGCCATCAGGCCCGCCCGGTGTCACGGCCGGCGACCAGGCGGCGCGTGAGGTCGGCGAAGCCCTCCTCGTCCCCGTCGGCGAGGTGCTGCGCCTGGCGGGACCACGTGACGATGCTGGGCGCGAAGCGCAGCCCGGCCGCCTCGATCGCGGCCCGCAGCGTGTCCACGTCGGTCTCGGCCAGCTGACGGTACGTCTTGATGCCCGCCCCGATCAGCGCCGCCGACATCTTCGGGCCGATGCCCTCGATCCGGCGCAGATTGTCGGGCTCGACATCCTCGACCGCCGCCGCCTGCGCGGGCACAACGACAACCTCGGACGCGGGCTCTTCCACAACCTCGGCGACCGGCTCGACCTCGGGCTCAGGCTCGACCACCGGCTCCTCGACCGCGGGCTCTTCCACGACCTCGGCAACCGGCTCCGGCTCGGGCTCGGGCTCGACCTCAGCCACCTCCGGCTCCGCAACCACCGGCTCCTCAACCACCGGCTCCTCAACCACCGGCTCGTCCACCACGGACTCGTCCACCACGGACTCGTCCACGACCGGCTCGTCCACGACCGGCGAGACCACGACCGGCGAGACCACGGCCGGCGAGGCCGAGACTTCCCGGCCCGCGATCAAACGGTCGGTCAGCTCCTTGAAGCCGGCCTCGTCCTCGTCGGCCAGCAGCCGCGCCTGCCGCGACCAGGTCGCAAGACTCGGCGCGAACCGGAGATTGGCCCGCTCGAGCGCGAGCTCCACAGTGGACCGGTCGGCGTCGGCCAGCGCCGCGTACGTCGTGATGCCGGCCGCCCGCAGCGCCGCCGCGATCTTCGGCCCGATGCCCTCGATACGCTCGAGCTTGTCGTGCGGCTGTGGCTCCTCGCTGACCACGACCGGCGCCGGCTCGGCCGTGAACGCGGACTCGACATCGGCCACGAGATCGGCATCGACGGGGTCGCGCTCTTCTGCCACGACCGGCGAAGGCGAATCCTCAACAGCCGGCGAAGGCGAATCCTCGACGACCGGCGAAGGCGAAGCGACATCGACCGGCGAAGGCACGTCGACCGGCGAAGCAAGGGGCTCAGGATCGGCGACAGCGGCCGCCGAAGCCGATTTGGCGAGCGCAACCGGCGCATCGGTGGTGGACTCGGTGGCGGATTCGGACGACCGGACCCGGCGCAGGCGCAGGCCCCACCAGAGGTACCCGACCAGCAGACCGAGCAGGAACGCGAGCAGGATCAACAAAAGTGACTGGTTGGTGTACCAGACCACGACAGGCCTCCGGGGCAGGCGTGAAAAGGGAAGCGTGAAAGAGGGGGTTCGCGGGCAGCCTTGCACAACTGGAAGTCCGGCAACAGGGCCCCGCCCATGCCCTATACCGGGTCGTTATCACCGGTCAAAGGCCTGTTGATCGACGTTTTCGCAGATCGTGGGCGTTCACGGGGGCTCTGCCGGTGGCGGGTCACCCAGAGGGCCGAGCGAAAATCGAAACGGACGGGTGCTGAACCTCACCACAACTGGAGGCGACGGAGCAATGGGGAAGACGACTCGGGTGCTTGCCTGGGCCGCGGTGGCGGCCGCCGCCGGCGGCGTCGCATGGGCTCTGCGTGACCTCCCGGCGCAGCTGGGGGCGGTCCCGGCGGGGGCGCGGGCCGAGCGCATGCGGCGCTCACCGCAGTACGGCGGCGACGGCCGGTTCGTGAACTCGGTGCCGGCCGACATCCTGCCGCCGCACGCGATGCGGAACGCCTTCGTCGAGCTGCTCACGGGCAGACAGCGGCGCAAACCGCTCGGCGTGATACCGGTGACACGGCCCGCGCTCGGCGGCCGGCTGGAGCCGGACGAGCTGCACGTGACCTGGCTGGGCCACTCGACCGCGCTGGTCGAGATCGAGGGCGTACGGGTGCTGTTCGACCCGGTGTGGAGCGATCGCTGCTCGCCCACGGGGTTCGCGGGCCCGCGGCGGCTGCACCCGGTGCCGCTGCCGCTGGACGAGTTGCCGCGCATCGACGCCGTGGTCATCTCGCACGACCACTACGACCATCTCGACCTCGACTCCATCCGGGCGCTCCAGCGCACCCAGCAGGCGCCGTTCCTGGTACCCCTCGGCGTCGGGGCGCACCTCGAGCGCTGGGGCGTGCCCACGGACCGGCTGATCGAGCTGGACTGGGACGAGCAGGCCGAGATCCGCGGGATCACGCTGACCGCGACGGCGGCCCGGCACTTCTCGGGCCGCCGGTTCACCCGTGACGGCACCCTGTGGGCGTCGTGGGTGGTGAAGGGGGCGCGCCGGAGCCTGTTCTACACGGGCGACTCCGGCTACTTCGAGGGGTACAAGCAGATCGGGGAGCAGCACGGCCCGTTCGACGCGTCGCTGATTCAGGTGGGGGCGTACAACGACGCCTGGCCGGACATCCACATGAAGCCCGAGGACGGCGCGAGCGCGCACCTCGACGTGCGGGCACGGGTGCTCATCCCGCTGCACTGGTGCACGTTCAACCTCGCCCTGCACGCGTGGTCGGAGCCGGTCGAGCGGCTGGTCGAGGAGGCGCAGGCGCGCGACATCGA
The DNA here is from genome assembly GCF_040648435.1 of Dactylosporangium sp. NPDC049140. Lineage (NCBI taxonomy): Bacteria > Bacillati > Actinomycetota > Actinomycetes > Micromonosporales > Micromonosporaceae > Dactylosporangium > Dactylosporangium sp. NPDC049140. Next base: position 808,226 of record NZ_JBEZDS010000001.1, on the reverse strand, counting down.
GCTCGTTGTGCCGCGCCCGGGTGACCGGGTGAACATCGACGCGTTACCGGCACTTGAACCGTGGTGGCGCGCTGTTGCGTGACGTTTAAATCCGCAGCTCAGAGCACGTGTTGCGGCCCACATGCCAGGAGCCGGCAAAAGCCTGGCAGCGTGGGCCGCCTCGGCGTACTGTATCGATACAGAAGGAACTGGATCGATACAGCCGGAAGGGAGGATCCAGGCCATGCCCGCCACCCTGCAGACCATCGCCGACGAGCTGGGCGTGTCGCGGAGCACCGTGTCGAACGCGTACAGCCGCCCGGATCAGCTCTCCCCCGAGCTGCGGTCCCGGATCCTCGCGGCGGCCGAGCAGCTGGGCTACTCGGGCCCCAACCCGACGGCCCGGTCGCTGCGCCGCGGCAAGGTCAACGCGATCGGCGTGCTGCTCACCGACAACCTGTCGATGGCGTTCACCGACCCCTACGCGGTGGCCTACCTGCGCGGACTGGCGGAGGCGGCCTCGGCGCGGGAGACCTCGCTGCTGCTGCTCAACCTGCCCAAGGACGAGGAGGCCGGCCGGCGGATCGTGAGCAACGCCGCGGTCGACGCCTTCTGCCTCTACTGCGTGCCCGACTGGCACGGCGCGCTCGAGCTGATCCGCGCCCGGGGCGTGCCGATCGTCATCGGCGAGGACCCGAACGCGTTCGGCCCCGACGCCGGCTACGTGGGCATCGACGAGCGCGCGGCCGCGCACCGGCTGGGCGAGCACATCGCCCGGCTCGGGCACCGGGACATCGCGGTCGTCGCGCACTGGATCGTCGACGGCGGCGTGACCGGGCCGGTCGACGCCGACCCCGACGCGCTGCGGTACTACGTGACCGGCCAGCGGGTGCGCGGGTTCCGCGACGCGCTCGCCGAGGCCGGCGTCGAGTGGGACGGGGTGCTGCTCATCAACGCGGCGGACAACAGCCGCGACGATGGCTCGGCCGCCGCGGCGCACGCGCTGGACCGGCTCGACCGGGCCACGGCGATCCTGACCACCTCCGACGTTCTCGCGCTCGGCGTGCTCGACGCGCTGCGCGTGCGGGGCCTGCGCCCCGGCCGGGACGTGTCGGTCACCGGCTTCGACGACATCGGCGAGGCCGAGCCGGCCGGCCTCACCACCATCCGCCAGCCCAGCGTCGAGCGCGGGCGGCTCGCGGGCGAGCTCCTGCTCGACCCGCCCGACGACCCGGCGCGGCGTCGCCTGACGCTGCCCGTATCGCTGGTGGTCAGGGCGACCACTGGCCCGAACCCCACCAAGGAGCAGTCATGACCCCGATCGCCATGATCGTCTCGCTCGAGGCCGTCCGGCTGGAGATGCACTCCGCGCTGCCGAACGCCCCGGTCGTCGACGACCGCCGTCCCGAGTCGGCCACGATGAAGAAGGTGCGCGGCTTCGCCGCTCGCCGGCTGCGCGCCGTCGCCGACCGAGTCGAGCCCACGCCGGCCCTCACCTACGGGTAACACCCCGCCAAGGGACGGCGTATGCGAAGCCGGGTGACACCCGGCGGTAGGCGTATGTGAAACAGCGAGGGGAGGCCGGCCACCGCCGACCTCCCCTTGCTGTTGTCTTCCCTCGGGTACAACCGGATCTAACGAACCTCGACCGCCTCCGCGGTCTCGATGCGTGCGGTGTTGGCCCGGGCGCCGAGGCCGATCGCCTCGTAGTCCTGCCGGTTGAGGCCGCGCAGGATGAGCGCCCAGACGATGCCGACGACCGCGGCGATGCCGTAGGTGGCCGGGAACGCCCACACCGCCGCGTTCTTCGTGTCCGGCGGGATGCCCAGCAGGAGCCCGAAGTTGTCGAACACCTGCCACATCACGTAGCCGAGCGCGACCGTGGCCAGGATCGGCGCGACGAGCCGCGACCAGGCGCTCTCGCCGCGGCTGTCCCGCACGAAGTAGAAGATCACCGATAGGGACGTCGCCGCGACGAGCAGCAGCACGCCGACGCCGCCCGCGGTGCCCAGCCAGAAGAACAGGTTCACCAGCGGGTCCCAGCCGGTCACCGCGAACAGCACGATGGTGACGGCCGCGATGATCGTCTGGAACAGCGAGCCGGCCATCGGGGCGCCCGAACGGGCCCGGGTGCGGCCGAAGAACGACGGGAGCACCCGCTCGCGGCCGAGCGCGAACGCGTACCGGGCCGTCGTGTTGTGGTAGCTCAGCGCCGCCGCCGCGATGCTCGTGATGAGCAGGGTCCGGCCGAGGTCGCCGGCCCAGTTGCCGCTCGCCGCGACCAGGGCCGGGAAGAACGGGCCGCCCTGGTCGAGGGTCTGCTGGGCCTGCCCGACGGTCGCGTCGACGCCCATGCTCGCCGACGCCGCCCAGCTGGTGAGCGAGTACGACAGCAGCATGACGGCGAGGCCGAGGAACGTCGCCAGGGCCACCGTGCGGTTCTTGCTGCGCGCCTCCTCGGCGAAGACCGGTGCGGCCTCGAAGCCGACGAACGCCGTGGTCGCGACCGCGAAGGCCGGGCCGGCGCTGTCCTGCAGCGCGCCCCAGCTCCACGGTTCGAAGCTCAGCGAACCGCCGGCCGGGTGGCTGAAGAAGATCACGTCGAAGATCGTGACCACGATCAGCTCGGCGCCGAGCAGGATCATGAGGACCTTGCTGTTGACGTCGACCCGCAGCAGGCCCAGGACCGCGATGAACAGCCACAGCACCAGGGCGAGGACCCACCAGTCGATGGCGACGTCCGCCTTCTCGGCGAGCAGCTGCGACAGGAAGGCCCCGAACGCGCCGTACAGGCCGACCTGCAGCAGGTTGTAGGCGACCAGGGCCACCATGGCCCCGCCGACGCCCAGCGGCCGGCCCAGGCCCTGCGCGATGTACGAGTAGAAGGCACCGGCGTTCGTGATGTGCCGCGACATGGCGACGTAGCCGAAGCTGAACAGCGCCAGGATCACCGCGATGATCAGGAAGGCCAGCGGGAACCCGGTCGTGCCGACCACGCCCCAGCCGGTCGAGACGAGCGCGCCGACGACCATCAGCGGCGCTGCCGCGGTCAGGGCGAACATGATGACGGAAGGCACGCCCAGCCGGTCGCGGGCCAGTGCCTGGGATACCACGCTCGGTCGCACGGGCGACGTTGCGGACATCGGTCCTCCAGGGTTCTTTGAGAGGGGAAGGGGGAGAGGGAAGTCCGAGCCGCGCCGTCACCCGCGTTGCGACAGCACCGCGTCGCCGACCGCCGACTCGACCTGCAGGATCAGGTCGCGCAGCGGTGGCGGCAGGGCGCCGATCGCGTGTTGAAGTCTTCTGCCGCCCGAGGGGTCGCGCTCCCAGAGGATGTGACCGGTCAGCCCGGTCGCCTCCGCGAGGCCGGCGAGGGTCGTGTCCGCGACGCGCATGGGCTCGAATCCGGTGAGCAGGCGGCGCAGTCGCACCACCCGCCCCGCCGGCAGGTTGATGTCCGTGGGCAGCCACCGGGTCGAGGACCGCAGCAGGCGCCGCACCTGGATCTGCTCCACCATGCCGTTGCGGGCCAGCCGCGTGCCGACCTCGTCGACCGCCGTGCGCCCGAGGAACTGCAGCCAGGTGCGCACCTCGCGGTGCTGCACCTCGGCGACCATCGTGGCCAGGTTGGTGTGTGCCAGGGGGTCGGAGGGCGGCTCTCCGCTGAGCACCCGCAGCCGCGGACCCTCGACGGTGATCCGCTGCTCCAGTACCAGTTCGCCGAGCAGGGCCCCGGCCAGCCCGAGCTCCACCGCGCGCGCGGACAGCCGGGATCGGCCGTCCCGGTCGTCGTGCGCAATGAGAAAGAAGTCATCGGCCAACAGCATTCGACCGCGTACCCGTCACCAATCGTCGCCCCGACCAGGGCCCCCATTACCCCAGATCTGACAGTTAGGGCCCGAAAGACACGTGCGACCCGATCGGAAAGCATGCCCTGCGTATTGACGGACCGCAACCATCGGCGCGCAAAATCGGATAATCGCCGCCGACCATTACCGAATTGACGGATGTTGCAACGTCCGTTTTTCACACACGGTGATGTCCGGAATTTCCGGAGTTCACCGCCGCCGATTACGCACCGAATTATCTGACCATTTGACGGCACGCGCCTGAACGGCGGACGGTCCACTCACCGTCCGCCGAGCGTGCACGCTGCGTAATGTCGGGCCCGCTACGGTGCGTGTTCGTTGTGCCGCTGTACCGTCTCGGCCGCCTCGTCGACCGCCTCGAGCAGGTCGTCCAGCGCGTAGCCGCCGTCGTGGCGGATGCCGTTGACGAAGAACGTGGGGGTGCCGGCGACGCCGCTGCGCACGCCGCCGACCAGGTCACGGCGGACGCGGTCGAGGTACAGGTGCGCGCCGACCTCGTCGCCGACCTCGGCCGAGGGCAGGCCGAGGCGCTCGACGCCGACCATGAGCCGGCGCGGGTTGATGCCGGCCTGGTTGGCGAAGAGCCAGTCGCGCATCGGCCAGAACGTACCCCGCACCCCGGCGGCCTCGGCCACCTCGGCGGCGAGGTCGGCGTAGGGGTGCACGTTGGTCAGCGGGAAGTGGCGGAAGGTGTACCGCACCGTCTCCCGCCGCAGCCGCAGCAGGTCATGGAGGATCACGTGGGCCATGGCGCAGTACGGGCACTGGAAGTCGCCGTACTCGACGAGGGACACGGGGGCGCTCGCCGGACCGAACGTGTGGTCGTCGGGGCCCACCGGGATCGTCAGCCGGGGGATCGTGACCTGGAAGGGCGTGGTGGTCATGCCTCAACGGTCAGCCGGAGTCGCCCCGGGAACGTCACCCCACGGGCGCGACGCTGGACACGAGCAGCGGGCTGCCGGTGCAGATGGTCTCGCGGTTCGGGTTCGGCACGCCCGTGACCTTCACCTGCTGGCCGTCGCGCAGGCCGTCCGCGGCGGGCCCGATGAGCACCCAGTTCAGCTGCGCGGTGATCAGCTCGATACAGGTACCCGTGACGCGAACCCGGCCCTGGGTCACGACCTGCTGGAATTCGTCGACCGGCGGCTCGACCTTGGTCGTCTTCGGCACGCCCGGAGGAATGCTGATCGTCGGTTCCCGGGAAACAGAAACGGCCGGTGCGGCGGATTGTGCGGGTTCATCCGTCTTCGGTGCGGTGGCGCATCCGGCCAGCAGCAGAACGGCCAGGAGGAGGCCCAGCGGAGCTTTCATACTCCTTGGACCTCCTCCCGGTTCGATCGGTTCCGGTCAGCCGGTGACGAGTACCGCCATCGACGTGCCGTTCTCCAGCAGCGCGAAGATCTTCACGCCGTTGTTGGGAACCTTCACGCCGTAGTAGGTGCTGGTCGCCGGGTCCTCCCGGTAGTAGCTCTTGCTGTCGTCGAACAGCGGGTTGCCCCACTGGCCGCCGAGGTGGCTCGGCGCGTTCGTCGCGCCCGAGTGCAGGGTGAACGAGTCCGTCCGCGCGAACGAGAACGGCGCGTCGAAGCCCTGGATGCGCGGCCGCCAGGGGGTCCCGTCGGCCTTGAGCACCAGGTCGGGGTGCGAGTCGATCGGCAGGATCAGGCCCTCACCGTGGTGCTGGCTGGTGTTGTTGTCGCGGTACGAGGTGTCCCAGTACGTGACCAGCAGGCCGGTCTCGTACGGGAAGTGCTCGACCCACTTCGGCCGGTCCGCGAACCCGAAGTTGTACGGGCCCGCCTTCATGTACTTGTCGTACGACTCGTAGGTGCGGTGCGACGCGATGTAGAAGTTGTCGTACTCCGTCGTCAGCGACGCGCCGACCGCCGTGAAGCCGACCGCGGTCCAGCCGTTGAGCCCGTTCTCCGCGCCGTCGGCGAACACCGTGGTGGCGCCGTTGGCGATGCGGATGTCATCGGCGAAGAAGCCCTTGCCGCCGGCCGCCGGGTCGGTGACGTAGCGGAAGCGCAGGCCGACCGTCTTGCCCGCGTAGGCGGACAGGTCGAACGTCGCCGGCACCCAGCCGTTGCTGGTGCCGTCGATGCCGTCGCCCTCGGCCGCGTTCGTGATCGAGCCCGGGATCTCCTTGAAGCCGGAGCCGTCGTCGACCTCGACGTACGCGTAGTCACACGGGTCCGGCCCACAGTCCTCGATGTCCCAGTTGGCCTGGAACGTCAGCGTGGTGGTGCCGGCCGCCGGGACCGAGACGTTGCGGGTCAGCGAGTTGTCGAGCAGGTTGCCCGAGCCGCTCCACCACGACTTGGTGCCCTCCGGCGGTGTCGCCAGCGGCGTGGTGACCTTCTTCTTGGGCAGGTTGACGACCACCGCCTGCGGCTTCTTGCTGTTGTACTCGTGCGGGCCGAGGTCGACCAGCTTCGTCTTGCCGGCGTTGACCGTGGTGTAGTCCAGCCAGCCCAGCTGCAGCTTGTCCCAGGCGCCGAAGTCGGCGGCGCGGGCCGCGATCCCGTTGTCGCTGGGCAGGCTGACCCGGCTCTGCGCCATGATCGTCCACCAGTTCACCGGGTTCTCGGCGTTGCCGCCGGCACCCGAGGTGTCGTAGTGGTCCGGCAGGCCGAGGTCGTGGCCGTACTCGTGCGCGAACACGCTCAGGCCGCCGTTCTCGGGCTGCATCGTGTAGTCGCTCACCCACAGGCCGGTGTTGCCGACCTGCGTGCCGCCGCGCATGTTGTACGCCGGGCCGGTGCTGTCGCCCGGGAACGCCGTCGAGCGGTGGCTCCAGATCGCGTCCTCGCCCTGGATCAGGTCACCGTCGGCCTGGTCGCCGCCGGCGTGGACGATCTGGAAGTGGTCGATGTACCCGTCGGGCTCGTTGAAGTCGCCGTCGTGGTCGTAGTCGTTGCGGTCCCACTGGTCGTAGGAGGCCAGCGTCGCCTTGATGTCCGCGTCGGACTTGCCCTGGGCGTGCTGCGCGTCGACCCAGGCCTGGATGCCGTCCTGGATCAGGTAGTAGCTGTTGCTGCACACGTTGGCGGTGCACGGGAAGCCGTTGCTGCGGCCGTACCGCGCCTCGTTGTAGGGCACCTTCACCCAGTCCGAGACCATGCCCTCGACGCTGTAGCGGCCCGAGGACTGCTTCTCGTAGTACGTCTTGAGCGACTCGACCCCGTTGCCGGAGGCGAAGTACATGTTCTCGAAGTACTGCCGGCTGAAGTCCGGCTTCCAGATGGTCGAGTTGTCCTGGGTGCGATCCGGCTGCGGAATCGCGTTGTGCAGCGGGCCGTCGAACTTGGCCGGGCCGGCGATGGCCGGGTTGGTGTCCTGGTCCGGGTACGACGGGTGGCGGGTGTTGCCGAACTCGGCCAGCACCACGAAGATCTTGTCCGTCTTCTCACGGCCCAGTTCGACGTACTTGTCGACGTGGCCCTTGCTCCGGTCGGTCTTGCCGATGTTCACGACCGTGCTCGCGCCACGCTTCTCCGGCTGGGCCTGACCCGTGAGCACCTGCGAGAGGGCGACCTCACGAGCAGCGCGCTGCTTCTGCTCGTCGGCCGTGATCAGCTCGTCGGACGGCGACGCGGCGTCGACGGACGGCGCCTGGGCCGGCACGGCATGGGCCGCACCTCCTCCGACGAACACCCCCATCCCCGACGCGAGCGTGAGACTGAGCAGTCCCACGGTCAACTTACGCACAGGTACCTCCCTGGTGGGGCTTCCGCACCGAGGCCCTGCGTCGATGCCTCGATGCACCTGTCGCGGAAGACTAGGGGCTGTTCTCGCCTCCTGAAGATCAACATCTGGGTTTGTGCATGGTTGCGAGGGTCAAAACAAGGGTCACCGATTTATTGAGCGCGGTCTCTGAGTGCATCGAGATCATGGACGATCACGTGGAGTCGCCCCGTCTGGATCAGGCCCTCTTCACGCAGCGTGCGCAAGGCCTTGGTGACCGCCTCGCGCGACGATCCGGTCCAGCCGGCCAGCTCGTCCTGCGACAGCGGCAGGCTGATGCGCAGCCCCTCCGGCGACGGCTCGCCGAAGCGCTCGGCCAGCTCGACCAGCCGGGCCGCGACCCGGCCGGTGGTGTCGTAGGCGCCGAACTCGATGCGCTTGCGGTCGGCGTCGCGCAGGCGGCGGGTCACCTCGCGCATGAGCAGGAATGAGACGCGGGCGTGGCCCAGCAGGTACCGCTCGAAGTCCGGCGACGGCACCGAGAGCGCGGTCACCGGCTCCAGCGCCGTCACGGTCGCCGACATCAGGCCGCCGTCGATCGCCGACAGCTCCCCGAGCAGCGCCCCCGGCCCGCGCACCGCGAGCACCACCTCGGTGCCCGACGCCGTGTCGGAGGAGACCTTGACCCGCCCGGACCGCAGGATGATCACCGCCTCGGAGCGGCTCGCCTCGCGGAAGATCACCGAGCCGCGCCGCCACTGCTTGCGGTGCCCGGCGGCCTCCAGCGCGGCCTGCTCGTCGGCGTGCAGAAGTTCGAAGAACTCGGTCACGCCAAAGTCTCCACCACATAGGCGCGGACTGTCTGTCGGCGACCTTTCACTTCCAGCTCCCCCAGCGGCGTCGCGGTGGCCCGCTCGGCGATCGCGTCGTACGTGACCCCGCCGATCACCACCTGCCCGGGCTCGGCGATCGTCTGCAGCCGCGCGGCCACGTTCACCGCGTCGCCCATCGCGTTGAACCCGCGCAGCAGCTCGCTGCCGATGTTGCCGACCAGCGCCGGCCCGGTGTTCGCCCCGACGCGGAACCGCGGCCAGTCCGGGTGCCCCTCGGCGATCCCGCGCACGGCCTCCTGCATCTGCAGCGCCGCCCGCACCGCCCGGGCCTCGTGGTCCTCCTGCCGCGCGGGCGCGTTGAACAGCGCCAGCAGCGCGTCGCCGACGAACTGCACGATGGTGCCGCCGTTGTCGAGAATGCAGGGCACCGCGACGCCGTGGTACCGGTTGAGCATCTCCACGATGTCGCCCGGCTCGACCGCCTCGGAGAACGTGGTGAACCCGCGCAGGTCCGCGAACAGCGCGGTGACGTCGACCAGCCGCCCGCCCAGCGCCGCCTGGTCCGGGTCGGCCAGCAGCGCCGCGGCGACGTCCGGGGACATGTACTGGCGGAACAGGGTCGACAGCTCGCCGTACAACCGCGCGTTCTCCAGCCCGATGGACAGCTGGTGCGCGAGCGTCTGGCGCAGCTCGGCGCGGGTGCCGGCCGGAATCGTGACGGCGCCCGCCTTGATGTTCTTGACCGTCAGCGGCAACGCATCGGGCCGTTCCTCAATCTCTCCGTCAGAGACAAGGGCGATTTCGACGGTACCGAATGAGCCGCGGACGGCCTCGACCGCGCCCCGCAGGAACTCCTCCTCGCCGGCCCCGACCCGCGCCTGCTCGCCCACCGCGACCAGCGCGCCGAGCCGCTCCGAGAGCTCCCGCTCGGCCACCAGCGCGGCGGCCGCCCGGTCCAGGACCTCCGCCTGCTTCTCGGTGAGCCCGAAGCGCTCGGCCATACGCGCCGCCAGCCGCTCGGGCGCCGCCCCCTGCTCGGACTCCTGCAGCGCGGCCACCAGCTCCTCGAGCGCGGCCTCGTACTGCTGCCGGATCCGCCGGTTCGTGGCGGCCATCGCGATGCCGTCGAAGAGCCCCGCGGCACTGCCCTCGCGGCGGTACTGCACATAAGCGCTGTAGGCCACGAACAGGAACGCGGCCGTCAGGATCAGGTGCCACTCCCACCACGACAGCCGCCACTTGTCGGCCAGCGTGACGGCCACCATGGCCTCGGCCAGCAGCGCGAACGCGGTCACGACGGAGATCAGCACGGCGCCCGGGCTGCGACGGTACAACAGGAAGAAACGCACCGCGGCCGCCACGTAGAGCGCCACCGCGGCCCAGGACACCCAGACCAGCGGCCCCTCGACGTCGCGGATCTGGTCCTGCCGCGACAGCGGCGGCAGGTCCGACAGCGACCACAGGATCCACACGAACAGCACGAGCCCGAGCGCGATCCGCAGCCCGAGCTGCCAGCCGGTGATCCCGCTCGGCAGCTTCAGCGACGACAGCACCGCGAGCACCGACCCGACGATCAGCCCGACCGCCATCGACTGGTCGAAGCCGGCGTTGGGGTGCCCGATCAGCACGCCGGGCGTGGCGAGCGCGTGCGCGAACAGAAACCCGGCCGCGGCGAGGAACACCAGCGACACGAGGAACAGCCGCCCGTCGGAGCGCCGCCGCGCCGCGACGCCCATCGCCACGCCCACGATCACGTTGACGCCCGCCACGATCATGACGAGCCAGAAGTGCGTCTGATGGTGCTGCCAGATGACGTCGGTACCGGGCCGGCTCAGCAGGAGCCAGAGCCCGGCGAGCGGCAGCGCGAGATGCGCGGCCCAGACGATGACGCGTGGCATCTCGCCCCTCCCTATGTCCTCGATCGATCCGCATAAGGGTCCCACCACTCCCGCGGATCCGAGCCGTCTCGTTCTGGACATCTCGCTCTGCGTCTTTCGACGCAGACACGGCGGCGCAACCTCGGTCTCATAAGCCATGAAGCACCGACACGGTGCTCAACCTGTGGGAGTTACCGATGAAACTCAAGGCACCGCTCATCACCCTGGGCGCCGGCCTGGTCGTGGCCGGCGTGCTGTACGGCATGAATGTGAGCGTCACCAACGAAGCGGCCCGCGACAAGGCCGCGACCGCGGCGGCGCCCGCCGCGTCCCCGTCCCAGGTCCCGGCCCCGGCCGCCACCTCCGCCCAGCCCTCAACGCCGCCGCCCGGCGACGGCACGGGCAACGCGGCCCAGCAGGGCACGATCACCTACGCGGGCGCGGTGGACGGCGGCGCCGCCTCCCTGGGCGTGGTCGTCAAGAACGGCAAGGCCATCGCGTACGTCTGCGACGGCCGCGCCGCCGAGTCCTGGATGGACGGCGACATGGCCAACGGCGAGGCCCAGCTCAACAGCGCGAAGGCAACGGGCAACCTGACCGCGACCTACACCGCCGCCCAGATGAAGGGCACCGTGAAGGCCGGCACGAAGACGTGGACCTTCACCATCAAGGCGGTAGCACCCCCGTCGGGCCTGTACCGCTCCCAGGCGAGCCTGCGCAAGAAGCTGGACGCGAGCTGGATCGTCCTGCCGGACGGCAAGCAGGTGGGCGTGGAAACCCGCAACGGCGTCCTGCAGCCGGCCCCGCCCTTCGACGTGAACAGCAAGACCGCCGTGGTCGACGGCACCGCGGTGACGATCGAACCCACCAGCCCCGCGACCGGATACTGAGCGAGGAGCCCGCGAGATGACCGCCCCGCTCAACAACGCCGACGAGCCACTGAAGCGCGTGGAGTTCCCCCCGATCCCGGACCCGTCGCCCCTACCACCGTCGGACGCCAAGCCGTTCGAGGTACCCCAGGCCTACACGGTCGACCCGTTGTACCCCGAGCCCGCCCAGCCCTCATTCCCAGCCGCACCCGCCTACTCCGCCCCGACTCCCCCTCCCAGCTACTCCGCTCCGACTCCCCCTCCGACCTACTCTGCCCCGACTTCCCCTCCGACCTACTCTGCCCCGACTTCCCCTCCGACCTACTCTGCCCCGGAGCCGCCTCCGACCTACTCCCCTCCGACGCCACCGCCCACGTACTCCCCACCGGAGCCCTCCGCACCCACCTATCCCACTCCGACTCCAAACGCACCGCTCCCAACGGCTTTCCCCGCGCCAGGGTCTCCGGCGTCCGCAGCCCCGACCTCTGGAGCCCCGGCTTCGGGCGTCCCGGCCTCCGCAGTCCCAGCTTCCGCACTCCCGTTCTCGGGGGCGCCGGCCTCCGGTGTCCCAGGTTCCCCGCTCCCGGTCTCCACCGTTCCGTCGTTCGCCATCGCCAACTCAGCCATCCCCGGTTCCGCGACCCCGGCCTCCGCGACCCCGGCCTCCGCGACCCCGGCCTTCGCGACCCCAGCGCTGGCCGCCCCCACGGCCCCGGCCACCGCTCCGGCCACAACCCCGACCAGCCCGAAGACCATCGCAACCCTGATCGTCCCGTTCCTGGTCGCCTGCCTGGTCGCCGCCGGCCTGGGCGTCTACGGCAAGCTCCACGAGCCGACGGGCATCGCCGTGAACGTCGCCGGCTTCTCCAGCCCGGCAACGGTCAAGGTCTGGCTGGCCACGGTCGCCTTCGTCCTGGCCCTGGTGCAGCTCTTCACCGCCCTCGTCATGTACGGCAAGATCCCGATCCTGAACAACGCCCAGTGGCTCGGCCCCGTGCACCGCTGGTCCGGCCGCCTGGCCTTCATCGCCTCCATTCCCGTGGCCCTGCACTGCCTCTACGCGCTCGGCTTCGACGACTACAACACCCGCGTCCTCCTGCACTCCCTGTTGGGCTGCTTCTTCTACGGCGTCTTCGCGGCCAAGATGCTGATCCTCGCCAAGAAGGGCGTCCCCAACTGGGCGCTGCCGCTGTTCGGCGGCCTCGTCTTCACCGCGCTGGCCGGCCTGTTCGTCACCTCCGCCCTGTGGTTCTTCACCACGTTCGGCGTCAAGCTCTGAAAGGGGCGCGAAGAACCATGGGCACTCCTACCCGACGCACCCTGCTGGCCGGCGCCGGCGCGGTCGGCCTCGCGACGGCACTCTCCGGCTGCGCCGCGTACGGCCTCGACAGCGCCCCCGCCGATGACGACGCCAACGACGACGACAACAGCGGGACGAACCAGACCGCCCCGAGTGGCGCGAGCCTCGCCAGCACGAGCGACATCCCGGTCGGCGGCGGCAAGGTCCTCGCCGACCAGAAGATCGTCGTCACGCAGCCCACGGCCGGCACCTTCCGCTGCTTCACCGCCGTCTGCACCCACGCCGGCTGCATCGTTGGCGACGTGTCGGAGGGCACCATCAACTGCCCCTGCCACGGCAGCCGCTTCAAGGTCGCCGACGGCACCGTAGCCGCCGGCCCCGCCAAAAAGGCGCTCGCCGCGATCGCCATCAAGGTCACCGGCGACGCCATCTCCAAGGCTTAACTCCCACAGGGTCGAGTGCCCGCCGACTGTCCACACCGGACGGACGGCGGGCACTCGATTGCCGCCGTTCCGCCCGCTCATGACGGCATCCGAATCGCACGCTCCCGCAGCATCCGCCGGGTGGGAAGCACCCCCGCCAGCAGCGCAAGCAGGAGACAGAGCCCAACCACCCCGCCGACGACCGACCACGGCACCACCAGCTCGACCGCCGCCCCCACCTGCTGGCTGAGCCCGGCCCGGATGCTCACGAGCGCCCCGAACGCGACCACCCCGCCGAGCACCGCCCCGATGAGCACAACCAGCGCCGACTCCGCCGCGACGTACCCGGCCACCTGCCTGCGCGTCGCCCCCGCCAGCCGCATCACCCGCAGGTCGGCCCCGCGCCCCTGGGCCGCCATCAGCAGCGTGTTCGCGACCGCGATCGCCCCGTACCCGGCCGACACCCCGATCAGCATCAACGTGAACAGCCATACGAGCCGGTCCTCGGAGCTGTCCGCCTCGGCGGCCCACGTGGCCACGTCGATCACCCGTGCCCCGGTACCCGCCGGCGCACCCGGCACCGCATCCCCGCCGCCCGGCAGGTAGATGGCCGAGGTCAACGCCGACGGATCATGGCGCCGGACGGTCTCCCGCGACAGCAACAGATCCGCTCGTACCGAACGATCGGCCACCACCGCCACGACCCGCAACGACACCCGCTCGCCGTCCGCGAACACCACCGGATACGCGTCCCCGACCCCGCGACGCACCGACTCGGTGACCACCGCCGTGTCCCCGCCACCGAGGTCTCCGAGCGAGCCCGCGACGACACGCGCCCCGCGATCGGCCCGGGCGAACGCGGCCGTGTCGACCCCGAGCACGCTCCAGGCCCGCAGGCCCGGCCCGCTCCCGTTCTCGGCCGCGAACACAGTGCTCGGCAGCATCGCAGCCCCCGGTACGGCGGCCACGGCGGCATCCGACATCCCCGGCGTGCGGTCCGGCACCAGCACGTGCCCCGCGTCGACGCCGGCGGCCCGCCCCGCGGCGTACGCCGCCGTCGACGTCCGCACCATCCCCGCGACGAGTACCGCGAACGCGACGGTCAGCAGCACCGGCGCCGCCGTGGACGCCGTCCGTCGCGCCGCGGTCGTCGCCCCCTCGCGCACGAGCAGCCCGATCGCCCCGCCTCCGCGCCGGAACGGCAGCCGCAACAGCCGCACGATCGGCCGCACCGCCGCCGGCGCCAGCGCCACCATCCCGGTGATCAGCGCCATGGCGCTGTACAACGCGAGCGTCGCCCCGTCCTGCGCATCGTCCGCCGTCGCCGTGCCGATGGCCAGGACCGTGCCCAGCGCCAGCAGCAACCCGCCCACCACCCAGCGCGTCCGCCCCATCGACCGCTGCTCGACGGCCGCCTCGCGCAACGCCTCCAGCGGCCGCACCCGGGCCGCGCGCCGAGCCGCCGACCACGCCCCGAGCAGCGCGACCATCGGCCCCAGCGCGAGCGCGACCAGGAACGGCAGCGGCCCGTACCGCACCTCGTACGTCGCTGGCTCGAACCCGCCCCCGACCAGTATCCGCGCCACGATCGGTGCCGCCGCCGCCCCGACGACGATGCCGAGGACGGCTCCGACGACGCCGACGAGCAGCGCCTCGCCGTACACCATCCGCCGCACCTGCCGCGGCGTCGCCCCGACCGCCCGCAGCAGCCCGAGCTCCCGCCTTCGCTGGGCGACGGTGAACGCGAACGTCGACGCGACCACGAACACCGTGACGAACCCGGCGAGCGTCGCCACCCCGGTGAGCGCCTGCATGCCGATCCACCGGGCCCGCGCGTCGTCCCGCGGCTCCAGCGCGCCCCGCTCGTCGCCGGACAGCACCCTCCCGCCGGTCCCGACAATTCCGCGCGCGGCCGCCGCCACCGCGCTCGGGTCCGCGTCCGCCCCGAGCACCAGCCCGATCGCGCGCACTCCCGGTGCCAGCTCCGCGGCCACCTCGTCCGCCACCAGATAGCCGGGCGCATCGACCAGTCCGGTCACGGTGTACCGCACCGGGCCCGTCGCGGTCAGCAGCGTCACCGGGTCCCCCGGCCGGAACCCGAGCGCCCGGTCGACGACAACCTCGCCCGGCCCTCGAGGCTCCGCCCCGGCGACGAGCGACAGGCCGCCCAACCGCGCCGAGGACCAGCCGTGCCCCTCGGACGTGTCCTGCCGCTGCCCCGCAACCGCCGGCGGCCGCCCGTCCACGAGCGCCTGGACGTAGAAACTCCGATCGGCAATGGCGGCCTCAACACCGGGTAGCGCGGTGAGCTCTCGGCGGAGCTCCTCCGTCCTGGCCGCGGACCACGGAACCGTCGGCGGAAACGCCTCGGCCGGGCTGCGGCTCCCGGGGGCCTGCACGACCACGGCCGCCGCGGCGAGCCGGTCCGGCACGATCGGACGGCCCGCGAGGAGCAGCAGCAGGGCGAGCACGACCAGCGCGATCCCGACCACCACGGCGACGAGCGCGCCGGCCATCCGGCGGATCTTCAGCACGACCCCTCCAGGTGGATGGCGTTCGCCGCCGTCGGCCCTTCGAGGTGGGTGGCGGCCGCCGCCGTCGGCCCTCCGAGGTGAGTGGCGGCCGCCGCCATCGGCTCCTCGAGGTGAGTGGCGCTCGCCGCCATCGGCTCCTCGAGGTGCGCGGTGCGGGCCGCGATCGCCTCGGCGGTGAGCGGGCCACGGATGTCGTCGACAATCCGGCCGTCGGCGAGGAACACAATCCGGTCGGCGCGGGCGGCGGCGACCGGGTCATGGGTCACCATCACCACCGTCTGGGCATGCTCGTCGACGAGCGCTCGCAGCAGGTCGAGAATGTGGCGCGACGTCACGCTGTCCAGCGCGCCCGTCGGCTCGTCGGCGAACACGACCGCCGGGCGGCTGATCAGGGCCCGGGCGACGGCCACCCGCTGCTGCTCGCCGCCGGAGAGCTCGCTCGGGCGGTGCCGGAGCCGGTCGGCCAGCCCGACCGCGGCGAGCGCGGCCACCACGTCCGCCGCGGGTGGGCGGCGACCGGCGAGGCGCATCGGCAGGGAGACGTTCTGCTCGGCGGTGAGCGCGGAGACCAGGTTGAACGCCTGGAACACGAACCCGATCCGATCGCGTCGCAGCCGCGTGAGGTCGTCCTCGCTCAGGTTGTCGAGCACGACCCCGTCGACGGTGACCGAGCCGCCGACCGGGCGATCGAGGCCAGCCGCACAGTGCAGCAGCGTCGACTTGCCGGAGCCGGAGGGTCCCATCACCGCCGTGAACGTGCCACGCTCGAACGCCACCGAGACGTGGTCGAGCGCGACGAGTTGCCGTGCGCCGTCGCCATAAGCGGCCCGGACGCTCTCCAGAACAACGGTCTGCGTCGTCATGGCCGAAACCTTGCCGTCTCGGGGCCGGGTCGCGCATCGGACCGTGATTGACACTTTTCGTTCCGACCACTGTGGTACGCCGAGCCGCGATCGGCCTCTCTCTCATACCTGGGTATGACGGCTCGCAGGCCGACGCGCAAAACCGCCCCGACCGCTACCGTCGAGCCCATGGAACTGCCACCGGTGCTGACCCGGCGGTTCACCCCAAAGGGTCTGTACGCTCTCGACGCGTTCGTCGCGATCCTTGTCGCCGTACTCTGCAGCACGGCGGCGCTCGCGGCGCCGATGCACGGACCACAGGAGCCGACCTGGGTGTCGATGCTCGTCGCCGTGGTGTTCGGTTTGACCGTCGCCCTCCGGCGGCGCTGGCCCTATCCGATGGCCTTGGCCGTGACCATTACATCGGCGGTCAGTCTGGCCACCCAGATCGTCCCCGACTTTGCGGGGATCGGCCCGGGGTTCGCACTGGCTCTGGTCTTCTACACGTTCGGCACTCGCGCACGAGACTGGAAAGGCCTGGGCACGAGCATCGCCTGTGGCGCCCTGGTCAGCGCGGGCATGATCGGTCCGATCGTCGCCTCCGGCGGATCGCCCTCCGGCGACAGCCCCGGGAGGGCCTTCGCCGCGCTCTTCGGGTTCATCGCCATCGCGCCCGCCCAGACGTTCGGCTTCGCGTTGGGCGAGCGCCGCGCGCAGGCCGCCGAGCGCAACCGGCAGATGCTCCAGCGGGCCGCGGTCGAGGAGCGGCTCCGGGTGGCCCGCGAGCTGCACGATGTCATCGCGCACACGATGACGCTCATCGTGGTGAAGGCCGCGATCGGCAACCACGTCGCCGAGGCGAGCCCGGCCGAGGCGCGTGACGCGCTCCAGGTGATCGAGGCGACGGGCCGGACAGCGATGCTCGAGGTGCGCCGGGTGCTGGACATGCTGCGCGAGGACACGCCGTACGCGCCGACCCGAGGCCTCCGTGATCTGCCCGCCCTCGTCGAGCTGGCCTCCGTGGGCGGCGTCCAGGTGCGGCTCGACGTCGATCGGCCCGAGGAGGCGGAGGCGGCGGGGATGCCGGAGTCGGTGGAGCTGGCCGTGTACCGGATCGTGCAGGAGGCCATCACGAACGTCGTCAAGCACGCGTCGCCGGCCCGGTGCCACGTGAGCGTGGTGGTGGGGGCCGACCAGGTGAGCATCGAGGTGGACGACGACGGGAAGCGCCCGACGCGCACCGGCAGCGTGGGGCACGGGCTGATCGGGATGCGCGAGCGGGTCGCGCTGCACGGGGGCACGTTCAGCGCCGGGCCGCGGACCGAGGGCGGGTTCTCGGTGCGAGCGCTCTTACCGGCGGCGGGGGGCGCGACATGAACCAGGGCTGGCCGGAGACGAGCGACGGGAGTGGACCGTGATTCGAGTGCCGATTGCAGACGACCGGGCGCTGCTGCGCGGGCCCGAGACGAGCCGCGAGGATGGGCTGTATTCGGGTGCTGATTCCAAACAATCGAGTCCTGCTGCGCGGGCCCGAGACGAGCGGCGGGAGTGGACTGTGATTCGAGTGCTGATTGCAGACGATCGGGCGCTGCTGCGCGGGCCCGAGACTAGCGGCGGGGACGGGCTGTGATTCAGGAGCTGACTCCGGACAATCGAGCGCTGCCGCGCGAGCCGGAGACGAGCGGCGGGAGTGGACTGTGATTCGGGTGCTGATTGCGGACGATCAGGCGCTGCTCCGCGGGAGTTTTCGGGCGCTCATCGACCTCAGTGGGGACTGCAGCACGGTTGGGGAGGCCGGGACCGGGGACGAGGCGGTGCGGCTGGCTGGTGAGCACCGGCCGGACGTCGTGCTCATGGACGTGCGGATGCCGGGGATGAACGGGATCGAGGCGACGCAGTTGATCTGCCGGGATCCGGAGCTCGACGGCGTGCGCGTGCTGATGTTGACGACCTTTGATCTCGATGAGTACGTGTACGGGGCGCTGCGGGCGGGGGCCAGTGGGTTTCTCGTCAAGGACACGCCGCCGGTCGAGCTGCTCAATGGGGTTCGGGTCGTGGCCGGCGGGGAGGCGCTACTGTCGCCGTCGGTTACGCGGCGGCTCATCTCGGAGTTTGCGCGGCGGCCGCAGCCGGAGAAGCCGATACCGCGGCGGCTCGACGGGGTGACCGAGCGGGAGAGGGAGGTGCTCGAGCTCGTCGGGCGCGGGCTGTCCAACACCGAGATCGCCACGCATCTCAGGTTGAGTCTGGCCACGGTGAAGACGCACGTGGGGCGGATACTCGCCAAGCTCGAGGTGCGGGATCGGGCGCAGTTGGTGATCGTGGCGTACGAGACGGGGTTGGTGACCGCGAGCGTCTGACCGGCCAAGCCGCGCCCGGTGGGGGGAGTAGTGCCCTGAGGAAGAGCGGGGCGTGGTGCACGAGCGGGTGGGGGAGGCCATGCCCGCCCGGCGGCGAGGAGGCCACCCGACCCGTCGGCGGGCGAGAAGACTAGACGATGGCCGGGGCCGTGGTCGTCACGAAGCAAGCGGGATGGTCGCGCGGAAAGTCGCGTCCCCGCCGGAGGCCGTGGCCAGCCGCACCTGGCCGCCTCGTCAATGGTCCGGCGAAGCAAGCGGCATGGTCACGGAAAGGCGCCCGCGGAGGTTGCCCCCAGCCGCACCTGACCGCCTCGTCAATGGTCCCGCGAAGCAAGCGGCATGGTCACGGAAAGGCGCCCGCGGAGGTTGCGCCCAGCCGCACCTGACCGCCTCGTCAATGGTCCCGCGAAGCAAGCGGCATGGTCACGGAAAGGCGCCCGCGGAGGTTGCCCCCAGCCGCACCTGACCGCCTCGTCAACGGTGCTCGCGGAGGAGCGGGATGGTCACGCGGAAAGTGGCGCCCTCGCCTGGGGCCGTGGTCAGGGACACCTGGCCGCCGTGGGCGGTTACCAGGGCCGCGACGATTGACAGGCCCAGGCCTGAGCCGCCCAGGGCTCGCGTTCGGCTCGGGTCCGTTCGGTAGAAGCGTTCGAAGACCCGGGCCGCGTCCTCGGCGGTCATGCCGGGGCCGTTGTCCGCCACCTCCAGGATGGCCTGGTCCGCCTCAGTGCCCACGAAGACGGTGATCTCGGTGCCGGGCGGGGTGTGGTTCAGCGCGTTCGACAGCAGGTTCTGCAGGACCTGGCGCAGGCGGGCGTCGTCGCCCAGGACGATCGGGGGCTCCGTGTCGGCCTCGGCGTCGGTGCTGTTCGGGGTGCGCAGGCGCAGGCGGTGGTGGTCGCCGGCCGTTACGCGGGCGTCGATGAGCGCGTCGGTGGCCAAGGAGAGCAGGTCGACCGGACGCTTCTCCAAGGGGCGTTGCTGGTCCATGCGGGCCAGCAGGAGCAGGTCGTCGACCAGCAGGCCCATGCGCGTCGCGTGGTGTTCGATTCGGTGGATGTTCTCGTCCTGATGGCCGGACTGGCGGTACAGCTCGGCGAAGCCCCGGATCGACGTCAGTGGTGTGCGCAGCTCGTGGGACGCGTCGGCGACGAAGCGGCGCATGCGGCCCTCCGAGGCCAGCGCCGACTGTTCGGAGGCGACGGCGGCCTCCTCCGAGGCGCGGCGCTCCTCGAAGGCGGTCTCGATCTGGCCCAGCATGGTGTTGAGGGCCTGGGCGAGGCCGCCGACCTCGGTGCGCGGGTCGGACTCGGGCACGCGCCGGCTCAGGTCGCCGGCGGCGATGGCCTCGGCGGTCTCCTCGACCTCGACGAGGGGGCGGAGGCTGGAGCGCACCAGGAGGTACGCGACCACGGCCAGGACCAGCAGGACGAACCCGCCGATCGTCGCGCTCATCACCACCTGGCGGCTGACCGTGCTGTCGATCTCGTCGAAGCTGATCGCGATCATCACGGGGTGCGGCGGGTCCGTGGGCGGTGACGCGATGAGCACGCGCCAAGCGTGGCCCGTGCCGTCCCGGGAGTCGACGGTCGAGTAGACGCCGATGATGTTGGGCGCGAGGGGCGTGGTGTCGATGCCGTCCCAGGTCTTCGGGGTCACCGGCTGGACCTGGTCGCTGGTGCTCGGCGTGAACACGGAGTCCACGAAGGAGCCGTCGGGCTTGCCGCAGGCCACGAAGTAGCCGCTGCGCAGCACCGGTGCGCCGGGACCGCGGCCGTGGCCGTTCTGGTTGTCCGGGCCGACCGGGCTGCAGTTGCGGGAGGCGTCGTTGAAGCTCTGCAGGAGCTGGTCGTCGACGCGGTTGATGAGGTAGTCGCGCGTGCTGATCACGCCGGCTATGCCGGTCGTCGCTAGGGCCGCCGCGAGCAGGACGAGCATGAGAACGACTAGCTTGACGCGGAGCGGCCACGACTTCATGTGCGTGGCAACCGCAGGGAGTAGCCGACGCCGCGCAGGGTCTGCAGCAGGCGGGGCTCGGTGGTGTCGATCTTCTTGCGCAGGTAGGAGACGTAGGACTCGACGACGCCGGCGTCGCCGCCGAAGTCGTACTGCCACACGTGGTCGAGGATCTGGGCCTTGGACAGCACGCGACCGGGGTTCGTCATGAAGTACCGCAGCAGCTTGAACTCCGTCGGTGACAGCTGCACCTCCTGGCCCGCCTTGAAGACCTCGTGGGTGTCCTCGTCGAGCTCGATGTCGGCGAAGCTCAGCCGCGACGTCTGCGCGGACGCACCGCCCGCGGGGTCGGCGACCCGGCGCAGTACGGCCTGGATGCGGGCCAGGATCTCGGAGAGGCTGAACGGCTTGGTGACGTAGTCGTCGCCGCCCAGGGTCAGGCCCTTGATCTTGTCCTCGGTGGCGTCGCGGGCGGTCAGGAACAGCACGGGCACACGGGTGCCCTCGCCGCGGAGCTTCCGCAGCACCTCGAAGCCGTCCAGCTCGGGCATCATGACGTCGAGCAGGATCATGTCCGGCCGGAAGCGCCGCGCCTCCTCCATCGCCTGGCGGCCGCTGGTGGCGCTGGCGACGTCGTAGCCGTGGTACTTGAGGCTCGCGGAGAGCAGTTCGACGATGTCGGGCTCGTCGTCGACCACAAGCAGCCGCGTCATGATTCGCTCCAGATTGCGTCAGAGTTTCCCTTGTCCTGTTCAGACTGCCGCCGGTACCTGACCTCCCGGTGCGGTTTCCCTGATAACCAGCTGTGAACCGCCTGCGACGGCCGCGAGCAGCACGGGGAACTCCAGGTAGGCGTGGTACGAGGCGAACGCGCCGTACAACGCCCGCCCGGTCGCGTAGTCGATCGCGAAGGGGACGGCGAGCAGCGCGGCGAGCCCGAGGCCGAGCAGCCACGCGCGCCGGCCGAGCAGGAACCGGGGCGCTTCGGGGGCGTACCGCGGCAGGAAGTAGACCCAAACGAAGTAGTGCATGGTCTGCAGGAACGCGAACACCACCAGGAACCGGGTGCCGACGAGGTCGGAGGAGCCGGGCGGGGCGATCAGGAACCGCCGGAAATCGACGCCGTCCGGCAGGGCGAAGTCGATCGCGCCCAACAGCACCAGCGCGGGCACGACCAGCACCCACGCGACCTGCGTCCACCGGAACAGCGCCGGCCGCCGCAGCCGCCCCGCCCACTCCCACAGAAAGAAGAGCGGAACGGCGTTGTGGAGATGAGCCAAGACCACGAAGTGGTACCCCGGGAAGCTCAGCGACACCGCCGCCCCGACGAACAGGACGAACCCCGCACCGAGTAGCCGCCGGCCCCGCAGCGCGTGGATGCAGGCGGCGGCCAGCACCGCGTACCCGATGAGGATCTCGGCGTGGCGGGCCGGGTCGCCGACCACGAGCGCGGCGAGGCGGCACAGCACGATCGCGGTGACCAGCCCGAGCAGCACCGCCAGGAAGCGCCCGGTGAGCAACGCCGAGAAGCGCCCGGCGACATAGCGCAGCTCGAGCACGTTGTGCAGCGCCCCGAACGCGATGAGCCCGCCGACGGTCACGATGAGCGGCGAGCGCACCGCGATCCCGAGCGCGGCGAGGGTGGCCAGCACGAAGAGCAGGCTTATCTTCATCGCGTGCTCCGGGCCCTGCTGCTGACCCTCGCCGTCGAGGTGCCGCTGTACACCGCAGCCCTCGTGGCCCTGAAGCTCGCAAAACCGGCGAAAGCGGCGGCGCTGGGCGTTCTCGTGAACCTGCTGACCCACCCGGCCCTGTGGCTCTTCCTCAGCCACCACCCGGACCGGCTCTGGCCGGCCGAGGTGACCGCCACGGCGATCGAGGCGTTTGTCCTAATAAAAGCGATAAAAACCGACAAACTGCTACTGACGCTCATCGCCGTCGGCGCGAACGCCGCCTCGCTGCTCATCGGCCTGACCGCCGCCTGACGAGCCAGACGATCAGCACCGCCAGGGCAGCCACGAAGACCAGGCAGGCCAGGCCGATGACGACCACGGCCGACGTGGGCGAGACAGACGGCTGCGGCGCCACATCGGCCAGCACGATTTCCATGCCGAGCAGTCTGCGGCGCCGCAGCGCGAAAGAACATCTACTCCCGGACGTGATCCGCGGGCGGAATGTCCGAGGTCTCCGGCGGCTCGGCCGGCCGCAGCCACTGCCACAGCAGGAACAGCAGCCCCAGCGCGAGCATCCCGAGCCCGATCCACAGGTTGATGCGCACGCCCGCGGCCTTGTCGATCTCGGCCTGCGAGTCGAAGATCCCGAGGGTCGTCACGATCACGCCGTACACCGTGAACAGGCCCCCGATGACCCGCCGGACGTCGAACAGGCGCGCGGCCCGGGCGGTGTCGACCTTCTGCTCGTCACTCATGGAAGTTCACCCCTATCAACGAACGAAGGCCTACAGGAACGGCAGGTAGAAGACGAAGGCCAGGACCAGGGCGCCCGAGCCGAGCAGGACCGGCGAGCGGTACCAGGCGGTGTCGCCGGCGATCGCGTCGGCCCGCAGGTCGTGGCTGCCCACGCCGTAGACCAGGCCCTGGAGCTCGGACTCCTCCTTCGCCCGGGTCAGCGGCGTGACAATGACGGCGACGATGGCCACCACCACGAACGCGATGCCGGCGCCCCAGAACGACTCGTCGAGGTCGGAGCCGAACGTGAACCAGCCGAACCACTTGTATCCGGCGTAGGTGATGAAGGCGGCGAGCGTACCGAGCAGCAGGCTCCAGAAGCCGGCCCAGGCCGACATCCGCTTCCAGAACATGCCGATGATGAACGCGCCGAACAGCGGGGCGTTGAACAGCGAGAACAGCGCCTGGATGTAGTCCATGATGTTGCTGTAGCCGGACGCGATGAAGGCGGTACCGATGCCGATCACCACGCCCACGACGGTGATGATCCGGCCGACCCGCAGGTAGTAGCCGTCCGGCTTGTCCTTGGCGACGTACTCCTGCCAGAGGTCGTACGTGAACACGGTGTTGAAGCCGGACACGTTGGCCGCCATGCCGGCCATGAACGAGGCGAGCAGGCCGGTCACGGCGATGCCGAGCACGCCGTTGGGCAGGAACTCACGCATCAGCAGCGGGACCGCGTTGTTGTACTGCAGGTCGCCGGTGTCCGCCCCCAGGCCCTTGACGGTCACCAGCGCGACGAGGCCGGGGATGACCGTGACGAACGGGATCAGCAGCTTGGGGTACGCCGCGATGATCGGCGTGCGCCGGGCCGCGCTCATGTTGCGGGCCGACAGACCGCGCTGGACCTCGGCGAAGTTGGTCGTCCAGTAGCCGAAGGAGAGCACGAAGCCGAGGCCGAAGACGATGCCCCACCAGGATGCGCCGAGCGGGTTGTCGCTGCCGCTGGTGCCGGCCCAGGTGTGCAGGCCGGCGTCGCCGAGCTTGGTGCTGTTGCGTACCGCGTCGAAGAGCCCGCCGATGCCGCCGAGCTTGACGAGGCCGACGATGGCGATGGGCAGCAGGCCCGCGATGATCACGAAGAACTGCAGCACCTCGTTGTAGATGGCGCTGGAGAGACCGCCCAGGGTGATGTACACGAGGACGATGGCGGCGCCCACGATGATCGCGGTCCACAGCGGCCAGCCGAGCAGCGCCTGCATGATCAGTGCGAGCGCGTAGAGGTTGACGCCCGCGATCAGCACCTGGGCCAGCGCGAACGACAGGGCGTTGAGCATGTGCGCGGGGCGGTTGAAGCGCCGCCGCATGAACTCGGGGACGCTGCGCACCTTCGAGCCGTAGTAGAAGGGCATCATCACTATGCCCAGGAACACCATGGCCGGCACGGCGCCGATCCAGTAGTAGTGCAGCGTCATGAGGCCGTACTTGGCCCCGTTGGCGGCCATGCCCAGGATCTCCAGGGCCCCGAGGTTGGCGGAGATGAACGCGAGGCCGGTCACCCAGGCCGGCAGCGAACGCCCGGACAGGAAGAAATCCACGCTGTTGCGGATCGAGCGGCGGGCCGCGAGACCCACCCCCAGGACGGTGATGAAGTAGAGCGCCAGCAGGACGTAGTCCATCGCGTCCATCTGCAGGCGCAGCCCATCGGCGAATGTCTGCACCCGTTCCTCCCCTTGTGCCGGTACGAGTGGAGCGTCGAGGCTCCTACCCAGCCAAGGGCGAGGATCAAACCATCACGCACGACTTAGGTGGTTTGACAGAATTGTCACCAAATCGGCGGCTGCATAGGGTTTGTCGGGAAAGGCGCCAGCGCGAGCGGGTGGTCCTTCGGCAGGCGGACCGGCTGGCGCGCGGCGAGGAGCGCCGGCACGTCGAATTCGAGGCGCTCGTGCGGCAGGCGTGTGCCGGAGCGGCAGACCGAGGCGATGCGCTCGAGGTCGTGGCCCAGGAGCAGGACGGCATCGGTACCGGTGGTGTCGTGCACGACGTGCACGTGGCGCCGCCTACCCAGCATGAGCACGAGCAGCGTCCTGTTCAGCCGGCGCGGCACCCGGCCGAGGCGGCCGGCGAGCCGCCGGTGCGACAGGTCGCGGAACACGGCGTTGGCGCACACCGCCAGCGTCGGCAGGAAGATGAGGGCAACGTCGCGCCGCAACGGGTCCCGGCCACGCACGAAGCCCGCGGCCGCCCGCAGGAAGACGGCCGCGACCAGCGCGGCTGTGACAAGAGTTACCACATGACTACGCCCCGTTACCTTCGCGAACGGGACTCACTTTAGCCAGTCGACGGAGGGCGGGGGGCCGGATGAGCGATGATGCGCTGCGCGCCACCGTCGCCGCGACCACCCACGACCTGTCCAACGCCCTCGGCGCGGTGCTGAACTACACGACCTTCCTCGCCGAGGACCTGGCGCGCACGGGGGCGGCCCCGGAGTACCTGCCGCACCTGCAGAGCGCGGCCGAGCGGGCGCTGGGACTAGTGACGCGACTCACTGCGGCTCTTGCAAGCGACGCAGAGGGTGACTGAGGGGAACGCCGCCAGCCGGGCCACCGGGATCTCGCCGGCGCAGGTCTCGCAGGTGCCGTAGTGACCGGCGTCGAGGCGCTCGAGCGCCCGGTCGACCTGGTCCAGACGGGTCCGGATCGACAGGGCGAGCGCGGCCTCCTGCTCCCGGTTGAACGCCTTGGTGCCCAGGTCCGCCACGTCGTCGCCGGCGTCCACGACGCCCGCGAGCGTCATCTCCGCCACGGTCACGGCGTGCTCCGCCTCCAGCTCCTCCCGCCGGCCGAGCAGGGCCGTACGGATTTCCTGGGTACGGGTCTCAGGGTAAACGAGCGTCATCGGGCCCCCCGGTGTCGCGGCGATGGATTGGCTTCCGGGTTGCCCGCCCGGGTGGTGGCCCAAACCTGACTGTTTTTTGCGACCCCCGCAGGGCACCATGAATACGTGGAGGGGGATTCGATCCAGGTCGACGTGCTCGCGGGTCAGGCCCGCTGGGCGCGCCGCGTGATCACCCTGGCAGTCGAGGCCTGGGGCCTGCCCCATCTCACCCGCGGCGCGGTAATGGTCGGCCACGAGCTCGTCGCCAACGCCCTGCGCCACGGCATGCCGCCGGCGGTCCTGCGGCTGCTGCGCCGGGGCGACGGGCTCATCATCGAGGTCGGCGACGGCAGCGACCAGGTGCCCCGCATCGCCGAGATCGACAACCTCACCAGCATGTCGGGCCGGGGCATGCAGATCGTCGACACCCTCGCCCGCGCCTGGGGCGTGCGGCCCCACCAGGGCGGCAAGACCGTCTGGGCGGAGATCGCGGCCTGACTCAGTTGGCGACCGGCTCGTTCGTGATCGGCAGGATCTGGTCGAGCCCGGTGATCTCCAGCGTCACCCGCACGTCCTCGTTCGGGTGGGCCACGACGAGCTTCGCGCCCGCGCTCTTCGCCCGCCGCCAGCAGCCGACGAGCGTGCCGAGGCCGCTCGAGTCGATGAAGGAAAGGTGCGTGAGGTCGACCACGACCTCCCCGGCGCCGGCGTCGAGCTCCCCCACGACGGCCGTGAGCAGGCTGGGGGCGGTGTCGAGGTCGAGTTCCCCCGTCAGCATCATGTGCGCACGGCCGCCGCGCCGGTGCGTCTCCAGCTCCCAGATCGCCTCGTCGTCGTCAACCACCTGGCGTTCCCTTCCGATTCACTGGTCAACAGTGTGGGGTACCCAATCGGTGGACTTCAAACGCACAGCGCGGTTGCCCGCCGACGTGCTCGGCGTACCGGCTGACCGCCTCATCCCACCGTTTCTACGCCAGCGCCATTCTGAACGCCGTGGTCAGCGCCTCGTCGAGGTGGTCCAGCAGATCCTGCGGATCCGCATAGATCCCGGCGGCCCCGTGGTCGAGCAGTTCCGCCGCGCACAATCCCCCGGACGTCAGCCCGATGCACGGAATCGAGAGATTGCCGGCCGCATGCACGTCCCACACCGAGTCGCCCACGAACACCGTCTCGTCCGCCGACAGCCCCGAGCGCTCCAGCGCCACCTCCACGATGTCCGGCGCCGGCTTGCTCTGCTCGGCGTCGTCGGAGCTCGTCACCGCGGTAAGGGATGCGTCCGCGTCGAGGCAGCGCAGCAGCGCGTCGAGCTCCGGGCGGGAAGCGGATGTCGCCAGTACCACCTTCAAGCCCCTGTTCGCGCAGGTGTCCAGCAACGGCCGGGCCCCGGGCAGCGGGCGCAGGGCCGGCCAGTGGGGCGCATAGAGGCTGGAGTGCGCGGTCCGCATCGCGTCGTCGTCCGACGGGTCGTGGCCGGGCCCGAGGAGCTCGTCGAGGATCTTGTCGGAGCCCATGCCGATCGCGCGATGGATGCGCGCCATCGGCACGTCGTGGTCGTGCTGGCGCAGCGCCTGCCACCAGGCGGCAACGTGCAGGTACACGCTGTCGACCAGGGTGCCGTCCACATCAAAGAGAACGCCCGTCACGGGTTTGGTCATGTGCGGGTGATACCCACCCCGGCCGGGGTATCACTGGATCCATGACCGAGCAAGAACAACCGGTCGCCGTCGCCGAGCCCTTTCCCGGCTTCGACGAGGACGACCTCGGCGATTTCGCTTCCGAGCACTGCAGCGTCACGCTCGCCGGGGAGATGGCCGGCGGCCCCGAACACGCCCGTGAGGCGGAGAGCCCGCGCGGCCTCGCGGGCATGGATGAATAAACACGCCTGAATGGGGCAACCCCTCGGAGCATGGATTCGATCCATGAGACCCCTGGGGTGATAGCCCGGCTTGTCCGCGCCGGCTTCCAGCGCCTGACCAGGCGCCACGGGAGCCGGCGCCGTCGTGTGCCCGGCCCCGCCGACCTCCTCGAGCCGGCCGCGCCCGCCTCGTACATCGTCGCACCGATCCCGGGCCCGATCCCCGGGCTCCTCGGCCTGCCCGGCGTCGTCGTGTGCCGCCCCCCGGACGAACGACGGCAATAAATGTCAAATGCGGTCGGTACGGCTAATTCGGACCGACCCTCGCCGTTGCCCTACCGGCTTTTCACGATTCGATGTCACAGCGTGAACCCCTCTTTTCCGTGCGTACGAAAGCTGGCATGTTGAGGCATCACCTCCACCAGCGAGAGGGGGCACGATGGGCCGACGGAGATGGGTGCACGCCGCAGTGGCGAGCGCACTCCTTCCGCCTCTGTTCGTTATCGTCTCGGCGAGTCCGAGCGAAGCGGCACCAATCCCGGCAGGCAGCCTGAAGGCCGTCGAAAACCTCAAACCGGCCAAGCAGTCCGAGATGGCCAAGGCACCGACGAGCCGAATGGCCAAGACCGACCCGTCCCTGCTCAACCGCTCCGACACCGCCAAGGTGGCGATCGCGGTCAAGCTCGACTACGACTCGACCGCGACCTATTCCGGTGATATCGCCGGATATGCGGCGACGAGCCCATCCGTAACGGGGAAGGCGCTGTCCGGCAGCGCCGACGAAAAGCGGTACGAGAACCGGATCGCCGGAATCGAGGACAAGTTCCTCGCCGACCTGAAGAAGCAGGTGCCCGACGCCAAGGTCGGGCAGCGGCTCCGGACGGTCTACGGCGGCATCGCGCTCTCCGTGCCGGCCGACAAGATCGGGACCATCCTCGCCATCGACAACGTGGTGGCGGTCCAGGCCGACTCGGCCCGGCAGCCGCAGACGGACTCCTCGCCGCAGTTCATCGGCGCGGACCAGGTGTACCCGCAGCTCGGCGGGGCGCCCAACGCCGGCAAGGGCGTGATCTTCGGCTCGCTGGACAGTGGCGTCTGGCCGGAGCACCCGTCCTTCGCCGACAACGGCAACCTCGGCGCGCCGCCCGCCAAGGCCGACGGTACGGCCCGCGCGTGCGACTTCGGCGACAACCCGCTGACCCCGGCGAGCGACCCGTTCGTGTGCAACAAGAAGCTCATCGGGGGCAAGGGCTTCCTGGACACCTACAACGCGCTGCAGCCGATGGAGGTGTACGGGTACACCGCCCGGGACTCCGACGGTCACGGCACGCACACCGCGTCGACCGCCGCCGGTGACCCGGTCGCCTCGGCGAAGATCTTCGACATCGAGCGCGGGCCGGTCAACGGCATCGCGCCCGGCGCGTGGGTCTCGGTGTACAAGGTCTGCGGGGCCACCGGCTGCTACGGCACCGACTCCGCCGCCGCCGTCGCCCAGGCGATCA
The DNA here is from genome assembly GCF_040648435.1 of Dactylosporangium sp. NPDC049140. Taxonomy (NCBI): domain Bacteria; kingdom Bacillati; phylum Actinomycetota; class Actinomycetes; order Micromonosporales; family Micromonosporaceae; genus Dactylosporangium; species Dactylosporangium sp. NPDC049140. The sequence continues at coordinate 779,053 of NZ_JBEZDS010000001.1, read as the reverse complement.
AGGACGGCGTGAACGTCATCAACTTCTCGATCTCGGGTGGCGCGAGCCCGTACACCGACATCGTGGAGCTGGCGTTCTTCGACGCGTACAAGGCCGGCGTCTTCGTCGCGGCCTCGGCCGGCAACGCCGGACCGGGCGCGAGCACGTCCGACCACCTGTCGCCGTGGGTGACCACGGTGGCCGCGTCCACCCAGAAGCGCGCGTTCCAGTCCACGCTCACGCTGCAGTCCTCGGACGGCACGGGGGCGTCGCTGATCGGCACCTCGATCACGCCCGGTATCTCCACCCCGCTGCCGGTCGTGCTGGCCTCCGCGGCTCCGTACAGCGACCCGCTCTGCATCAAGACGCCACCCGCCGGTCTGTTCACCGGCAAGATCGTGGCGTGCCAGCGCGGGCCGAACCGGGTCCTCAAGGGCTTCACGGTCAAGCAGGGCGGCGCGGCCGGCATGATCCTGTACAACAACCCGGCGGCCGAGACGCTGAGCGACAGCCATTGGCTGCCGGCGGTGCACCTGGGCAACGGGGCGCCGTTCCTGGCGTACATGGGGGCTCACCCGAACGTCACGGCGAGCTTCACGCAGGGCGAGAAGGGAACACAGGCCGGTGACGTGATGGCGAGCTTCTCGTCGCGCGGCCCGGGCGGCAACTTCATCAAGCCCGACATCACCGCGCCCGGCACCCAGATCCTGGCCGGCAACACGCCGACCCCGGATGACATCGCCGTCGGCCCGCCGGGTAACTACTTCCAGGCGATCGCCGGCACGTCGATGTCCTCCCCCCACATCGCCGGCTCCGCGATCCTGGAGAAGGCGCTGCACCCGGGCTTCACCCCGGGTCAGATCAAGTCGTCGCTGATGACCACGGCGACGACCAAGGTGGTCAAGGAGGACGGGGTCACCCCGGCCGACCCGTTCGACCTCGGTTCGGGCCGCGTCCAGGTCAACCTGGCCGCGAACCCCGGCCTGACGTTCGACGAGACGGCCGACCGGATGTTCGCCCTCGGCAACGACCCGGTCAACGCGGTGCAGATCAACCTGCCGTCGGTGAACGCGCCCGTCATGCCGGGCAAGCTCACCGCCGTTCGAACGGCGAAGAACGTCACGAACAAGACGCTGCTGTACCGCGTCGAGACGACTTCCCCGAAGGGCTCCTCGATCACGGCGACGCCGGCGGTGTTCTCCGTCGCGCCGGGCAAGAGCCAGCAGATCAGCATCACGATCAAGTCCAGCGCGGCGCAGGGCCAGTACTTCGGTGAGGTCCGGCTCGTGCCGGTCACCGGCGGGGTACCGACGCTGCATCTGCCGGTGGCGTTCGTGCCCAAGCAGGGCGACGTGACGGTCACCCAGACCTGCACGCCGGCCGCGATCGGTCTGCTGCAGACCAGCAAGTGCACGGTCACGGCCACCAACAACACCTTCAACGACACCACGGCGGACTTCACCACCACGACGTCGCTGAACCTCCCGATCGCGGGGGCCAACGGCGCCAAGGTCGTGAACCCGTTCAAGGCGGAGAAGAAGGGCGCGCCCATTGCCGGGGCCGTTCCTGGTACCCCGTCGCTGACGCCCGGCACCATCGCCGGGTATCTGCCCCTGGATCTGTTCGGGATCACCCCGACGCCGGTCACCGACGAAAGCCTGCTCTCGTTCAACGTGCCCGACTACGTGTACAACGGCGTCACGTACAACTCGTTCACCATCTCGTCGAACGGGTACATGTATCCGGGCAGCGATGACAGCAACGAGAACAGCGTCTTCGACCCGCCCCCGATCCCGGACCCGTCGAAGCCCAACAACGTGCTGGCCCCGTTCTGGACCGACCTGAACGGCACCGGCGCGGACGGCATCTACGTGGCCAACCTGACCGACGGGGTCGACTCGTGGCTCGTGGTCGAGTGGCGGGTGAACGACTTCGGCACGGCGACGACCCGGCGGTTCCAGACCTGGATCGGCATCAACGGCGTGCAGGACATCGTGTTCGCCTACGACCCGGCGACGGTCGGGGCTCTGCCGAACGGGCAGAACCTGGCGGTCGGCGCCGAGAACGTCAACGGCACGGGCGGCCAGGGCCTGTACAACACCCTGCCGACCGAGGACCTGCGCATCGTCAGCACCGAACCGGTGCCCGGGGCGTCGACGTCCTACACCGTGACCGTGTTCGGCCTCATACCCGGCAACGGGGAGGTCACCACGTCCGTCAGCACGCCCGCGGTACCGGGCACGACGATCGTGAAGAGCACCGTGACGGTGAGCCCGAGGCTCAACCGCATCGGCACCTGATCCACCCCTGCACACAGGCGGCCGGCCCCTCCTCCGGGGCCGGCCGCTTCCATTTCCTCACAATGCCTTGCGCCGAGGGATGCCCCGCCCGAGGATCGAGGCCATGCGGACCTTTGCGAGCGCGGGCGAACTACTGGCCTCGGTGGGCGAGCACCTCGGCTACAGCGAGTGGCAGGACGTCACGCAGGAGCGCGTGAACCTCTTCGCCGACGCGACGGGCGACCACCAGTGGATTCACGTGGACCCGGAGCGGGCCAAGGAGGGCCCGTTCGGCACCACGATCGCCCACGGGTACCTGACCCTGTCCCTGCTGCCGATCCTGGTCGGCCAGGTGTACCGCGTCGACGGCGTCCGCATGGGCATCAACTACGGCCTGGACATGGTCCGCTTCCCGTCCCCGCTGCCGACGGGCTCGAAGATCCGCGCGGGCGTGGAGATCCTGGCGGCCGACGACAAGGGCGAGGGCTGGACCCAGCTGAAGTGCCGGGTGACGATCGAGCGCGAGGGCCACGAGAAGCCGGTCTGCGTGACGGACGCCCTGACCCGCCTGCTCATCTGACTTCGGCCGCTCAGCGCGCGGGCGCGTGACGCACCCGTGCGCTGAGCGGAAGAGCGTCAGGCGGGAAGATTCACCAGGTCGGCCAGCAGCGCACGATGGCGCGTCGCCGAGCCCAGAGCCGTCGCATTGGCCCGGGCGCGTTTGAGGTACCAATGCGCCGGATGCTCCCAGGTGAACCCGATCCCCCCGTGCAACTGCACGCACTCCTCGGCCGCCTTCACGGCTACCGGGGAGCAGAAGGCCTGCGCCAGGGACGCGGCAACCGGTAGGTCCGGGTCGTCGTTCGCCAGGCAGTCGGCCGCATAGCGCGCCACCGCGCGGGCCTGGGTCACCGCGACCCACAGGTCGGCCAGCCGGTGCTTGATCGCCTGGTACGAGCCGATCTGCCGGGCGAACTGGCGGCGCGTCTTGGCGTACTCGACCGTCGTCTCCAGGCACCACTCGGCGATCCCCAGCTGCTCGGACGCCAGTAGGGCCGCGCCCGCCAGCAGGGCCCGGGAAACGGGCGGGGCCGCGTCCGCCGAGACCAGCCGCGCCGGAGTGCCCTCGAACGCGAGGTCCGCCACCGGCCGGGTCAGGTCCAGGGACACCACCGGCGTCCGCGTGACGTCCGAGGCGTCGGCCGCGAACAGGCCCGCCGCCGTCGGCACCAGGAGGACGTCCGCGGTCAGGGCGTCGGCCACGGTGGTGACCGGGCCGGAAAGGGTAGCGCCGCCCTCGACCGTCCACTGCGCGGCGCCGGACAGCGGAATCGCCAGCGCGGCCGTCCGGGTGCCGGCGGCCAGTTCCGGAAGCAGAGGATCGTCCGCCGGCAGGGCCGCCGTCGCGAGGACCGCGCTGCCCAGGAACGGCACCGGTGCCGCGAAACGCCCCAGTTCCTCCATGACCACCGCGGTTTCCCGCCACGTGGCTCCCGCGCCGCCGGCGGACTCCGGGATCGGCAGGCCCGCGCAGCCCATGTCGGCCGCCAGCGCGCGCCACAGTTTCATGTCGGCCGCGCCCTCGAAGAGCGAAAGGTCGACGCGGTCCGACAGGAGCGAGCGCACCGATGCGCGCAGTTCCTCCTCGACCTCGGAGTACAGCAGGTCGCTCACTTCGGCAGGTCCTTCCACGCGACGTTCTTGTCGGCCCGCTGCTCCTGCGGCAGGCCCAGTACCCGCTCGGCCACGATGTTGCGCAGGATCTCCGAGGTGCCGCCCTCGATCGAGTTTCCCTTCGCGCGCAGGTACCGGTACCCCGCCGACCGCCCCGCGAAGTCCACCTGCGTCGGGCGCCGCATCGTCCAGTCGTCGTGGCGCAGGCCCTCCTCGCCGAGCAGGTCCAGCTCCAGGGCCGAGATCTCCTGGTTGAGCCGCGCGAAGAGCAGTTTCGAGGCCGAGCCCTCCGGCCCGGGCTGGCCGGCCGCGAGCTGCTGGCGCAACCGCACCCCCGTGAGCCGGGCCGCCTCCGCTTCCACCCACAGCCGCAGCAAGGCGTCGTGCAGGCCGGGCGAGCGGACGTCGGGGCGCGTCCGCCACAGCTCGGTCACGATGCCGATCGTGCCGCCCTCGCGCGGGATCGCCTGGCCGCCGATCGAGACGCGCTCGTTCATGAGCGTCGTCTGCGCCACGGCCCAGCCCTCGCCGACCGCGCCGAGGCGATCGGTGTCGGGAATCCGGGCGCCGGTGATGAAGACCTCGTTGAACTCCGCCTCGCCGGTGATCTGGCGCAGGGGGCGCACCTCCACCCCCGGCCCGGTCATGTCGAGCACGAAGTAGGTCATGCCCTGGTGCTTGGGCACGGCCGGGTCGGTGCGGGCGATGAGGATCGCCCAGCGGGCCTCGTGCGCCATGGAGGTCCAGACCTTCTGCCCGTCCACGACCCAGTCGTCGCCGTCGCGGACCGCACGCGTACCGAGCCCGGCGAGGTCGGAGCCGGCGCCGGGCTCGCTGAACAGCTGGCACCACACCTCCTCGCCGGTCCACAGCGGGCGCAGCCAGCGCCGGCGCTGCTCGTCGGTGCCGTGGCGCAGGATGGTCGGGGCGGCCATGCCGAGCCCGATGCCGATGCGCCGCGGATTGTTGTCGGGCGCCCCGGCCTCGGCGAACGCCTGGTCCACCGCGAGCTGCTCGGCCCGCGGGAGTCCGAGGCCGCCGAGGCCGGGCGGGTACTGCACCCAGGCCAGCCCCGCGTCGAACCGCGCCCGCTGGAAGTCCAACGGGTCCATACGAACAGGATCATGACCGGCCAGAAACTCCCGGGCGAGGTCCGCTGTACTCAAAGGAGGTACCCCTCTAGTTCAGTGGCCCGCCGGCCACGTAGATCACCTGACCGGACACGAACCCGGCACCGTCGCTGACGAGGAACGAGATGGTGTGCGCGATGTCGTCGGGCCGCCCGACGCGCCGCACCGGGATCTGCTCCGCGGCCCCCTTCTGGAAGGTCTCGAAGTCGATCTTCATGCGCGCGGCGGTGGCCGCGGTCATGTCGGTGGCGATGAACCCGGGCGCGACCGCGTTCGCGGTCACGCCGAACGGGCCGAGCTCGATCGCCAGGGTCTTGGTGAAGCCCTGCAGGCCGGCCTTGGCCGCGGAGTAGTTCACCTGGCCGCGGTTGCCCAGCGCCGAGGACGAGGACAGGTTCACGATCCGGCCGAACTTCGCCGCGGTCATGTGCGCCTGGGCGGCCCGGCTCATGAGGAACGCCCCGCGCAGGTGCACGCCGATGACCGTGTCCCAGTCGCCGTCGGTCATCTTGAACAGCAGGTTGTCGCGGATGACGCCGGCGTTGTTCACCAGCACCACGGGCGGGCCGAGCTCGGCCACGGTCCGCTCGACGGCCGCGGCGACCTGCTCGGCGTCGGCGACGTCGGCGCCCACGGCGAGCGCCCGCCCGCCGGCCGTGGTGATCTGCTCGACGGTGTCCTTGCACGCGTCCGCGTCGAGGTCGAGCACGGCGACGGCGTGGCCGTCGGCGGCGAGGCGGATGGCGGTGGCGGCTCCGATGCCGCGGGCCGCGCCGGTCACGATGGCGACGCGGTTCAGGTCAGTAATGGTCACGACACCGATCCTCCCGCGTGAGACAGGGTCTCGAAAAGTATGCACTAGGAGTGCATATTCCCCAAACGAGGGTGAGCGCCGCGAGCACCGCGAGCATCCCCGGCTGCGACACCCTCCTGGACCTCTTCCAGTCCGGCCCGGCGGACGCGGCCCGGTTCGAGGCCGGCACCAGCGGCCCGTTCCTCGCCGAGAGCCTGGCCCAGGAAACCGACATAAACTCCATGGCGGGCACATGTGCCCGCTGCACGGACGCCGATGACGAAGGCGACACCACGAACGTGAGCGTCACGCCGGGTCTGACCTGCACACTCGTGCACTTCAGGCAGCCCGGGGTCGACCGCGCCGAGACCGAGTCGATCGCGAAGGCGGCCGTCGCGAAGATCAAGCGACAAGAATGAGGTCATGCGGTTCGGCACGTTCAACCTGATGCACGGACGCTCGCTGACCGACGGGCTGGTCGAGACCGGCCGGATCTGGTCAGGGATCGCGCAGCTCGACGCCGATGTGCTCGGCCTGCAGGAGGTCGACCGGGCCCAGCCGCGCAGCGGGCACGCCGATCTGGCCCGGATCGCGGCGGACGCGCTCGGCGCCGAGCACGCGATGTTCGTGCCGGCGGTCGTCGGCACACCCGGGGAAGCCTTCCGGCCCGCCACCGACGAGGACGCCGAGGGCGTCGACCCGCACTACGGCGTGGCCCTGGTCAGCCGCTATCCGGTGCTGGAGTGGCGGATCACCCGCCTGCCCGCGGCCCCGCTGCGCGCCCCGATCGTGATCCCCGGCCCGAAGGGGATGCGGCTGACGCTGCTCGACGACGAGCCGCGGGTGCTGCTCGCCGCGGTGGTCGCGACCCCGGTCGGGCGTATGACGGTCGCCACCACCCACCTGTCGTTCGTGCCCGGGTGGAACGTCCGGCAGCTGCGGATGGTCCGCCGGGCGCTGCTCACGCTGCCCGCCCCGCGGGTCCTGCTCGCCGATCTGAACCTGCCCGGCGGCCTGCCGCGGCTGTTCTCCGGGTGGCACCGGCTGGCCGGCGTGCCGACCTACCCCTCCCAGTCGCCGCAGGTGCAGTTCGACCACGTGCTGGCCGACCGGCGCAGGATCGAGCGGCTGGGGCGGGTCATCGATGTGACGAGCCCCTCGATGCCGTTCTCCGACCATCGGCCGCTCGTGGTGACGGTGCGTGGCCGCTGGTAGATCACCAGGCGGAGGCGTCGCGATTGCGAAGAGTGCTCGGATAACTACGATTCTTCGGCGCCTTGTAGATTGGGCGTTCGTTTGTTGGGATGCGTACCGTCAGTGATTTTTCAACCGAAGGTACAAGGCCGCAGAGGCCGCCGGTCCGGAGGATTAGAGCCGTGAAAGGTCGCCACCGCTCAGCGGGGTCGTCGGGCGGAGCGCTGAAGCTGGGCGCCGCCGCCGTCGCCGTGCTCATCGTCCTCGCCGGTAGCTGGTACGCGTTCAACAAGTACTCCAAGCCCGCCTGCGGTGGTACCGCCGCGAAGCTCAGCATCGGCGCGGTCGCGGACATCGCGCCCGCGCTGCGCCAGCAGGCCGCGGACTGGGCCGAGCAGGCCAAGCAGAACGGCAACTGCGTCGACATCGAGGTCTTCGACGAGGACCCGGCCGACGTCGCCGCCGCATTGGCCGGCAAGGCCGAGAAGTCGCTGACGGGCGTCGGGCAGGCCAACGGCAAGACCCGCATCCCGGACGTCTGGGTCGCCGACTCCTCGCTGTGGCTGCAGCGCATCCGCGCGGTCAACCCGCAGAGCCTCCAGGCCGGCGCGCACTCGATCGCGCTGAGCCCGGTCGTGCTCGCCATGCCCGAGCCGATCGCCACGGCCTCCTTCGGCTGGCCGAACAAGAACATCTCGTACGCCGACCTGGTGACCAAGGTGGCGACCGACCAGAAGGTCAAGGTCGGCATCGTCGAGCCCAGCCGCGACGCGACCGGCCTCGGCAGCCTGCTGACCCTGGCCACCGTCGCCCAGCAGGCCGGCGGCGGCAACCAGACCCAGGCGACGCAGATCGCCACCGCCGCGCTGCGGGCGCTGGCCGCCGGGCGCTCCTCGGTGCGCTCCGACCTGGTGCAGAAGTTCCCCCGCGGCAGCGACCCGGCCGCGCTGGGCAGCGGCCTGACCGTCGCCCCGCTGTCGGAGCAGGCGGTCATCCAGTACAACGGCCAGCAGCCGCCGGTCCGCCTGGCCGCGCTCTACGCCGAGCCGTCGGCCCCGCCGATGGACTACCCCTACGTGGTGCTCAGCGCCGACAAGGCCAGCATGGCCGACGAGCTGCTCAAGCAGCTCAACAGCCAGGACTTCCGCGACAAGCTCGGCGCGATCGGGCTGCGCGGCGCGGACGGGGCGCCCGGCAAGGGCTTCCAGACCCCGGCCAACGCCCCCGGTGCGCTCGCGGCCGCGGCCCCGCAGCTGCCCGACGCGGCCACGGTCGAGCAGCTGCTGAGCCGCTGGCAGGCGATCACGCTGCCGGCCCGCATGCTCGCCGTGATCGACGTCTCCGGCTCGATGCTGGAGCCGGTGCCGACCGCCGGCAACGCGACCCGCATGCAGGTCACGCTGGAAGCCGCCCGCAAGGGCATGAGCCTCTTCGACGACTCCTGGTCGCTCGGCGTGTGGATCTTCTCCACGCTGCTGGACGGCAACAAGGACTACAAGCAGCTGGTGCCGATCGGGCCGCTGGTCAGCCAGCGCGCGACCGCGCTGCAGGCGCTGGCCACCATCCAGCCCAAGAAGAACGGCGACACCGGCCTGTACGACACGATCCTCGCCGCGTACAAGGCGGTGCAGAGCGGGTACGAGAGCGGCCGGGTCAACTCGATCATCGTGATGACCGACGGCGAGAACGACGACCCCGCCGGCGGCCTGAAGCTCGAGGATCTCATCGCGCAGCTGAAGGCCGCGGCCGACCCGCAGAAGCCGATCCAGATCATCCTGATCGGCATCGGCGACAAGGTCGGCGAGGCCGCGATGAAGCAGATCACCGACTCGGTCGGCGGCGGCACGTTCGTCGCTCCGGACCCGGCGAAGATCGGCGACATCTTCCTGCAGGCCATCTCGCTGCGCGGCCAGATCGCGCAGCCGAAGTAAGGGCTACCAGCCGGACTTGCGCGCCTGCGCCTCGTACAGCAGGACGGACGCGGAGACCGACACGTTGAGCGAGTCGCCGGACCCGAGCATGGGGACGGCGACTCGCTGGTATCCGTGGCCGTACCAGCCCTTGGCGATGCCGTACCGCTCGCTGCCGACCACGAGCGCGGTGCGCCCGCCGTAGTCGGCCTGCCGGTAGTTGACGGCCTCGTCGGTGTCGGCCAGCAGCACCGTGAAGCGCCGCGACTCCAGCCACGCGACCGCGTCGTCCACGGTCTCGAACTCCAGCGTCGGTACCGTCAGAATCGTCCCCTGGCTCGCCCGGATCACCTTCGGATGCGTGAGCCTGGTCTTGCGGTTGGTCAGCACCAGGCAGTCCGCCCCGCACGCGTCGAGCGAACGGATCAGTGTGCCGAGGTTGCCGGGGATCTCCAGCCCGTCGGCCACCAGCACCAGCGCCGTCTTGCCGAAGCGCAGGTCGCGCTCGTCCCAGCGGGGCAGCGCGGCCAGCGACAGCAGCCCGTCGGGCTTGTCACGCTCGGAGATCTTCTCCAGCGTGCGCAGGGAGATGCGGAACGAGCGCTCGGCCCGCTCCGCGATCTCCTCGGCCCGCTTGTGGGCCTCGTCGGCGTAGATCGCCTCCGGGCACCAGAAGAACGTGTCGATCGGGGCCCCGGCCTCCAGCAGCATGTTGTGCGCCCACAGCCCCTCGGCGACGAAGAGCTTGTACCGGTTCGGTGCGGTGTTGTTCTGGATGTGCTGCACCTGCCGGACGGCCGGGTGTTGGAGCCCGATGGCCTGAAGTTCCATCACAGGCTGACGGTAGCCGACAGCTCCTCCGCCTCGGAGATGGCCCAGTCGCGCACGTTGCCGGCCGCGGTCAGGTCGCCGCGGACCCGCTCCAGGGTGGCGACCGGCCCGGCCACCTCCAGCCGGGCCACCTCGGCGCGCATCGACTGCTGCGCGGCCGACTTGGCCCGCCGGATCGCCCCGAGCACCTCGGCCGCCACCGTGAACGGCGCGACGTCGGCGGTGGCCGGCGCCTCGGGCCAGGCCGCCCGGTGCACCGAGCCCTCCTGCCACCAGGACCAGACCTCCTCGGCCACGTACGGCAGGAACGGCGCCAGCAGCCGCTGCACCGCCGACAGCGCGACGGCCAGCGCGGCCCGGGCCGACGCCACCTCCGCCGGCGCGGCCTCGCCGTAGGCGCGGGCCTTCACCAGCTCCACGTAGTCGTCGCAGAAGGTCCAGAAGAACTGCTCGGTGACCTCCAGCGCGCGGGCGTAGTCGAAGCCCTCGAACGCGGCGGTCGCCTCGCGGACCACCGTGGACAGCGCGCCGAGCAGCGCGCGGTCCACCGGCTCGGTCACCGCGGTCGCGTCGGGGGCACCCCCGGAGCCGAGCCCGAGCACGAACCGGCTCGCGTTGAGCAGCTTCACCGCCAGGCGCCGGCCCACCTTGAACTGGTTCACGTCGATGGCGGTGTCCACGCCGCGGCGGGCGCTGCCGGACCAGTACCGGATCGCGTCGGCGCCGTACTGGGCCAGCAGCTCCTCGGGCGAGTCCTTGGCGTTGTCCTTCGACTTCGAGATCTTCTTGCGGTCGGGGTCGAGGATCCAGCCGGCGATCGCGGCGTGCCGCCACGGCAGCACGCCGTGCTCGAACTGGGCGCGCAGCACGGTGGAGAACAGCCAGGTGCGGATAATCTCGTGTGCCTGCGGCCGCATCGCCATCGGGAACACCAGCGCGAACAGCTCCGGGTCGTCGAGCCAGGCCCCGGCGATCTGCGGGGTCAGCGACGACGTCGCCCAGGTGTCCATGACGTCCGGGTCGCCGACGAAGCCGCCCGGCATGCCGCGGTCGATCTCCTCGTAGCCCGGCGGGACCTCGCTGCTGGGGTCCATCGGCAGGGACTCGGGCACGATCGGGTCGTGGTAGACCGGGTTGGCGTCGGCGTCGAGGCGGTACCACAGCGGAATCGGCACCCCGAAGAACCGCTGGCGGCTGATCACCCAGTCACCGGTGAGCCCCTCCACCCAGTGCTCGTAGCGGGTCTGCATGTGCGTGGGCTCCCACTCGAGCTCCCGCCCGCGCTCGAGCATGATCTCCCGCAGCTCGGGAGTGCGGGCGCCGTTGCGGATGTACCACTGGCGGGTCGCCACGATCTCGACCGGCCGGTCGCCCTTCTCGTAGAACTTCACCGAGTGGGTGATCGGCCGCGGCTCCCCGTCGAGCTCGCCGGAGGAGCGCAGCAGCGCCACGATCTTCTCCCGCGCCTGGTGGACCGTCAGCCCGGCCACCGGCGCGTAGAGGTCCTCGTCCACGCCGTCGGGCGCGGTGAGCCCGAGCCGGCCGTTGCGCTGCATCACGGTGCGGGTCGGCAGGTCCAGCTCCCGCCACCAGATCACGTCGGTGAGGTCGCCGAACGTGCACACCATCACCAGGCCGCTGCCCTTCTCCGGGTCGGCGAGGCGGTGGGGCAGGATCGGCACCTCCACGTTGAACAACGGGGTCCGCACGGTACCGCCGAAATGCGCCCGGTACCGCTCGTCGCCCGGGTGCGCCACGAGCGCCACGCACGCCGGCAGCAGCTCGGGCCGGGTCGTCTCGACGAAGTGCTCGCCGAAGCGGATCCGGTGGAAGGCGCCCGGCCGCTCCCGGTCCTCGAGCTCGGCCTGCGCCACGGCGGTCCCGAACGACACGTCCCACAGGGTCGGGCCGTCCAGGGGGTACGCCTCCCCGCGCGCGAGGCTGTTGAGGAACCCGCGCTGGGCGGTGGCGCGGGCCCGGTCACCGATCGTGGTGTACAGCAGCGACCAGTCCACCGACAGGCCCAGGAGCTTCCACAGCCGCTCGTAGGACTGCTCGTCCATCGCGGTCTGGCGCTGGCAGAGCTCGATGAAGTTGCGGCGGCTCACGAGCACCCGGTCCTTGCCGGGCTTCGCCGGCGCCTGAAAGTCCGCGTCGTACGGCAGCGTCGGGTCGCACTGCACGCCGAACGTGAGCTGCACACGGCGCTCGGTCGGCAGGCCGTTGTCGTCCCACCCCATCGGGTAGAACACCTCGCGGCCGCGCATGCGCTGGTACCGCGCGATGATGTCGGTCTGCGTGTAGGAGAACACGTGCCCGATGTGCAGCGCCCCGCTCACCGTCGGCGGCGGCGTGTCGATGGAGAAAATGTCCTCCCGGGCCGCGGTGCGGTCGAAGCGGTACGTGCCGTCTACCTCCCATACGCGCGCCCACTTCTCCTCGAGACCGTCGAGACTGGGGCGCTGCGGTATGCGATCGGTTTCAGGCATGGATCTCATGCTATGGCCGGCCCCGGTCACACACCTCTCAATTCCCGCAGCGATCGGGGGTTTTGTCCGGTTAGCCGCTCGACGTCGCCCGTGACCTGCTCCAGCTCGCCGTTGGCGATGGCCTCGTACGACGTCACCCAGCCGGCGACCTCGAACTCCGGCGCGCCGAGGTGGGCCCGCGACGCATAGGCCTCCGCAACGGTCTCCGGGACATAGGTCAGGTGCAGGACCTCCGCGGCCTCGTGCAGCGTGAACGCTTCCGGCCCGGTCAGGGTGTACGTCCGGCCGTCGTGCGAGTCCGGGTCCTCGAGCACCGCCACGGCGCAGGCCGCGATGTCGTCGTAGCTCACGGCGGCGATGCGCCCGTCCCCGGCCGGCCCGCGGATGACCCCGTCCGCGCCGGCGAGCCGCGGAACCATCTCGAGGTAGAGGTTGTCCCGCAGGAAGGTGAACCGCAGGCCGCTCTCCCGGATGTACTGCTCGGTGTGCCAGTGGTCGCGCCCGAACGTGAACGTGCAGTCGGCCGCGGCCCCGGCGAAGCTGAGGTAGACGATCCGCCGCACGCCCGCCTGCACCGCCGCGTCGACGGCCGTCTTGTGCGCCCGCAGCCGGTGCGGGTCCTCCCGCCCGGACACCAGGAACAGCGTCTCCCCGCCGCGCAGCGCCTCGACCATCCCCGCGAGATCGGCGTAGTCGGCGGCCCTTTCGGCCCCGGGCAGCTTGGCGGCGTCGCGCACCATCCGCACGTACGGCTTCGAGAGCCCTTGGGCGACCCTGGACCCGACCTGCCCCGACGCTCCGCTGACAATGATCATGCCGTCAGTATCCTCCCTGCTGGACGTGCGTATGACGAGCGTCGTACATTGGGGTATGCCCTACCGTTGGTGGCCGGCGACCCTGGCGGCCCTCAGCGGAATCGACCCGCTCGAGGCCCTGGAGGCCCTCAACGCGGACCGTCGACTCCCACGGGCGGGCGAGGCCCTGGGCCTGCCGGTCCTGAGCGTGTGGGCCCGCACCAAGGCGGGACGACCGCTGATCGTCGTCCTGCGACACGAAGGCGGCCTGGAGTGGCTCATCGTCGGCGCGCTCGACATGACGCCCACCCAGCAGTCCGAGTTCCAGGCATGGGAGGTCTCGCAATGAGCCAGCCGCACCCCCGGGCCACCGACGACGAGCTCGACCAGCTGGCCCTGGCCGTCGCCGCGGGCAACATCACCTACACGGACACCCCGGCGACCCTCCCCCCGAGACCGGACGGCGAGACCATGGCCGTGTACTCGGTACGCCTGCCGACGGACACCGCCGAGCAGCTGGCGACGCTGGCGAAGGACCGCGGCGTGAAGCCCTCGACACTGATGCGCCAGATGATCGAACAGTGCCTGGCCACGGAGGCCGACGACCACCCGATCTCCCTGTCGGACGCCTTGCGCGCCCTGACCACCCTGCGCCGGGTCGCCTGACATACCTCTGGCCGACCGCCCACCCGCATCCACGGGTTGCGGGTGGTCGATCATAATCGTCGCGTGCAGAAACCCCTCATCGCCGCCGTCGCGGCGACGGCGGCCGGCGCGGCGAGCGCATTGATCGCCCTGGCCGCCCCGGCGTCCGCCGCCGCGACGGCTCCCCGGCCGGTGCTCTACGTCGGCGGCACCGGAACCGGGCTCGCCACCGTGGTCGACGCGGCCACCGGCAAGGACGTGAACACGATCACCGAGCGGCCGCCGGTCGACGTCAAGGGCGGCACCGGTGGGATCGCGTTCGATCCGGTCAAGGGCCGGGCCTACGTGGCGAACGGGACATCCATCAGCGTGGTCGACCCCGCGCGCAGCCAGATCGTCGGCAGCGCCGGCGCCGGGGGCCCGGTGCGGGGCCTGGCGGTCACTCCGGACGGCGGCCGCATCTACGCCGCGACCACCGTCGGCGAAGTCACGGTCATCGACCTCGCGAACCTTTCCGGCTACACGACCGTCGCCGTCGGCGGCAATGCGAGCGATGTCGCCGTCACGCCCGACGGCAAGCGCGTCTACGTGGCCGTCGAGGGCGCCGACGACGGTACCGCCGGCCGGGTCGCGGTCATCGACGTCGCGTCCGGGGCCGTCACCACGACCGTCACGGTGGGCCGCAAGCCCACCGCCGTCGCCATTGCGCCCGACGGCCGGCGCGCCTACGTCACCAACCTCGCCGCCGGCACCGTGTCGGTGATCGACACCGCGACGAACACCGTCGCCGCGACCATCACCGCCGGCGCCGAGCCGGCCGATGTGGCGGTCACGCCGGACGGCCGGCGGGCGTACATCACCAACCGTCTCCCGGGCACCGTGGCGGCCGTCGACACGACGACGAACGCGGTCACGGCGACGATCGCGCTGCCGGTCGGCGAGCACCCGAACGGCATCGCCATGGCGCCCGACGGCAAGCACGCGTACGTCACCGCCCAGGGCGTCTTCAACGACCTGGTCCCGATCGACACGACCACCGACACGGCGGAGGTGGCGATCGACCTGACCCGCGGCGCCTACGGCATCGCCTACGTCACCGTGCCCGAGCCGGCCGCGCTGGCGCCGTCCTTCACCTACAGCGACCGCACGAACCCCTACGGCTTCGTGCAGTTCGACGCGACCGACTCGCTCACCGGCGTGGCCCGCATCGTCGCCTACCGGTTCGACTACGGCGACGGCACCGGTGTCGCCACCCCGCAGCGCGACCCCTCGCACACGTTCCCCGGCCCCGGCACGTACGTCGTCACGCTCACCGTGACCGATGCCGACGGCCGGACCGGAACCACCGCCCAGCCGCTGCGCATCACCTGGCTGAGCCGGCCGGTCGCGCTGCTGGCGCTGAGCAATCTGCGGTACGTCACCGCGGAGGACGCCGGCCGCCAGCCGCTCGTGCCCAACCGGACCGCGGCCGGCGCCTGGGAGCGGCTGGAGCTGGAAGACCTGGGCAACGGCGACGTGGCCCTGCGAGCCTCGGTCAACGGGCGCTACGTGACCGTCGACCCCGCTACGTCGCGCCTGGTCGCGAGCGCGACGACGCCCGACCGGTTCCAGTACGTGTCCGGCCCCGACGGCGTGATCAGCCTGCGGTACCGGGCGACCGGCAAGTACGTGAGCACGAACTACGACCGCCAGCTGACCGCGGACCGCGACGCGGCCGGCCCGTGGGAGCAGTTCCTCGCCGCCCGGAGCACGAACATCACCTTCGCGGCGAAGGTCAGAGGCCTGGTCACCGCCGAGGCGGGCGGCGCGCAACCACTGATCGCCAACCGCACGTCCGCCGGCGCGTGGGAGACCTTCGACCTGATAGACGCGGGCGACGGGCAGGTGGCCCTCTTCGCGCACGCGAACTCCCGGTTCGTCGCGGCGGAGGCGGCGGGCGCGCAACCACTGATCGCCAACCGCACCGCGGTCGGCGCGTGGGAGAAGTTCCGGATCATCCCCAACATGGACGACACCCAGGGGCTGGTGGCGAGCGTCAACGGCCGGTACGTCACCGCGGAGGCGGGCGGCGCGCAGCCGCTGATCGCCAACCGCACGTCGGCGGGCGCGTGGGAGAGGTTCGCGGGCCTGCGCTGATGCCGCGATCGACCCGACCGGCGCGGGGGGCATTTTGCTCCAGGCGCGGGTCAGGTGCGTGCAGATTACAACGAACTGTCGCGATGGCATGGCGGGCGGCAATAAGGCGGGCCGCGTCACTCGGCAGGGTGGTTGATGGCTGGTCGGAGCCGATTGGGGCCATACGTCGTTGCTATCTGCACGTGCACGTTGGAAGAATCGTCGTGTTCGTTGATATCTCGCGGCGCAGCGCCCGAGCCCCGGCTGTGTGCTGACAAGGGGTCCGCGCGGTCGGGTGAAAAGGGCGGGCGTCCGCACTCGTCAACTGACCCTTGGCGGTCCGGGCGCCCGCCCCCCAATGCCAACCTACGTGTACGCACGAGAGGCGGTTCAGCAAACGTGGGCAACTCACAGGCCGGCGTCGTCGCGGCGCAGCAGGTCGTCTCCCAGCATCTTCCCTCGCTGACCGGGGAGCAGTGCTCCGCGTGCGGGGACGTTTTCCCGTGCGGGTTCCGCCGCGTCGCCGATCGGACGCTCAACGCGTTCGGGCTGTTACCCCGGCGCGTGCCGGGGGCCGCGCTGCAAGCCGCCGGCGTCCGGCCGCCGCACAACCAGAGGCCGAGCGGGCGGAATCGGCGCGATCTCGACTGGGCGAACGCGGACCGGAACCTGCGCCGGCGCGGGTGGTTCGAGGCCGTGGTTAATCCCGCGGTCGGGCGAGCCAGGGTGCCGGGCTAAGCGCTCACGTCCAGCGCCAGCGGCGCGGGGTAGCCGCGACGCTCGGCGGCCGGGCGCTTCCACGGCTCGTGCACGGCCTTGCCGGGAATGCCGGCCAGCTCGGGCACGTAGCGGCGCACGTAGTCGCCGGTCGGGTCGAAGCGCTCGGCCTGGCGGATGGGGTTGAACCGCCGGTACGGCTTCGTGTCGTTGCCGGTGCCGGCGACCCACTGCCAGTTGCCGTAGTTGTTTGCCACGTCGCCGTCCAGGAGTTGGTCGAAGAAGTGGTCGCCGCCGGCGCGCCAGTCCAGGTTCAGGTGCTTGGTCAGGAACGACGCGGTGATGAGGCGGGCGCGGTTGTGCATCCAGCCCTCGGCCAGCAGCTGCCGCATCCCGGCGTCGACGATCGGGACCCCGGTGTGCCCCTCCTGCCAGGCCTGCAGCGCGTCCTTCTCGTCGCGCCAGCGGTCCTCGGCGCCGGAGCGGTACGCCTGGTGCCGCAGCGCCGGGAACGCCGACAGCACCTGGTGGTAGAAGTCGCGCCAGCACAGCTGCCGCAGGAACGGCTCCGCGCCCTCGCGGCCGCGCACCGTCTCCGCGACCTCGCGCGGGGAGAGGCAGCCGAAGTGCAGGTACGGGCTCAGCCGCGACGTGCGGTCGGCGGCGAGGTCGTCGTGGATGTCGGCGTACGACGAAAGCGAGGGCAGCCAGGAGGACAGCCGCTGCCGGGCCGCGGTCTCGCCGGCGGAGCCGGTGGTGCCCTTGAACCAGGATTTCGGCAGGTCGGGCGGCAGTACCAGCCGCTCCGGGGCGTCGAGCACCGGGCGCCACGAGGCGGCCTCCCACGCGCGGTAGTACGGCGTGAACACCTTGTAGTGCGAGCCGCCCCCGCCCGGCCGGACCGCCCCGGGCGGCAGCACCGTCACGCCCGGGAAGGTCTTGAACGCGACGCCGGCCGCGGCCAGGCGCGTCTCCCGGGATCGCGCGTAGCCGCTCACATCGCCGGCCACCGCGATCGCCGTCGCCCCGGCCGACCTGGCCACCCGCAGCGCCTCGTGGACCGGGTCGCCGCGCAGCTCGGCAAGGTCGCCGCCGCGCCGGCGCAGCGCGGCCCGCAGGTCGTCGAGCGCCCCGCGCAGGAACCGCCGCCGGTGCTCGCCGACGGCCAGCGCCGCGTCGTGCACGAAGAGCGGCACCACCGCGTCGAACGCGCGCGCCGACTGCGCGAGCGCCGGGTTGTCGTGCACCCGCAGGTCGCGCGTGAAGAGCACGACACAGACGGTCATGCGGCGGTACCGCGAAGATCCAGCAGCCCCGCGCCGTCCCGCTGCTGCGGAATCTCCACCGCGGACGGCGCCGGCACCGGGGCGCCCGGGCGCGCCAGGACGCACGACAGCGCCACCGCGAGCCGCTTCCACTTCGGCACCGTCGCGCGGCGCGCGAACACGTCGCAGTC
The DNA here is from genome assembly GCF_040648435.1 of Dactylosporangium sp. NPDC049140. Lineage (NCBI taxonomy): Bacteria > Bacillati > Actinomycetota > Actinomycetes > Micromonosporales > Micromonosporaceae > Dactylosporangium > Dactylosporangium sp. NPDC049140. The sequence continues at coordinate 761,047 of NZ_JBEZDS010000001.1, read as the reverse complement.
CTGCGCCTCGACCTCGTCGAGGATCCCGCCGTACAGGCGGTAGGCCGCACGCATGCACGACTGCGACGCGGGCGCCAGCATCGGGATGCCCGGCGCCGCGAGGGCATAGTGGCGGCGGGCGCGGCTCATCTGGTACCGAACCAGGCTCTTGATCTTTTCGGAACTTTGCTTCGAGGCGAGCGCCGCCTCGAGGTCGGCGCGGGTGACGCCGAACTCGGCCAGGTCGCGCTGCGGCAGGTAGACGCGCCCGCGCTCCAGGTCCTCGGCCACGTCGCGGATGAAGTTCGTGAGCTGGAAGGCCAGGCCCAGCTGCCGGGCCGGCTCGCGCGCGGCCGCACGGTCGGACGACTCGAGGATCGGCAGCATCATCGTGCCGATCACCGCCGCCGAGCCCTCCATGTACCCGAGCAGGTCGTCGTACGTCTCGTACTCGGTGACGGTCAGGTCCATCGCCATGCTGTCGAGGAACTTGCGGAAGTCCTCGAGGTCGATGTCGAACACCTGGATCGTGTGCAGCACCGCCGGCAGCAGCGGGTCGTCGGTGTGCCCGCCCCGCAGCCCGCGCAGGAACTCGGCCGACCAGGCGGCGAGCTCGTCGGCGCGCTCGCGCGGGGTGCGGCCCTCGGTGCGGTCCACGATCTCGTCCGCGTAGCGCGTGAACCCGTAGAGCGCGTGCACATGCCGGCGCTTCCAGGCGGGCAGGAGCCGGGTCGCGAGGTAGTAGGTGCGACCGTGGAACCGATGCAGCGCGCGGCACCGCTCGTAGGCGGCGGCTAAGGACGCGTCCATCTGACCTCCAGGCTCGCATGAGAGCTAATCGACGCAGCAATCGACGCAAGGTCGAGCCTACGCTACTGTTGACGACGCAGCTACCCGAAACGTTCAGGGGGACACCATGCGGACCGTCGAGGGGCGAACCGATCGGGTGGTCGTCGTCGGCGCGGGCCTGGGCGGACTCGCCGCCGCCATCCGCCTGGCCGCCGCCGGCCGCGCCGTCACCCTGCTCGAGCGCGAGGACCAGCCGGGCGGCCGGGCCGGGCGGCTCGTCCTGGACGGCTACGAGTTCGACACGGGCCCGACCGTGCTCACCATGCCGGACCTGCTCGCCGACCTGCTCGGCACCGTCGGCGAGGATCTCACGGCCTGGCTGCCGATGGAGAAGCTCGACCCGGCGTACCGCGCCCACTTCCCCGACGGCTCCACGCTGGACGTCATCGCCGACACCGCCCGGATGGCCGGCGAGGTGGCGCGGGTCTGCGGGTCGCGGGAGGCCGACGGGTACCTCCGCTTCGTCGACCACGCCCGCGAGCTCTGGGCGCTGGAGCGCGACGACTTCATCGACCGCAACCTCGACCGCCCGCGCGACCTCGTCACGGCCAACCTGTGGCGGCTGGCCCGCCAAGGCGGCTTCGGGCGACTGCAGGCCAAGGTGGACCGGTACTTCAAGGACCCGCGGACCCGTCGCATCTTCTCCTTCCAGGCCATGTACGCGGGCGTCGCGCCGCACCAGGCCCTCGCGCTCTACGCGGTCATCGCCTACCTCGACTCGGTCGCCGGGGTGTACTTCCCGCGCGGCGGCATCCACGCCGTCGCCCGCGCGCTCGCCGGGGTCGCGGAGAAGCACGGCGTCGAGATCGTCTACGGCACCGAGGTGAGCCGCGTCGAGACCGCCAACGGGCGGGCGACCGGGGTGTCCACCGCGGACGGCCGCCGTTATGCCGCCGACGTCGTGGTGCTCAACCCCGACCTTCCGGTGGCGTACCGCGACCTGCTGCCCCCGACCCGCTGGCGCAGCCCGTTGCTGGGCCCGCTGCGGTACTCGCCGTCCTGCGTGGTGCTGCACGCCGGCTCCCGCCAGGCCTACGGCTCGATCGCGCACCACAACATCCACTTCGGGCGGGCGTGGCGCGAGACCTTCGACGAGGTCATCGACCAGGGCCGGCTGATGAGCGACCCGTCGCTGCTGGTCACCAACCCCACGCGCAGCGACCCGTCGCTCGCCCCCGAGGGTCGCCAGACCTACTACGTACTCGCCCCGACACCCAACCTGACCGCGAAGCTGCTCGACTGGCGGGGCACGCTCGCCGGCACCTACCGCAGCGAGCTCATCGAGACGCTGGAGCAGCGGGGGTACGTCGGGTTCGGCGACGGCATCGAGGTGTCCCGGTTCATCACGCCCGCCGACTGGGCCGACCAGGGCATGGCCGCCGGCACCCCGTTCGCCGCGGCGCACACGCTGCGCCAGACCGGCCCCTTCCGGCCGGGCAACCTGCACCCCACACTGTCCAATGTGGTCTTCGTCGGCTCGGGCACGCAGCCCGGCGTCGGCGTGCCCATGGTGCTCATCTCCGGCCGCCTCGCGGCGAGCCGGGTCACGGGAGAGTCGTAGCCCTTGTCACGCGAACACCAGCTGGTCGAACTCGTCGCCGCCGACGGCCGGGCCGAGGGCACCGCGACCGTCGAGGCCGCCCACCAGGCCCCCGGCCGGCTCCACCGCGCCTTCTCCGTGCTGCTCGTGGCGCCCGACGGCCGGATCCTGCTGCAGCAGCGCGCCGCGGTGAAGACCCGGTTCGCGCTGCGCTGGGCCAACTCCTGCTGCGGGCACCCCGCCCCCGGCGAGCCGGTCGAGGCCGCCGCCGCGCGCCGGCTGGGCGAGGAGCTGGGGGTCCGCGCGCCGTTGCAGGAGGTCGGGGTGTACCTGTACCAGGCCGCCGACCCCGACTCCGGGCGTGTCGAGTTCGAGTACGACCACGTGCTCACCGGCCCCTACGAGGGCCCGGTCCGCGCCGACCCGGCCGAGGTGGCCGAGACCGATTGGGTCGCCCCGGACGAGCTCGCCGCGCGCATCAGCCGCTTCCCCGACTTCTACGCGCCGTGGCTCGCCGGGGTGCTCGACGCCTGGCGGTCAGCCGCGCGATGAACGGGGCCGCCGCCTACTCGGCCGGGGCTGTGGCGCGGCGGCTCGGCGTCGCCGTGACGACCCTGCGCACCTGGCACCAGCGCTACGGGATGGGTCCGTCGCTGCACGAGCCGGGGCATCATCGGCGGTACACCGAGCAGGACATCCAGCGCCTGGAGCTCATGCAGCGCCTGATCGTCGAGGGCGTCGCCCCGGCCGAGGCGGCGCGCTGGGCCCAGCGTCCGGTCCTCGCCATGGCCTCGCCCGAGGTGGGCCCGGACCTCTCCGCCGTCCGCGGGCTCAGCCGCGCCGCGCTGCGCCTGGATGCGCCGGCCGTGCGCCAGCGCGTCGCCGAGGCCGTCCGCGAGCTCGGGGTGACCGCGGCGTGGGACGGCGTGCTTCGGCCCGTCCTGGCCGGGATCGGGGAGCGGTACGCCGCGACGGGCGAGTTCGTCGAGGTCGAGCACCTGGTCTCGGGGTGCATCTCGGCCGTGCTCGGGGCGGTGCCGCGGCCGCCGGTCGGGGTACCGCCGAAAATTCTTCTGGCTTGTGCCGACGACGAGCAGCACAGCCTGCCGATCGAGGCGGTCGCGGCGGCCCTGGCGGCCGACGGGGTGCCGGCCCGGTCGCTCGGGGCCCGGGTGCCGCTCGAGGCATTGCTGGCCGCCGTGCGCCGCACCGGTCCCGCGGCGGTGCTCATCTGGTCGCACCTCACGTCCACCGGCGCACCCGAGCAGCTCGCCGCGATCCTCGCCGAGCGCGTCCGGCCGCTCGTCCTCGCCGCGGCCGGCCCGGGCTGGCCTCGGCCGTCCGTGCCATCGGGCGTCCTCCTTCCGGACAGTCTGGCCGAGGCGTTGGGAATGCTGCGCTCGGTACACGACCAGCCCTCTGCGTAAAAGAACCTTGTGCCAGTACTCCCGGGTTCGTGCCATGGGCCGAATGCGGGAGCACAGTGACGGTCTCGAATCAGTAACGTGTGGCTCCGTCAGAGAAACCCCATAGACCCCTCGGAGCCCCTCATGCCTCGTCTACGACTCGCCGCGGTGGGAGCAGTGATCAGCGCCGCCGCCATCCTGGCCTTCACGGCCGGCTGCGACTCCGGCACACCCTCCGCCGCCTCGTGGCACGCGCAGTCCGGCTCCGGCTCGTACCCGGGCTCCGGCCAGGGCGGCGGCGACCCGATCGCCCACCCCGCGGCCGCCCCCGCCGGCTCCACCCCCGCCGCCAAGCCGTCGGCCTCCGCCTCGGCCTCACCCTCGGCGTCCACCTCGGCCGCCCCGTCGGCGTCCGCGTCGACGGCCCCGCCCGCGGACGGCATCATCCGCACCACGGGCGACGCGACGGTGGCCCTGACCTTCGACGACGGCCCCGGCCCGGACACCCCGAAGATCCTGCAGATGCTGCGCGACCAGGGCATCAAGGCCACGTTCTGCCTCATCGGGGTCAACGTGCAGGAGTACCCGCAGTACGTGCAGGCCATCGTCAAGGACGGCCACACGCTGTGCAACCACACCTGGAAGCACGACGAGAGCCTCGGCAAGAAGTCCGCCGACGTGATCCGCGCCGACCTGCAGAAGACCAACGACGAGATCCACAAGGCCGTCCCCGACGCCCAGATCAAGTACTTCCGCCACCCCGGCGGCAACTTCACCCCGACCGCGGTGCAGATCGCGTCGGACCTGGGCATGAAGTCCATCGGCTGGAGCGTCGACCCGTCGGACTGGAACACCAAGAAGTGGTCCGGCCAGCAGATGACCAACCACATCTGCTCGAACGTGAGGAACAACACCAAGCCGGGCTCGATCGTCCTGTCCCACGACGGCGGCGGCGATCGCAGCGCCACGATGGCCGCGTACAAGACCCTCCTGCCGGAGCTGAAAGGCAAGTTCACACTGGTGGCATTGCCGGTCTGAGCTGGACTTCCTCCTCCTGCCACGCCACGGACGGATACTCATTTGGAGAACGCTGGAGCGGTCACGTATGCTCTGAAAGCCTCCGGCGGGGCCGGATGGGAGCAACACCGTACGAGTCGCGATATGCGATGATTGCGGGGCCGCCCTCATCGTCTAGCGGCCAGGACGCCGCCCTTTCAAGGCGGTAGCACGGGTTCGAATCCCGTTGGGGGCACGTGGTACATGTACATAGCTAGGTCCTGTGGAGCAGTTGGAGTGCTCGCCGCCCTGTCAAGGCGGAGGTCGCGGGTTCAAGTCCCGTCAGGACCGCAAGGCCCACTGTGTGGGTCACTCTGGGCAGGTAGCTCAGTCGGTACGAGCGTCCGCCTGAAAAGCGGAAGGTCGGCGGTTCGACCCCGCCCCTGCCCACAAAGCTCTTCGCCGGGCTTTACAGACCCCGACCAGCGGAAACGCCGGTCGGGGTCTCTGTATGTGAGCAGCCCGCCTCCACGATCATCCGTGTAGCAACGACACCCTGCGCGGCAGCGGACGGTCAGCGAGGTATAGCTTTCGCTACACTCGTCTCCGTGACCACACCGGAGTGGGGCATCTACGTTGTCGACGAAGTGCGCGCCTGGATCTACTCGTTGGAACCGTCAGCGAAGGCAAGAGTCGTTCTTGCGATCGATGCCCTGGCGGAGAACGGACCCAGCCTCGGGCGACCCCTCGTCGACACCATCACGCATTCGTCGCTGGCCAACCTCAAAGAGCTACGACCTGGGATGATGCGCATCCTGTTGTCTTCGATCCTTGGCGGTCCAGCATCCTGCTCGTCACCGGCGACAAGGCTGGGCAGTGGGACGCTTGGTACCGGGAGGCGATACCGCTCGCGGAACAGCGCTACGAGGTCTACCTGAAAGAACGGGCGAAGGAAGAGGGGGACCAGCGATGAGCAGCTACGTGCGCTGGAGCGACATCCGAGGCGAACTCGTCGAGCAGGCGGGCGGCGAAGAAGCCGTTGCCGCTGGCAAGCAGGAGCTGTTGGCCGAAGTCACCGGCCACCGGCTCGCCGAAGCGCGCCGCAGGCGTGGGATGACGCAGCAGCAGGTCGCGGACCGCATGGGCGTCACCAAGGGCCGAGTCTCCCAGATCGAACAGGGCAAGGTCTCGGGGCAGGAGGTTCTTGCCCGCTACGCCGTGGCCTTGGGCGGCCGCCTCCACCAGGCCATCTACTTCGACGACGGCGACATCACGGCAATCGCCTGACCTCCGGCGCCGTGTAGCAACGCGTGTAGCAACGGCCGCGTCTTCCTGCCCTACAGTCGCGCGCCTCCGTTACCCCGACCGGAGTGGATACTCCGGGTCATCGACGAGGCCGGCGCTCCACTGCGGCGGCCAGGGTTATTGTTATGGCCATTCGGCTCTATGGTGGATCTATCACGACCGCAATCTTCGACCTCCGTTCGATCACGGCAAGTGGTCGAGCCGCAGGTATCCAGAAAGGTCGGAATGCCACTCAAGGTGCGTGAAATCATCAAGATGGTCGAGTCCGACGGCTGGTCGCTCGCACGGACTCGCGGCAGCCATCGCCAGTACGTTCACCCGACGAAGCGGGGCGTCGTCACGATTGCAGGCAACCCGAGCGCGGACTTGCCACGCGGGACGGAGCGCAGCATCCCTGAGGCAGACGGGACCGTGATGGGGGGAGCAACAATGAGCGGCTACGCAATCGTTGTAGAACAAGCAGAAGACGGCGGCTACGGCGCCTGGTCGCCCGAGGTTCCCGGGTGCGTTGCATTGGGCGCTACGGTCGATGAGACGGTGGCCGAAATGCGGGTGGCCATCAAGCTTCACCTGGAGTTGCTCGCGGAGCGCGGTGAGCCCCTCCCGCTCCCCACGGCCGTCAGGGTCGATCTCCTCGCGGCATGACCAGTAGGCCCGCCGTGTAGCAACGCGTGTAGTAAGGATGACTACCTCGGGCTGGGCGAAACGCCGAACCGAATCGAGCTGATCGATGGGAGCCTGCTGGCGAGTCCCGCGCCGAGTTCGCGCCACCGGCGTCTCTCGTGTCGCATCGCCAACCAGTTGGACGCCCCAGCTTCGTCCGCAGGCCTGCTCGTCTACGAAGCGGTGAACGTTCGGCTGCACACAGATCGCCTCGTCATTCCCGACCTCGCGGTTGTGGATACGACCGACGACTTCGTGGTTGTCGACGCCGCGCAAGTCGCGCTGGTCGGCGAGATCGTCTCGCCCGGCAACCGGCAGCGGACCGCGTCATGAAGATGCACTTCTACGCCGCCGCACGAATCGAGTGGTACCTCCTCGCCGAGCAAGAGTCGTCGGACTCGCTCACCCTCCGGCTGAACCGGCTCGATGGCACCCACTACGTCGAAGCTTCCGTCGCCAAGTCCGGCGAGATTCTGAACGCCGATCACCCCTTCCCGTTCCAGCTCGACACTCGCGCCCTGCTTGTCCCCTGGACAGCAACCGGACCTGTTTCGTGTAGCAATGCGTGGGTGGTCGCACCCACACACGTTCGCCAGGGGTCAGGGCTCCCTTCGAGCGGAGCTGCTCAGACCTGAAAAGCGAAGGTCGGCGGTTCGACCCCGCCCAGGCAGCAATGCCGGTCGGGGTCTTTGTCTGTGCCCAGCCCGGCACCGCGATCATCCGTGCGGCAACGGCGAACTGCCAGGCAGCAGACGGTCGTCGACCCGGTTGCCGGCGACAAGCTGGATTGCCGAGCGACGCTGACGCAGCAGGCAGGGCGCCTCCATCCGGCGATCTACTTCGACGACCCTGAGGACACGAAGGCCAGCTGAAAATCGCGTGAATGCGGATGCACGGTCGCGGGATACCGGTTCGCGTGGCTCTACCGTCAATGATCGTGAACCGTTGGGCACGGGGGGTCGTTGTCGTCACGGCGCTCGTCGGCCTGGCCGGCTGCGACGCGGGCGGTGGGGCACCGGCCGGCGAGGACGTTGAGCCGGCGCCCAGCGTCGTTAGCGCGCCCAGCGTCGTGAGCGCGCCCGCCGTCGCCGGGAGCGCCCCGAAGAGCGGCGACGCCACCCCGGCGGCCCGCCCTTCCGCGAGCGCGACGACGACCCAGGCCTGCAAGGCGGCCGACGTCTCCGCCGCCGGCGACGACTCGCAGCGCCACGCACCCAAGGCCGGCTCGCGCTGGACGATCGTCACCGTGATCAAGCTGACCAACCGCTCGTCGAGCGTGTGCACGCTCAACGGCTGGGCCGGGTTCACCATGGTCGGGTACGACATGGTCTGCATCAACGGCGACAAGAAGCCGGAATGCCCGCCCGACCACGCCGCACACCGCGACCAGAAGGTCAGCCGGGTCGAGTTGGAGCAGCCGAAGGTGTACGTCGTGCGCTCCGGCGAGTCCGTCGCGTTCTCGGTGCTGTGGAACGAACTGTACGACCCCGCCAACTGCGAGAAGCCCACGTTCACCGACCCCTACGACATCGAGATCCGCGTGCCCGGCGACCAGGCCGCGATCGTCCTGCGGCCCATCCTCATCCAACCGTGCGACGGCGACGTCGGCATCACCGCGCTGGGTGTCATCGCCTGACTGCGGCGAAGAACCACACGCGGGCGCAGAACCACGCGCGGGCGCAGAACCACGCGCGGGCGCAGAACCACGCGCGGGCGCAGAACCACGCGCGGGCGCAGAACCACGCGCGGGCGCAGGCTACCGGCGGCGGGTCGACAACGGTGCTCGGGCTGGCGGAGGATGTGGTTCCGCTCTTCGACGTCGGTAGGTGCCGTGACGATCCCCCAGCCGATCGCTGCCCCCATCCCGCAGCAGCGACCGCCGGACGAGCGCACCCCCTCCGTCTACGGCGGCGGCGTCCCCAGCCCGTGGTACCCGGCCCTCCAGCTCCCGCCCACGCCCGCCCGCAGCATCCTCTGGCCCCTGCTCACCGCGCTCCTCGTGACCGCCATGCTCGTCACGCTCGCCGGGGCCGGGGCCGCCGCCTGGATGTTGCGCGGTCACGGGAATGCGCCCGACGCCGTCGCGTGGGTCGGTGGGGCGCCCGCGGCCGTCGACAAGGTGCTCGCGCGGCGGGCCGAGGCCGTTCAGCGCAAGGATGTCGGCGAGTGGATGGGGGACGTCGACCCGAGTGACGCCGTGTTCGTGCAACGGCAGCGGCAGGAGTTCGAGAACCTGACCAAGCTGCCGTTCGCCGAGATCGGGTTCGAGCGCGCCGAGCAGTCCGCCGGGAAGATGGCCGCCTTCCTGCCGCCGGGGCTGTTCGAGCGGTACCACGCCGCCGTCACGGTGGTGCCCGTCGTCGTTCGGCACCGGATCGAGGGGGTCGACAGCAAGCCCGTCGCCACGCCTTGGCTCGCTGTGTTCGGGTTCGTGAAGGGGCGGTGGCTCATCGCCGGTGACGGTGGCGGGAAGGAGCTGCCCACGGGCGAGGCCGGGCAGCCCTGGGACGCGTCCGGGGCGATCACCGTCGTGCGCAGCCAGCGGGTCGTGGCGGTGCTCTCGGCCGGCGCGGCCGACAAGGGGCAGGGGCTGCTCGACCTGGCCGAGACCGCGCTGCAGCAGGTGGCGGCGGTGCGGCCGGGCGGGTGGGACGGCAAGGTGCTCATCACGGCGGTCGCCGACCGGCAGATCTTCGACACGTACTTCGCCGAGTCGCAGGACCGCGTCGCGCAGGTCGCGGCGATCGCGGTGCCGTACTACTCGGCGGTGGCGGAGTGGGCGAACCGGCCCGCGTACGCGACCACCCGCATCGTGTTCAACCCGAGCGAGCTCACCGCCGAACGGGCCGAGCTCCAGCACGACCTGACCCACGAGTTCACGCACGCCGCCATGGGGCCGGTCACCGGGCCGTACACGCCGCGCTGGGTGGTGGAGGGCTTCGCGGAGTACGTCGCCTACAAGGACGGCCGGTTCAACTCCGCCGGGATTCGGCAGGCGCTCGGGGACCTGGCGGTCACCACGTTCCCGGACGACAAGCAGTTCTACGAGGAGTCGCGCAACTACGTCAGCGGGTGGCTCGCGTGCCGGATGATCGCCGAGAAGTACGGCCCGGACAAGCTCATCGCCTTCTACGAGGGCTTCCAGCGCATGTCCGAGGTGGAGTCGGTGTCCCGCGCGGTGCTCGGCGTGGGGCGGGCCCAGCTCGAGCAGCAGTGGCGCGACTACGTGGAACAACAGCGGCGCGGGTAGTCACCCGCGCCGCCAGGTCCGGTCAGCTCAGAGCGACGCCGGGGGCAGGCCGCCGTCGCCGTCGACGACCGCTTCGGGGGTGCCGTCCTGGTCGAGGTCGCTCATCGTGATGTCGACCTTGCCGTCGCCGTTGGTGTCGAACTGGAACAGGTCCGCCTTGCCGTCCCCGTCGGTGTCGACCGCCCAGAGGTCGGGCTTGCCGTCGTTGTTCGTGTCGCCGACGAGAAGCTCCACGCGCTCATCGCCACGGGTCTCGACGGTCTCGTTGTCGGTCATCTGGTGGGTCCTCTCACCTGACTAAGGGGCAATCGGGTTCACGGTAGGCCTTGGCTCCGCAACGCGCGAGCCCAGGACGGTCAGACCTTGACGCCCGAGGTCACGAGCGACTTGATCGCCATCGCGGACTCGTCGAAGCCGATCACCAGGATGCCGGTGGCCCCGAAGCTCTTGATGTCCCCGGCGATCGGGTCGAAGATCTTCTGACCCTCGGCCTGCTCGTACTTGTCCTTGGCCTCGTACTTCTTGATGAGAATGTTCTCGGGCCGGATGCCCGCGGACTGCAGGTCGGCCTTCACGCCCTCGGCCAGGCCGCTGCCGTAGTTGTCGTCGCGGGCGATGATCGCGACCTTGGTGTGCCCGTCGCGCATGATGATGTCTGCGACGGCCTTGGCCTGCAGGTTGTCCGGCGGCGAGGTGCGGAAGAAGAAGCCCTTGTCGTCGACCTTGGTCAGCGCGTCCGACGTCGCGGACGGCGAGATCATCACCCGGCCGGCCAGCGCGACCTGCGGAATCACGGCCGCGCTGACGCCCGAGGCGCCCGCACCGATGATGACCGCGACGCCCTGGGCGATGAACTGTGCGGTGGTCGCCTTGGCAACTTCCGGATTGGTACCGTCGTCGCCCTCCACGACCTGCACCGGCTGGCCGAGCACGCCGCCGGCCTCGTTGATCTCCTTGATCGCGAGCTTGGCCGCGGCGAACATGGGCGGGCCCTGGAACGCGAGCGCGCCCGTTTTCGGCAGCAACAGGCCGTACTTCAGCGGCGGTTTCTGGTTCTTGTTCCCACCCGGCGCCGTGACGGCCGGCGGCGGGGTCTTGTCCTCGGCGGCCTGGTCGCCGGCGCCCACGAACTCGGTCTTGGCGTCGTCGATCTTGTTGCTGGTGCCGAAGTTGAGCACGCCGTACATCGCCGCGGACGGCTCGCCGACGGTCGTGAAGCCGCTGCTGCGCAAGGAGATGCCGCGGTACTTGAAGTCCTTGCCCGACTTCGCGGCGGTCAGGCACGCGGCCGGCCCGTCGCAGGTGTTCTCGCCGGTCGTGACGCCGACGATCTGCTTGGCGATGACGGCCGGGTCGGAGGACTTGCCCGCCTCGGCGGCCAGCGCGGCGATGACGACAGCGTCGTAGGACTCGCCCGCGTAGTTGAAGTCGGTGAGTGTCGGATCCACGCTCTTGACCCGGCGCTTGAAGTCGTCGCTGAGCGGGGTCAGCGGCGTCGTACCTTTCATGCCGTTCAGGACCGCCGGGGAGTCCTTGAGCGCGTCGCCGAACGAGTTGGCCATGTTGCCGTCGGTGCCGTACAGCCGGATGTCGGCCTTGGGCCCAGACCCGTCATCTTTCGTGCCGGAGGTGCAGCCGGATGCGGCGAGCAACACTCCAATCGCCGTGATCGCTCCCACGATGGCGGTGGCCAACCGTGCGCGCATGGGCATCTCCTCCCCAAAGGCCTCCCCAAAGGTGCCGTGCGCACCTTAGCGCGGGCGTCGGCCGGATTTCAGCGGGGGCGCGGGTACGCTCCCCGGTATGGCTGATCAAGAATCCCAGGCTCCGAGCCAGACGGCGGGCGGCCTTTCGATGGAGGGCCACCTGCCCGAGCGGATGGGGATCGTGATCCTTGAGGCGTCGCCCGAGCGGGTCGTGGCGACCATGCCGGTCGACGGGAATACCCAGCCGTACGGCCTGCTCCATGGTGGCGCCTCGGTCGTGCTCGCCGAGACGCTCGGCTCGATCGGGGCGGCCCTGCACGCCGGCCGCCTGTACAACGGGATCGCGGTCGGCATCGAGGTGAACGCGACCCACCACAAGTCCGCCAAGAGCGGGCTGGTGACCGGCGTGGCCACGCCGCTGCGGCTCGGGGGCCTGATCGCGAGCTACGAGATCGTCGTGACGGACGAGAACGACGAGCGCGTCTGCACCGCCCGGCTCACCTGCGCGCTCCGGCGGGGATGAGCCGCGAGTCACCGTGGCAATACCAAGGAGTGACGGCGGGGCTTGACCGCGCGACATACGGTTGCGGCGTGGATGACCCGGGAGACGAGACATATCAGGACGCCGCCCAGGTCCTGGCCTCAGCACTCGCGGGCGACGAGGACGCGGTGGCCCACACCTTCGACTCGGTGGTGGACCGGCGCGGCATGAGCGCCGCGTACGACGTCGCGTGGCGCCTGGCCGGCGAGATGGTGGGCGAGAACCTGGCCCGTGGGCCCTGGCGGCTGGACTTCCCGGACATCGACGACGCCAACTATGACAAGCGCTGGGTGGCGCGGTTCGTCAGCGCGTACGTCAACGAGGACGTCCCGAGCGCCACGGCACTGTTCACCGTGGCGCTGGTCGACGGCAAGCTGCCCGAGTGCCTGCTCACGCTGGCCGGCTCGGCGGTGGCGACGTTGAAGCGCCGCGGGGCCGCGTGAGCCATCAGCCGCGGGTCGAGAGCTCGGCGGTCAGCACGTTGGACAGCACGGCGCCGTCGTTGCGCACCTGACGCAGGTACCACCGCTGCAGTGGCGTGCGGGTCTGGGTGAACTGCCAGCCGCCCCGGGGACTGTCGATCTGGCCCAGGCGCCCGATGGCCGCGTTGAGCTGGAACGAGTCGAGGTTCCGGGTCGCGTCCGTGATCGCCTTGTCCAGCACCGCGGCCGCGTCGTACGACGACATCGCGAACGTCGACGGCACCGTGCCGAACGCCTTCTGGTAGTCGGCGATGAACCGGCGGTTGGCCACGTTGTCCAGGTCGGGCGAGTAGTTCAGCGCCGTGAAGATGTCGCGCGCGGAGTCGCCCTGCTGCTTGAGCACGTAGCCCTCGGTGAGGCTGCCGGTGCCGAAGAGCTTGAAGTCGGCCGGGAAGTGCATGTTGCGGTACTGCTTGACGAACTCGATCGCCGAGGCGCCGCTGAACAGCGCGTACATGGCCTTCGCGCCGGACTGCTTCACGCCGGTGAGCATGGCGGTGAAGTCCTTGCTGCCGTACCCGACCGTGCGCGCCTGCCCCGCGATCGTGCCCCCGGCGCTCTTGTACGTCTCCACGAAGCTGGCGACGTCATCGTCGTCGCCCCCGGGGCCGGTCTGCCCGCAGATGGCGAGGCTGCCGCCGGCGTTGCCCACGGCCCACCGGGCGATCGCGGTGCCGGGCTCGTCGGAGACGAACGAAGTGCGCCAGATGTACTTCGGGCCGAGCGTCTGCAGCGCCTTGGGCGACGCGTTGGAGCCGATGAGCGGGATCTTCGCGTCCTCGATGTCCTGGCGCAGGGCCAGCATCGCCGCGGGGTTGGCCACCCCGGTGAGCGCGAGGACCTTGTCCTCCTTGATGAGCTTGTTCGCCGCGGCCTTGCCGCTGTCGGCGGTCTCGCCCTCGTCGGCCTTGACGACCGTGACCTGCCGGCCGCCGAGCTTGCCGTCGTGCAACTGGAGGTAAAGGCTGAAGCCGTTGTCGAGCTCGTTGCCGAAGTCCTTGAACATGCCGGTCTGCGGAACGATCATGCCGATCTTGATCGGCGGACCGCTCGGCACCGCGGTGCCGTCGGACGAGTCGTCGGAGCTGCTACAGGCGGACAGGAGCGGCGCGGCCATGCCCGCCGCACCCGCGGCCGCGAAGAGCCGGAGCGCCTGGCGGCGGTTCAGGTGGGACACGTGCGTTTCCTCCCCGGGACCCCGCGCAACGCGGGCGTCGACTGCCCGCGCTCCTCGCGAGCCACGAGCCTACAACCCACGGTGCGTTCTACCGCCATCGCGCCGGACAGTCAATCGGCGTCGGCGGCCTCACCCCTGGTCAGTGTGCCGAACGCGGCCAGGACCGCGGGCCAGGCCGCGGACCTGGGATCGATGAGCCCGAAGTGCTCGACGTCCGCGAGCTCGATCAGGGTGGTGTCGTCGCCGGCCCGGCGCGCGGACCGGCAGTAGTCGCGCGACAACGCCACGGGCACGATCTCGTCGAGTTCGCCGTGCACGAGCACGGTGCGTACGCCCGAGGGCAGGTTCCGCATCGGGTCCGCCGACTTGTACGCGTCGGGCACCGCGTCGGGCGACCCGCCCAGCAGATCGGCGACGGCACCCGCGTCGAGATCGAGCTCGTACGCGCGTGTGAGGTCGGCCACCGGGGCCAGCGCCACCACGCCGCCGACGGCGTCGGGGGCGACGGAGGCGTACCACAGCGCGAGGTGCCCACCGGCCGAATGGCCGGCGAGGATCGGCCGGTCGACCGACACGGGCAGCAGCCCCCGGTGCGCGACCTCCTTGGCCAGTTGGTCCGGCACCGCCACCGCCGCCGCGGCCACGTCGGAGAACGTGCCGGGCCAGCCGCCGCCGGGCTGCCCGGTGCGCCGGAACTCGAGCGTCGCAACGGCGTAGCCGCGCTCGGCGAGGTCGGCGGCGAGCGGCCCGGCGTGCGCCCGATCCCACTCGTGCCGCCAGAAGCCGCCATGCAGGAAGAGAATGAGCGGCGCATCCGGTACAGCGGGGAGCCGCACGTCCGCAATGTGATCCGGATGCTCGCCGTAGCGCAGCGTGAAGTCCGGCGGCGGAGCCGGACGGTTCAGCACATCCCGGGGGTCACTCGTCACCGGGAGACGTTATCGCGTCACGAAGGGTGGCAACAGGGGCCGTAACGGCACCCCTTCGTGGTTGTGGGTGGGGGGCGTGGGTAAGACTTGGAGCCATGGCAGAAGAGGCGCAGGACGAGTCTCGCACCGTGCTGGTAGTCGGCCCCGACGGGCGGCCGCTGGGCACGATGTCCACCGGCGACGATGACAACGCGGAAGACCCGAGCAAGCTGATCGAGCAGCCGGCCAAGGTGATGCGCATCGGCAGCATGATCAAGCAGCTGCTCGAGGAGGTCCGCGCCGCGCCGCTGGACGAGGCCGGCCGGCAGCGGCTCAAGGAGATCCACCGCCGCTCGATCACCGAGCTGGAGGACGGCCTGGCCACCGAGCTGCGCGACGAGCTGGAGCGGCTGACGCTGCCTTTCGACGAGGACGCCACCCCGAGCGAGGCGGAGCTGCGTATCGCGCAGGCCCAGCTCGTGGGCTGGCTGGAGGGCCTCTTCCACGGCATTCAGGCCGCGCTGGTCGCCCAGCAGATGGCGGCCCGCGTGCAGCTCGAGCAGATGCGCGGGCGGCCGGCCCTGCCGGGCCCGCTGGGCAACGCCCCGGGCCAGCCGTCGCCGTCGGGCACGGGCCAGTACCTGTAAGTCGTCGTCATTTTTCGCGGGCCCGACCATTTCGGTCGGGCCCGCTTGCGCGCTGTGGACACGCGATGTCGGGCGCTCCGCGCCGCGAGATAGCGAATTTTTCGCCCGACGGGTCATATATCCGGTCTGGAGTGAGTGCGAGGAAAGTCGGACATTTCCGAAAGGCGACGACCGGCGGCATCTGGGGCCGACCGGAGCGCGAATGCATCGACGCCGCGGCCGAGGTTGGCACGGCGAGCGCATCCGAACCCCGGAATCCAGCCGCGCCTGAGAGTCCGCGGGCGGGCGCGCCGTCAGAAGCCGAAAACCCGCTCCAGGTACTCGGCCACGCCATCGTCCTCGTTGCTGTGCTTCGTCACGTCGGAGGCCGCCGCACGCACCGCCGTGTGGCCGTTCGTCATCGCCACCCCGCGGCCGGCCCACGTCAGCATCGGCAGGTCGTTGGGCATGTCGCCGAACGCGATCACCTCCGCCGCGTCCACGGCGTGGGTGCGCGCCACCCGCGCGAGCGCCGACGCCTTCGTCACCCCCGCGGCCGAGACCTCCACCATCCCGCTCGACGACGAGTTCGTCGCCTCCGCAAGGCCGGTCAGGCACGCCCCGACGCGGGCCGTGAACTCGTCCGGCGACTGCACGCCCGCACGGACCAGCAGCTTGGCGGCGGGCCGGGTCAGGATCTCCGCCAGCGGCGCCGGCCCCACCGACTCGTGGTCCGCCTCCCACGGGCCGACCGGGAAGCCGGGCTCGTGGCGCATCTGCCGGCCCCCGTCGCGCTCGACGGCGAAGACCACCTCGGGCACCTCGGCACGCAGCCGGGTGCAGACCTCGGCCAGGATGTCGGCCTCCAGCGGCGCGCTGTGCACGATGGTGTCGGTGCCGGGGTCGTAGGTCGCGGCCCCGTTGGCGCAGATCACCAGGGCGGGGATGCCCAGCTGGGAGTACACCGGAAAGATCCAGCGGATCGGGCGCCCCGTGACCAGGACGATCACGACGCCGGCGTCGTGCAGGCGCTGGAACACCGCGACCGTGCGCGGGCTCACCGTGCGATCGTTGCGAACCAGGGTCCCGTCGAGATCGGTCGCAACGAGTTTCACAGCTTCAACATAGCGTCGAGGTAGGCCGCCACGCCGTCCTCGTCATTGGTGAGCGTCGTCTCGTCGGCCAGCGCGCGTAGCTGGGGGTGGGCGTTGGCGACGGCCACGCGGCCGAAGCCGGCCCAGCGGAACATCGGGATGTCGTTTGGCATGTCGCCGAAGACGAGCACGTCGCCGGGGTCGATGCCGAGCGCGGTGGCCACGACCATGAGGCCGGTGGCCTTGTCGACGCCGGGCGGGCAGATCTCGATGTACCCGAGGCCGGCCTGCGTCACCGTGGCCACGTCGGCCGGGATGACCCGCTGCGCGGTGGCCAGCAGGTCGTCGACGTCGCAGGCGGGGTGGCGGGCGAAGCCCTTGATCACGGAGCCGGTCAGGCACTCGGCGCGCACGCGGGCCTCGACGGCGTCGTAGCGCCAGTTCGGGTCGGCGTCGCCCCAGAGCGGGGCGTCGTGGTGGTCGCCGGCCTCGATGAGTACCGACAGCGGGCCGAGCTCCTGCTCCAGGCGGGCCAGCACGTCGGCGAGCACGGCGCCGTCGAGCCGCTCGTCGCGCAGGACGAGCGGGTGCTGCTGGTCGCGCATGTCCAGCACGCGGCTGCCGCCGCCCATGACCAGGAAGTCCGCGGCCGGGATGTCGTGGCGGACGAGCGTGGTGAGGCGGGGCCCGCGGCCCGTGGCGCCGACCACGTGGATGCCGGCCGCTCTGACCCGCTCGAGGACCTCGTGCGTGTACGCGCTCACCGTCTCGTCACTGCGCACCAGCGTGCCGTCGAGGTCGGTCGCGATCAGCTTGGGCAGGCCCGAACCACGCATTTTTGCTGCTCCTTCCGCTGAAGCGGGGCAGCAACCGTACCTCTCGGATCCCGACCGGTGACAGGCTGCGAATAAAACTCGACCGAACGTTTACTGGAACGTCGGCGGTACAGGGGTCACCGTGAGCTCCAGGGGCTCCCCGTCCTCGGCCTCGTCGGCGCCGCGGCGCACGCGCAGGCGCTGGGGCCGCACGGCGACGACCAGCGCCGCGGCCAGCACCAGGGTGGCGGCGTAGCCCAGCAGGTACCCGGGCCCGGACTTCGACTGCGAGTTGACCACGAGCAGGAACGAGAAGTCGCCGCTGCCCATGTGGTCGATGACACTCTTGAACCCGACCAGCACCAGCACGTTCGCGGCGAGCAGGCCGCCGGCGACCGCGGCCGGGACGCGGCGCGCCCCGCCCGAGTTCACCGCGAGGACGACCGCCAGCGCGGTCAGGGCGCCCGCGAGCGTGATGAGGTAGACGGCGACGTGGGCGGCGTTGAGGTACGTCAGCGGCACGTCGACCGAACGCTGCGCCGCCGAGTCCGGGGCGAGCACGAACTCCTCGCCGGTCGCGGCCGAGCGGCTGCCGAGGCTGAACGAGCCCCAGGGCATGTACTGCGCCGACAGCGCCAGCCCGAACCCGATCGCCAGCAGCGCGAGCGCGAACACGTTCGGGCGGTGCCGCGGCGACGACAACGCGGCCGCGGACGCCGCCGGAGGCTCGGCCGGGATGGGAGCGAGGATCTCCGGCATGGACGCGGGCTGCTCAGGCATGCCCCGCATCGTAGAGCCCGGACGGGTCGGCCGGGAGGCTCGCGCGCGCCCGTCCGATGGCGATCAAACCGCAGGCGAAGCCCAGTAGCGGCAGCGACAGGAGGCCGAGCCAGCCGCCCGCGGCGACCGCCGTGTCCGCGACCCGCCCGGCGGCGGGCGCCTTGCCGTCGAAGGTGGTGATCAGGCCGACGACCACGAAGGCGGTCACCAGCGACAGGATCGGCCCGGCCACCCCGGCGAGCTTGCGTCCCCGGTCGACGCCCATTGCGGCGGTACCCAGCAGCGCGAACAGTGAACAGAGGAACAACACGTACCACAGGCCGTGCGGCAGGTTCAGCACCGTGATGCTTTCCACGCGCGACTCCGCGCGCCGCCCGGAACCCGTCACGACCAGTTGCCGCATCCACGGCACGAAGATCGACGCACCGCCCCCGAGCAGCCCGAACAGCGCCATCCACCCGCCGATCTGCACCAGTTTGCGCCGCATCGACTTTGCTCCCCTCCGTATGCCGGGCTCGTCCCACGAGGGACACGGAATGGGCTAGCGTCTGGTTCATGCCTACTCGCACTTCATCGGCCCGCTGGGAGGGCGACCTCCGCTCCGGCGCCGGCACGGTCTCCACCGGCTCGGGCACTTTCCAGGGCAACTACTCGTTCCCCTCTCGTTTCGAAGAGGGCAAGGGCACCAACCCCGAGGAGCTCATCGCCGCGGCGCACGCCGCCTGCTACTCGATGGCGCTCTCCAACGGCCTGGCCAAGGCCGGCTTCACGCCTACCTCGGTCGAGACGTCCGCGGCCGTGCAGTTCGGGCCGGTGGACGGCGGCTTCGCCATCACCCGCATCGATCTGACCACGCGCGGTGACGTGCCTGGCATCGACGCCGCCGAGTTCGAGAAGCAGGCGCAGGACGCCAAGGCCGGCTGCCCGATCTCGAAGGCGCTCGCCGCGGTCGACATCACCTTGGACGCGCAGCTCGTCTGACCGTTCACCAATCGTTGTTGAGAGGGTTCCCGTTTTCGGGGACCCTCTTTCGCATGCCGGTGCAGATGAGCAAGGAGCACTTCGAGGAACTCGTCGGGGAGGCCCTCGACGAGGTGCCCGAGGAGCTGCTCGACCTCATGGACAACGTGGTCATCCTGGTCGTCGACGACGCACCCCCGGAGGATCCGGACCTCCTGGGGCTCTACGAAGGGCACGCGCTCACCGAGCGTGGGTGGGACTACGCCGGCGTCCTGCCGGACCGGATCTCCATTTTCCGTAAACCGATCCTTGCCATCTGTGACGATGAGGACGACGTGGTGGAGGAGGTGGCGATCACCGTGGTACACGAGATCGCCCATCACTTCGGCATCTCCGACGAGCGGCTGCATGCCCTCGGCTGGGACTGATAACCGACGGAACCCTGGTGACCGATGGTCACGGTTGCGCCAACCATCTACCGTCACTGTGCGGTTTAAAGTACGTCTCGGAGAGGACTACCCACGATGCGCAGTGCGCTGTTTGCCGCCGAAAACATGGAGAAGGAGTCGCAACAGCCCGGGCTGCGGTTGCAGAACTCCAAGTTGCTCAAGGCCGAGCTCAACGGCGAGATCATGGCCCGTCAGGGCTCGATGGTCGCCTACCAGGGCCAGGTCCAGTTCCAGGCGCTCGGCTCGGGCGGCGTCGGCAAGTGGCTCAAGTCCAAGCTCACCGGCGAGGGTGTACCGCTGATGAAGTGCAGCGGCCGCGGAGACGTCTTCTTCGCCGACCGCGCCGCGGACGTACACCTCATCGACCTCGAGCAGGGCGACGCGATCTCGATCAACGGGTCGAACGTCCTCGCCTTCGAGCCGACGCTGCAGTACGACATCAAGATGGTCCAGGGCATGGGCATGATGTCCTCGGCGGGCCTCTTCAACTGCGTCTTCACCGGCCGGGGCCGGCTGGCGATCACGACCAAGGGCACCCCGGTCGTGCTCACCGTCGACCAGCCCACCTACGTCGACCCCCAGGCCGCGATCTGCTGGTCGGCGACCCTCCAGACCGGCTACCACCGCGCCGACCAGCTCGGCCTCGGCACGCTGATCGGCCGCAGCACCGGCGAGGCGTTCACGATGAGCTTCTCCGGCCAGGGCTTCGTGGTCGTGCAGCCGTCGGAGGAGCCCCCGCCCGGCGCCGCCCACGGCGCCCAGCAACAGCAGGGCGGCGTCCTCGGCGGCCTCCTAGGCGGCTGACCAAAGCAAAGGCAAAGGAAGCAAGATCAGGTGCGGTCTGCGAAGGCCGCACCTCGGTCGCTCCGGGCCCCCTTCCCACGGACGGTGACCAACATGAGGGAGGGGGTTTGGGTGGAGCGGAGCTCCCCCAATGAGGAGCGACCGAAGGGAGCGCGAAACACAGCGGGTTCGGGTGGAGCGGAGCTCCGTCAATGGGGAGGGAGCGAAGCGACCGCGGGAAACAGCTACGCTGCGGGTCGTGCGAGGTGACATCTTCAAGGCCGACAACATGGCCCAGCCCCCAACCCAAGCAGGCATGAGCCTGCAGCACTCCAAGTGCGTCAAGTACGCCGTCAACGGCGAGGTCCTGGCCCGCCAGGGCGCAATGGTCGCGTTCCGTGGCAACCTCGGTTTCGAGGTCAAGAGCCAGGGCGTAGGCAACTTCCTCAAGCGCGCCGTCACCGGCGAGGGCGTGTCCCTGATGGCGGTGCGCGGCCAGGGCGAGGTCTGGTTCGCCTCCGGCGCGGCCGACTGCTTCATCCTGGACCTCGAGCCCAACGACGCCCTGTCGATCAACGGCCGCAACGTGCTGTGCTTCGACCCGTCGCTGCAGTACAACATCCAGATGGTCCGCGGCGCCGGCATGTTCGGCGGCGGCCTCTTCAACTGCGTCTTCACCGGCCAGGGCCGGCTCGCCATCGTCTCCGAGGGCGCGCCGATCGTGATCCCGGTGACCCCGCAGGCGCCGGTCTGCGTCGACACCGACGCCATCGTCGGCTGGTCGAGCAGCCTGCAGACCACCATCCAGAAGAACCAGAGCCTGAAGTCGATGCTGCGCGGCGGCTCGGGCGAGCTCTTCCAGCTGGCGCTGCAGGGCCAGGGCTTCGTGATCGTGCAGCCAAGCGAGGGCAAGCCGGCCCCGGCCCAGCAGAGCAGCGGCGGCGGCATCCTCGGCAGCGTCCTGAGCGGCTGACCTCAGCGGAAAGACGCCTCGCGCGGCGCCGCGTCCGAAAGGGCGCGGCGCCCACGCGGAGATTCAGGAAGTTTCACCCCGGCGCACGCGGGACAGCCACGACGCGGCGTCGGCGAAGTCGGCGTCCGACAGTCCCGGGGCCGGGCGCGTCGGCCCGTCGCTGTGCGCGGCGCGCGGGTACGAACCCAGGAAGCGCACATCCGCGCAGATGCGGCGCAGCGCCTGGAGCGCCTCGCCCATCTGCAGGTCCGCGACGTGCCCGCCGCAGTCGAGGAAGAAGACGTACCGTCCGAGCCGCTCCCCCGTCGGCCGCGACTCGATCCGGGTGAGGTTGATGCCCCGGACGGACAGCTCCGTGAGCACCTGCAACAGCGCGCCGACCCGGTCGTGGGAGATGTACACCGCGAGCGTCGTCAGATCGTCCCCCGTCGGCGGGGGCGGCGGGCCGGGCCGGGCCACGAGCGCGAAGCGGGTCATGGCGTCGGGGTTGTCGGCGATGTCGTCGGCCAGGATGTGCAGCCGGTAGCGCTCGGCCCCGATCCGCGCGCACACCGCCGCGTCGAACTCGCCCTCGGCCGCCCCGATCGCGGCCGTCGCGTTGGACAGCACGTCGACCACCGTCGCGCCGGGCGCGTGGGTGCGCAGCCAGTCGCGGCACTGCGCCCCGGCCTGCGGGTGCGCGGCGATCGAGCGGATCTCGGGCAGCGGCCGGGCCTCGCGCGCGGCGAGCACGAACTGCACCGGCAGGACCACCTCGCGGGTGATCACCAGCGGTTCCCCGTTGGCCAGCTCGTCCAGGGTCACGCCGACCTGGCCGCCGATCGAGTTCTCCAGCGGTACGACGGCCGCGTCGGCGTCGCCGTTGCGCAGCGCGTCGAGGCACTCGGGGACGCTGCGGGCGGGGGTCAGGACGCCGCGCTCGGCGGCCGGAATGGTCTTGAGCGCCTGCTCGGAGAAGGTGCCCTCCGGGCCCAGGAACACAAACCGCGTCGGCGGTACACCAGGCATGTTGACCAGCCTACTTAACGCCGTTCAGTTGCAGTCGGCCGCACCGAGAAAGGCGATGGGGGCGGTCGCGCGCACCTCGACCGTGCAGGGGTCGGTGCCGACGGTCACGACGGTCAGCGACCCCGGGCTGCCTTTCGTGATCACACGCAGCGGCTCGCTGTCGGCCACGCTGAGCACGGTGTACTGCCACGAGCCCGAGCACACCGGCTCCTTCTGCACCGTCACGCCGTTGCCCGCGGGCAGGTTCGTGCGCACCCGGCGCACGGCCGCGAGGACCTGGGCGCCGCTCGGCCGGCCGTTGCAGTAGCTCACCTGCGACTCGGGGAAGCCTGTCGCGCTGGGGCTCGAGCTCGGCGAGGCGTAAGGGTCGGCGGGCGCGGTGGTGATCTCCGGGGTCGGCGGCAGCACCGGGACGAGTGGCTCCTGGCTGAGCAGACTCGGCTTCACCAGTGGCGGCACGGTCTCGGTCTCGTGCTTGCAGGCGGTCAGCAGGAATCCAAGGCTGACGATCGCCAGTACGGCCGCCCCGGTTCGCATGCGCTCATCGTAGGAGGGTCGCTCCGGGGCCGGAAGTGAGCGGGCCCCAGTCAGGGTCGGTCTCCGCGAAGCCCACCCGAGCCTGGCTGGGTGCTCAGGTCGTGACTCTGTGGCCGGCGGCGCTGAGGGCGGCCAGGGCCTCGGCCAGCCGCACGGCCGGGACCAGCAGATAATCGGTGTCGTACGTCGAGAAGGCGAAGATGTTCACGCGCGCGTCGGCCAGCGGCGAGACGATCGAGGCAAGGATGCCCGTCAATGCCAGCTGCACCGGCCCGGCGACCCGCAGGCAGCGCCAGGGCGTCTCGACGGTCGCGCCCGGCGGCACCCGCTCGGCCGGGCAGAGGATCGACACCTCTTCCGGCGTCCACGTCACCGAGATGACGCCGTCGCCGGCCATTGCGGCCTCGGCGAACCCCGCGGGCACGGCGGACCCGGCCGGCAGGCGGCAGATCGCATAGTCGCCCGGGACGAGCGCAAGGTCCAACATGACAAGGAGATTACGGTCTGAACGCGCTCCGTGGCGGTGTGCGTGACGACGGTTACTCCGTATTGACCGATTCGCACGCGATCGTGGTGATCAACGCTGTTGATCCATGGAACGGGCTCAGTTGATCAGCGAGAAGAACGTCAGCGACCCCACCGTCTGGCCGTCCTCGGTCAGCGGCGTCGCGATCGCGTCGAAGGTGCGCGGCCCGTTGGCGCAGCGGATGCGGATCAGGCCGCGGGCGAGCCGGCTCGACGTCAGCGCCAGCACGGGGGGCATGCGGGCGACCTCGTTCTGCTCCAGCGGCTTGCCGTCGGCGAAGTCGAGCAGTTGCAGCACGCCGCCCTCGTCCTCGAGCAGGGGGCGGCTCACCGGCGACTCGGACAGGCCGAGCATCGCCTCGAACGACGCGGACATCGCCACCACGACCTGCTGGGCGTCGATCACCAGGCAGGCTTCGGCGGCGCCGTCCACGGTCGAGCCCCAGCGCTCCAGGCCCGGTTCGGCAGGGGGAAGGTCGGAGATGGAGAATTCGACGTGCTGCGGCACAGCGCCTCCTCAGGCACCGGTCGTGCGAATGCGAACACCCGGCGTGCAAGCCGCCGTCGGCCGGCGTGAAGCCCGATCGTGAATCTTCATCGCATCGCGTCCGGCCACCTCGAAGAGGCTACTCCGAGTGACCCCGCTTGTCAGTGCCCACCTGCTCACCCTCGCGGTACCACCGGTAGCCCTCGGCCAGGTTGCCGTAATCCGCCTGGAACCAGGTCGCGGGGTGCATGGCCAGCGTGAACACCTTGTCGACCGTGTCGGCCGCGAGCCGCTGGCCGCGGGCGTTGAGCACGCGCGGGAGCTCGTGGTACGCGGTGACCAGGCAGCCCTTGGGCACGCCGTAGAAGCTGATTTTTCCGCTACCGGCGAACGCGAGAACGGGCATCACGGGGATCGAGACGCCGGCGCTGCGGGAGAGCGCCTCGGCCGCGGCGCGCGCCTCGCGGCGAGCCTCCTCGACGTAGCGCGGCCGCTTGCCGTCGATCTGGACCACGTCGCCGGCGAACGCGACCCGGCTGCGCCCGTGGTCCTTGACCGTGACGGCGAAGACGCCGCCCGGCCCGACCGCCAGGAAGCCGGTGCGCTCGGCCCCGCCGAGCTCGCGCAAGTCCAGCACGTGCCACTCCTCGCCCAGGTGGCCGATGAGCGTGCCGATGCGACGGTAGGTGCGGCTGTGCGCCGCTTCCTCCCGGCGCGTCTCGCGCTCCGCCCTACGGGTACGAACCCAGTCGATGGGGGTCGGCCGGCCCGCGTCGACAATGACGCGATCTTCGAACCCTTCGGGCTGCGAATCTTGACCGCGGTACAGGACGTCGGTCATGTCGCACACCTCCGATGTCGCCGCTTCGGTTGCGTGTGTGTCCAAACACCGTACGTGAGCGGGCCCACAGTCGGCATCATTTAGTGGTCGGAATGACATGGAGTGACTGGGATGAATGCCATATTCACGACGGGTCATGAATTTCACATAGCGCCAACCAGACGATATCGGATCGACCGTTAAGGTGACCCCGTGAGTGTCGACACGGAGGTAGGACGCCTGGTCACGGTGCTGTTGCACCGTCCGGGTGCGGAGCTGGCGCGGCTCACGCCGCGCAACAACGACTCGCTGCTCTTCGATGGCATACCGTGGGTCGGCCGGGCCCAGGAAGAGCACGACGCGTTCGCCACGGCGCTGCGTTCGCACGGCGTCGAGGTGCTTTACGTGGCGACGCTGCTCGCCGAGACCCTGACCGTCGAGGCGGCCCGGTCCGAGGTGAGCGCGGCGGTCCTGGCCGACTACCGGCTCGGCGACACGCTGCGCGAGCACGTCGCGGCCCACCTGTCCGACCTCTCGCCGACGCAGTTGGCCACCACCCTGATCGCCGGGCTCAGCCGGGCCGAGCTCGGGCTGGACGGGCGGCGGGCCGGCGTGGTCCACGCGCTCATGGCACCCGGCGAGTTCGTCATCGACCCGCTGCCCAACCTGCTCTTCACGCGGGACTCGTCGGTGTGGGTCGGCCCGCAGGTGGCGGTCACGAGCCTGGCGATGCCCGCGCGCGGCCGCGAGACCACCCTCACGCACGCGATCTACCGGCACCATCCGCGTTTCGCCGGTACCCCACTGCTGTACGACCCGTCCCTGGAGCATCTGGAGGGCGGCGACGTCCTCCTGCTCGCCCCGGGCGTGCTGGCGGTCGGCGTCGGCGAGCGGACGCGCCCGGCCGGCGCCGAGCGGCTCGCCCGGCGCTGCTTCGCCGCGGGGCTGGCCCACACCGTCCTGGTCGTACCCATCGCCCAGGAGCGGGCGACGATGCACCTCGACACCGTCTGCACCATGGTCGACGTGGACGCCGTCGTGATGTACCCGAACGTCGCCACCACCCTGCAGGCGTGGACGGTCACGGCCGAGACGTGCACCGGCCCGGCCCCGTTCCTCACCGCCGCGGCCGCCGCCATGGGCATCGACACGCTACGGGTGATCGACACCGGCCTCGACCCGGTGACGGCCGAACGCGAGCAGTGGGACGACGGCAACAACACGCTCGCGATCGCCCCGCGGCTGTGCGTGGCCTACGAGCGCAACGTGGAGACCAACGCCCAGCTGGAGCGGCACGGCATCGAGGTCATCCGCATCTCCGGCTCCGAGCTGGGCTCCGGCCGGGGCGGACCACGCTGCATGTCCGCCCCGATCCACCGTGCCTGAGCCCGGGCCGCGACAGGCCGGCCGGGCCGACACCTAGCGGAGCGGCTGCAGGCGCCCGATCAGGCCCTGCTTGGCGCGCCGCTCGGCCGCGGTCAGCGGCCCGGCGACCGCCAGGGCCTCCTGGTACCGCTTGCTGAACTCCGCCACCGGGTTCTCCCAGTGCTCGGCCTCGACCTCCAGCGGCAGGTCCCACACCGGCGCCAGCAGCCCGTGCGCGCGGAACATGCCCGCGAACTTGGTGTTGTCGCCCAGCAGCAGCCCGCCGCCGGCCGAGAGCCGCGACAGCGCGTCGAGGGCCCGGTCCTCGTCGTCGCCGAGCACCAGCCGCACGTGGGAGCGGTCGGTGACCTGGCACCAGTACGTGGCCGGAGCGGCGGCCAGCTTCACGGTCGGGAAGATGCTCGCGTTGGCCCGCTCGAGCGACGCGCGCACGTTCGGGTCGTCGGTGGCGTTCTCGTCGAGCCAGAAGTCGAAGCCGGTGTGTACCGCGATCTCCAGCGGCGCGTTCTCGATGACGTCCTGGAGGCGGTCGCCGACGCCGGGCAGCGCCGGGATGTCGACCGCCTGTCCGGAGGGCGTCTCCAGCGCGCACAGCAGGGCCACGGCGAGGTCGCGCGACACGTCGCCGGACTGCACGTGCCGCTGCAGGCCGATGAGCACGCGCCCGTCGGGCTTGGTCATGGCCGGCCACGCCATCGGCAGGACGGTCGCGAGGGTGATCTGGCGGTCGCCGTACTTCTCGACGAAGGCGGGCGCCAGCTTCAGCGGCGCCGAGGCGGCGGGCACCAACTCTCGCAGGGCGATCCACTCGGGCTCATCGGCCAGGCCCTCGAACGGGCGGCCGACGTACACGTCGCGGATCTTCTCGCGCTTCTCGCCGCCGGCGCGGCCACGGGGGGTCTTCGCACGCTTGCTCACGGCGACCCAGCCTAGGCCTTCACGCACCGCAACGGGCCGGCACCACGCTGAGTTTCGCGCTTTGCTCCCCATTGGGGGAGCTCCGCTCCACCCAAACCCCTCCCACACGTGGGTCGCCGTCGGGCCTTCGCGGAGCGCACCCAATCCGACTTGACCGGAACTACAGAGTCGCCCAGACGCACTGGCCCAGGCCGTCGCGCTCGACGCCCCAACCGGTGGACAGGGCGGCCACGATGGTCAGGCCGCGGCCGTCGATGGCGTCGGGGGCGGCCACGCGCAGCTGGGGGCCGGCCGGGGAGCCGC
Organism: Dactylosporangium sp. NPDC049140; assembly: GCF_040648435.1. Lineage (NCBI taxonomy): Bacteria > Bacillati > Actinomycetota > Actinomycetes > Micromonosporales > Micromonosporaceae > Dactylosporangium > Dactylosporangium sp. NPDC049140. Next base: position 733,781 of record NZ_JBEZDS010000001.1, on the reverse strand, counting down.
CGTCGGTAACCCGGATCTCGATCGTGCCGTCGCCGAGCAGGCGCCAGGCGACCCGGATGACGTCGCCGGGCAGGGGGGCGCCGTGGCGTACCGCGTTGCCGACCAGCTCCGCGGCGATCGCGATCGCGTCGTCGAGCCGGTCCGCGGTGATCAAGGCGTCGAGCTCGTCGGCGAGGCGGTGGCGGGCGACGTGGGCACCACGGGCGTGGTGGGGCACCACGACACACCAGGCGCGCGGTTCCGCGACGGTTGTGGACACGCTCTCAAGCCTCCCCGGGGCCGTCGGCGTCAGCTCGGGGCAGTCGCACCTCGGCGACGGTCCCTCCCCCTCGACGTGGTCGCAATGATACCCATCCATGTTGACGCTCGACGATCCGGCGAACCAGGTACAGGCCCAGGCCGACCCCGCCGCTCGAGCGCTGGTCGCCGGTCTCCAACTGCCAGAAGCGGTCGAAGGCCCGCTCGACGTGCTCCGGCCGGATGCCGATACCCCGATCCGCGACTCGGAACCAGACGGTCTGAGGGTCTGCCCCCGCTGTCAGCTCGATCTGTACCCAGTTCGGCGAGTATTTACCCGCATTCGTCACCAATTCCGCCAGGATGGTGGCCAGGCTCGCCCGGTCGCCCCGGGTCTTGGGCAGCGACGACGGCAGGTCGGCGGCCAGGTGCCGGCGCTGGTCGGCGTTGAGCTCGTCGAGCGCGGCGACGAGCGACTCGACGAGGTCGAAGGGGAGCAGCGTCGTCGACTCGATCGCCACGCCGTCGTCGCCGACCGCGTTGAGCAGCCGGTCCACGAGCCGGCTGAGCTCGCGGGCGCGCTGCCCGACGACCTGGATCGCCTCGCGGCGGGCGTCCTCGGGCAGGGACTCCCAGTGGTCGACGAGCGTGTCGGCGTACCCCCGGATCACCGTCACCGGCGTGCGCAGCTCGTGCCCGGTCAGCGCGATGAACAGGTCGCGGCCCTCGGGCGGCTGCTCCGGACGGGCGCGGAAGGAGACGGCGAGGTCATCGGAGTCCGGCACCCGGGCCGTGCGGATCTCGATCCAGACGCCCGAGGGCAGCTTGTGGGCGATCGTCGCGTCGCCGGCCGGCATCGGGAACGGGAACGGCTCGCCGAGCACCGACTCGGCCGTCCGGGAGGTGAGCAGCGCCGCGGGCGGGTTCCAGGAGCGGACCCGGTGCTCGGGGTCCAGCAGGGCGAACGGCTCGCCGGCGGGCGCGACCGCGGGGCCGTCGCTGTAGACGGGCAGGCCGCGCCCCAGGCTGTACTGCAGCGCCACGAACGACGCCAGGAACGCCAGCGCGGACCGCTGGCCCTCGTCGGCGGCCCCCTCGGCGTCGGAGTAGCTCACGAAGAGCACCCCGGCGCCGGTGCCGTTGGCGGTGACCTCCGAGGCCATCACGCGGTGCAGCCCCCGGCTGTCGAGCTGCTGGCCGCCGGCTGTGCCGATGAGACTGCTCGGGAACTCGCGGACGCGCGTGCCGAACTGCAGCAGGGCGCGCACCGCGGGGTGGATGAGGTCGATGGGGCGCCCGAGGGCCCACTCCAGGTCGCCGGCGGCCGCGACCACCCGGCCGCTGTCCGCCGCGTACTCGATGAAGGCCGCCCCCGCCGCCCCGGTCGCCACGGCCGCCACCTCGACCGAGCGCTGCAGTCCGGTGAGCCCGCCGCCGCCCGAGTTCAGCGCCTCCGTCACCTCGGCCAGGCCGCCGAACACGCCGCCGCCGGGAACGAGGCCGCCGGACCCTTCCGCGGCAGCATCGACCATGGTGCGAGTCTGCCTCGCATCAGAGGACAGCGAAAGGCAGAGCTTGAAACTTGTCCGACCCAAGAGTCAGCGGGCGCCCATCTCCCGCAGGCGGTCGATGACGTAGGCCGGGCGGTCGGAGATGATGCCGTCCACCCGCAGCTTCACCACCAGGTCCACCTCGTCCGGCTCGTTCACGGTCCACACGTAGACCGGGTACCCGCGCCGGTGGAGCCGCTCGACGATCTCCGGCGACGCCCGCAGCAGCTGCACCCCCGGCCCCCCGATCGAGCTCCCCGGCGGCAGCCACCCGATCCGGCTCGGCACCGACCACACGTCGATGAGCATCACGGTGGGCAGCCCCGGCGCCTGCTGCCGGACGCGCTTGATCGCATTGGCCGAGAACGACATGACGCTGACCTGCAGGGGGCGATCGGGGTCGGGGCGATGCAGCCCGTACCGCCGCAGCAGTCCCAGCAGCGCCAGCTCGACCGCCCCGCCGTAGCGCACCGGGTGCTTGGTCTCGATGAGCAGGCGCATCGGGCGCCCGGCGTCGGTCGCCACGCCCAGTAGCCGATCGAGCGTGAGCACCTTGCCGCGCCACCTGTCGTCGACCTGGTGGCGCCCGACGATCAGCTCGTCGGGCGACTCGGGCAGGTCGGCGCGCCACGAGGCGAAGTCGAACCGGTCGAGCTCGGCCAGGGTCTGGGTGCTGACCCGTCCCCGGCCGTCGCTCGTACGGTCGATGCGCGAGTCGTGCAGGCACACCAGGTGGCCGTCGCGGGTCAGCCGCACGTCGCACTCGAGCCCGTCGGCGCCCTCCTCGATGGCGAGCAGGTACGCGTCCAGGGTGTGCTCCGCGTGCCGGCGCGACGAGCCCCGGTGCGCGAAGACCAGCGGCCGCCAGGAGTCCGGCGGTTCAGATGACGCGGGGTACACCGCCGTCCTCGCTCACCATCGGCCGGCCCGCGGCCGCCCAGCTCTGCATGCCGCCGTCGAGGTTGATCGTGCGCTCGACGCCGTTCTGCTGCAGAAACGCCACGACCTGGGCGGATCGGCCGCCGACCCGGCAGACGACCACGACGTCGCGGTCCTGCGGGATGTCGTCGACCCGGGCCGGGATCTGCATCATCGGCACGTGCACGGCGCCCGGCGCGTGGCCGGCCGCCCACTCGTCGTCCTCGCGTACATCGAGGAGGTAGGCGTCGTCCGCTATGTCACCGACCGAGGCGGTCGGGATGGAAGGTCCCCTGAACACCGAACCAGGCTAGCGGGCCGGTCGAACCTACATGTGGTTGACCCACGTGGGATTCTCGACGGCCCACGAGTCCAGCAGGTCGTCGCGCATGGCCGAGTAGAGGCTGTCGGCCTCGGACAGGGCCACCACGTAGGAGATGCCGCCGATGTCCTGCGGCTCGGACGGCACCTGCAGGCCGATCAGGTTGCTGGGGCTCACGTTGCGCAGCGCGAACATCAGGTCGGCCAGGGACACCCCGTTGGTGTCGACGGTGAGCGCCTGGCCGATCGCCCGGATGAACTTGTCCAGGGCGATCGGGTTGGTGGTGAGGTCCTTCTCCTGCGCCTTGTTGAGCATCGCCCGGATGAACTTCTGCTGGTTCTTCTGGCGGTCGTAGTCGCCGTTGGCGAGGCTCTTGCGCTGCCGCACGAGGTCGAGCGCCTGCCACGACTCGAGGTGCTGGCAGCCGGGCTCGTAGACGGCCGGGCGGCCGCCGTCGGCGGGCGAGAGGTAGTTGCCTTTCTCGTCCCAGCCGAGGTGGATCGAGGTGACCTTCTGGTCGATGCACATGTCCACGCCGCCGAGCAGGTCGACCGCGGTCTTGAAGCCGTCGAAGTCGACGATCGCGGCGCCGTCGAACTGGATGCCCAGCAGGTTGTGCAGCGTCTCGGCGAGCAGCTGCACGCCGCCCTCACCGCCGCCGCCGAACTGGAAAGCGCCGTTGATCTTCTCGTGCGACGCGCCGTGGAAGTTGGTGGCGGCGAAGGCGGGGATCGGCACCCGCAGGTCGCGCGGGATCGACAGCAGGTAGGCCCGGTCCATCGTGGCCGGGATGTGCAGGATGATGATCGAGTCGGACCGCTGGCCGTCCTCGGGGTCGAGGGCGCGCAGGTCGGAGCCGAGCAGCAGGAAGTTGAGCGGGCCCTCGACGGTGGAGTGCCGGGTCTCGTCGGCGTTGCCGGCCCGCGAGCTGTCGCCGAGCAGCGTCTTCTGGTTGATGCTCGCCGTGTAGCGGTGGTTGAGCAGGTTGACGCCGGCGACGGCGGTGCCGGAGACCAGAACGACGACGAGGCCGAGGGCGATGAGCAGCTTGGCCCAGATGGGGTCGCGACCGGGAAGTTTCGCCGGCGATTCAGATGGTGCGGATCCGGAGATTTCCGCATTTTTCGGGGTATCTTGGCTCGCGGTCGAGTTGAGAGCGGGATCGCCGGCGCGACCTTCGAGCTCCTGCTGCATTCAATGCCCCCGAGCCAACCTGCCCGCACGTCGGCGGGAATCCATCCGAGTCTACGTTCACTGTCACAAATCCGCTGACCGCGGCGTCGGCGCAAGGGCCCCCGGAAAGCCGTCAATGGGCGATTTCTACGCGTTCACCCGGCGTTCGGGCAATGAGATGTAGACGACAGCCCGGGCATGCAACCCTGCGACAGGGAGGACATGCCCGGGCTTGCCCGATTTCTCACTTGGTTTGAGAAGTAGCCTTCGTCGACGGCTTCGGCCCGTTGGCCGCCATCCAGTCGTTCATCTTGTCGTTGCGGACGGCGTCGTACAGGGCGGTCGCCTTCTCCGTGTCCGGCACCACGACGTCCTCGCCATTGATCTTCTTGCTGCCGTCGTTCGGGCTCACCATGAAGGTGAGGTCGTCGCTGCGCAGGTTGCGGAACTGCAGCGCCATGTCGGCCAGCGAGAAGTCCTTGTCGACGGTCATCGCCTTGGTGACGGCCTTCAGGAACGAGTTGAGCTTGGCCGGGTTCGTCACCGTGCCGGAGCTCACCGCCTTGTCCAGGATGGCCTTCATCATCTCCTGCTGGTGGCGCATGCGGGCGAAGTCGCCGTCGGCGAACTGGTACCGCTGCCGCGCGTAGTCGAGGGCCTCGTCGCCGTTGAGGTGGTTCATGCCCTTCTTGAACTGCCGCTTCGGCGGGTGGATCGAGGTGATGTCCTTCTCGATGTTCATGTCGATGCCGCCGAGGGCGTCGATGACCTGCTTGAAGCCGCCGAAGTCGATGAGCAGCACGTGGTCCATGCGGACCTTGGTGTACTCCTCGATGGTCTGCACGGTCAGCGGGGTGCCGCCCCACGAGAACGACGCGTTGAGCTTGGCGTTCGTGTTGCCGTACTGCGTCGTCCGGCTCTTGGGGATGTGCACGTAGAGGTCACGCGGCATCGAGATCAGGTAGGCCTTCTGGTGGTCGGCCGGAATGTGCAGCACGATCATCGTGTCGGTGCGCCACTCGCCCGCCTTGCCCTTGTTGTCGGGGTCGCGGGAGTCGCTGCCGAGCAGCAGGATGTTCAGCGCGCCGTCCGCGACCTTCGGCGGGCGACCGCCGGTGATCTGCGAGAACGGGTCGTCGCGGTTGAGGCCGGCGTCGACGCTGCGGTAGTACATGTAGCCGCCGATCCCGGCCAGCAGGGCCAGGACGATGATCCCGGCCCCGGCGACCAGGGCGATGCGGCCCCAGCGCGGGCGGATCTTCTTGCGGCCCGAGTACTGGCCGCCGTTGCCCGGCGTGCGGCCCGGGCCCTGCGGTGGCGGCGGGGAGCCGGGCCGGCCGTACACGCCTGGCGACGCGGGGCTGGTCGGGGCGTTGACTGCGGAGACGCGGGCACGGGCGCCCGACGTCGGAGCGAGCGCGCCGGGCACCGAGGCGCGGCCCGAGGAAGACGGACCGCGTGAGGCAGGCGTGGTGGGCATAAGACCACGATACGAATTGGATGCCCCCGCGCCACGTGACTCCGACGGGCGCGGCACGAACCCGGGAGTGTCAGCGGCTGCGGAAGTACTCCACCGTGCGCGCCAATCCGTCCTCCGGGCCGACGGCGGGCTCGTATCCCAGCAGCTCACGCGCCTTGGTCAGGTCGGGGCGGCGCCGCTCGGGGTCGTCCGCCGTCCGGGCGACGAGCGCCACCCGGGAGGAGCTGTCGCAAATCCGCACGATCGTCTCGGCGAGCTCGAGCATGGTCATCTCGTGCGTGGTGCCGCAGTTGACCGGGCCCGTCTCGCCGGAGTCGAGCAGCAGCAGGATGCCGCGTACGAGGTCGGAGACGTAGGTGATCGAGCGGGTCTGGGTGCCGGTGCCGTGCACGGTGATCGGCTCGCCGCGCAGCGCCTGCGAGATGAAGGTCGGGATGGCGCGCCCGTCGTCGGGGCGCATGCGCTCGCCGTAGGTGTTGAAGATCCGCACGATGCCCACGTCGACCCCGCGGCCGCGGTGGTAGCCCATGACCGCCGCCTCGGAGAAGCGCTTGGCCTCGTCGTAGACGCTGCGGATGCCGATCGGGTTGACGTTGCCCCAGTAGGTCTCCGGCTGCGGGTGCACAAGCGGGTCGCCGTAGGCCTCGGAGGTCGACGCCATGATGAACCGGGCGCCGTCGGTCGCGGCCCGCTCCAGCAGCTGCAGGGTGGCCACCGAGCCGACCCGCAGGATCTCCACCGGCAGCGCCTCGAAGTCGGTCGGGCTGGCCGGCGACGCGAAGTGCATGATCACGTCGAACCGCGCCGCGAGCGCGTCCACGGCCGGCAGCGGCTCGGTGGCGTCCGCCTCGACCAGGGTGAACCGCGGATTGTCCTGCAGATGCGCGACGTTGTCCTTACTCCCCGTGACGAAATTGTCGACAACGACGACCTCGGCCCCTCGGGCGATCAAGGCATCCGCGAGATGAGACCCGACGAACCCGGCTCCACCGGTCAGAAGGACGCGGTGGCCCGCGCCGTAACGCTGCGCAACGACCATGACCGACAGCCTAGCGTGTCCCGGTGCCGGGGCCGGGGGCTCGGCGGCGCCCCCGGACCCGGCGGATGGATACGGCTCGATCAGTGCGCGCCGGCGCCGGTCAGCGACCGGGCCTCCAGCTCGCTGTACTTGTCCGGGTTGCGCTCCTTGCTGGTCAATGCGCCGAGTGCGGCGAAGATGAACCCGATCGGAATCGAGATCAGGCCCGGGTTCTCCAGCGGGATCGGCGCCGCCGTGGTGCAGCTGAACAGCGCCGTGGCGTTGGAGACCTCCTTGGAGGTCTGCGGCACGCCGCACGTCTTGGCCTGGGCCGCGTTGAGCGTCGCCGGGGTGCGGGCGTCGCTGACGCCGCCCCAGGCGATCGGACTGAGCAGCACCACGCCGACGGCCGCGATGAGGCCGGCGTAGATGCCCCAGGTCGCGCCGCGGGTGTTGAACTTCTTCCAGAACAGCGAGAACAGGATCGCCGGCAGGTTCGCCGACGCGGCGATCGCGAACGCCAGCGCCACCAGGAAGGCGACGTTGAGGTTGCGGGCCAGGATGCCGAGCACGATGGCGACGGCGCCGATGACGAAGGCCGAGTACCGCGCGACGACGACCTCCTGCCGCTCGTCGGTCTGGCCCCGCCGCAGGACGTTGGCGTACAGGTCGTGCGCCAGCGACGAGGAGGAGGCCAGGGTGAGCCCGGCGACGACGGCGAGGATGGTGGCGAAGGCGACGGCCGCGATGATCGCCAGGAGCAGCGATCCGCCGAAGTCACCGCCGAGGTACCGCTTGCCCAGCTCCTGTGCCAGCTGCGGGGCCGCGGTGTTGCCGGCCGCGTCCTGCGCGACGATCGCCGTCCGGCCGACCAGTGCCGCGGCGCCGAAGCCCAGCGCCAGGGTCATCAGGTAGAACACGCCGATGAGGCCGATCGCCCAGACCACGCTCTTGCGGGCGGCCTTGGCGTTGGGGACGGTGTAGAACCGGATCAGGATGTGCGGCAGGCCGGCGGTGCCGAGCACCAGGGCCAGGCCGAGCGAGATCAGGTCCAGCTTGCTCACCAGCGTCGCCGTGGCGTTGCCGGCGAACTCGCGGCCGTACCGCAGGCCGGGCTGCAGGAACGCATCGGCCTTGCCCGACTTCGCCGCGGCGTCGCCGAGCAGGCTCGACAGGTTGAACTTGTAGTGCGCGAGCACGAGCAGGGTCAGCACGAGCGCGCCGATCATCAGCATGAACGCCTTGACGATCTGGACGTAGGTCGTGCCCTTCATGCCGCCGACCGTGACGTACACGATCATCAGCACGCCGATGAGCGCGATCGTGACGATCTTCGCCGTCTCGGCGCTCATGCCCATGAACGTGTCGCCGGCCTTGATGCCCAGCAGCAGCGCCACGAGCGCGCCGGCGCCGACCATCTGGGCGAGCAGGTAGAAGATCGACACGATGATCGTCGAGATGCTGCCCGCCATGCGCACCGGCGCCTGCCGCATGCGGAACGCGAGCACGTCGGCCATCGTGTACCGGCCCGAGTTGCGCATCAGCTCGGCGACCAGCAGCAGCGCGACGAGCCACGCCACGAGGAAGCCGATGCTGTACAGGAAGCCGTCGTACCCGTTGAGGGCGATGATGCCGGCGATGCCGAGGAAGCTCGCCGCCGACATGTAGTCGCCGCCGATCGCCATGCCGTTCTGGAAGCCGCTGAACGAGCGGCCACCGGCGTAGAAGTCGGCGGCGGTGCGGTTCTGCCGGCTCGCCCAGATGGTGATGCCGAGCGTGACGCCGACCAGGACGAGGAACAGCGTCAGGGTCAGCGTCCGCTGAGTGGTCACCGACGTCGCGGCAAGGATCTCAGGCATCGGCGTCTCCCTCGGTGGCGGGGGCGGCGGCCGGGGCCGGGGTGCCCTCGATCTGGGCGCGCAGGTCGTCGGCGAGCGGGTCGACGCGGCGCTCGGCGTACCGCGCGTAGAGCCACGCGATCAGGAACGTCGACACGAACTGGAGCAGACCGAAGATCAGGGCGACGTTGATGTGGCCGACGACCTTGGTGCTCATGAAGTCGCGAGCGTATGCGGACAGGAGCACGTAGAGCGCGTACCAGAGGAGGAACGCGGCGGATACGGGAAAGACGAAGCGGCGCAGCGTGCTGCGCAGCGCGTCGAACTCCGGCGTGCGGGCGACGGCGACGTAGCGGTTGTCGCCGGTGTCCGTGGGAGCCGGGGTCTCGGTACTCATGGTTGATCACCACCTGCCGTTAGGGGTGCGGGTAACCGCGCACGCTAAGAACCCGGCAGGCATCTATGAAGATCATCGCCCGGCATCGGTACCGCCCTGCGCCGAACGGCACCGCCGGTGCGCCGAGTGACACCCGTCACACCGTTTACCGGTGGTATCGAAACTTCTCAGCGGCGGTAGCGGCCGCGCTCGTGCACCAGCGGATCGGCGTCGCCGTCGAGCAGCTCGATCCGCTCGATCTCGGCCTCCACCAGCAGCGACCAGCCCTTGGGGGTCGCCCCGGCCAGCCGGCACCCGGCCCAGCTGCGCCCGCGGGGCACCGGCCCGAACTCGGTGCGCTCCCACTCCCCGGCCGCGAACAGCCCGCCCGGCGCCGGCATCAGCCCCGCGAACCGGTCCGCGAGCTGCCGGTCGTCGGCGGCCAGGAGGCTGACCGCGAACCGGCCGCTCTCCTCGGCCGCCGCCCACAGGTCGCTCTCGTCGTCGACGAGCCCGAGCACCCGCCCCGGCTCGCCGTCCACGACGAGCATCGACGACACGGTCAGCCCCCGCTCGCCGTGCCGCTCACCGGCGGCGGTCCACAGGGTGACGGCGGCCGGCAGCCGCCCGCGCAGCCGCCGGACGGGCGACCTGAGCCCGTCCGGCGTGGCGAACGGGTCCGAGGCGTGAATGGTCACGCCACCACCTCCGCAGGCTCCGGTGCCGACGCGTCAAGACTCTACCCGTGGTGAGCGGCCCCTCCGCTCCGGACCGCTCACGCCATTGTCAGGCCCGCTTGGGCGTCACCGCGGCCAGAACCTCCGGCGCGCGCCGCTGCAGCAGGCTGCCGGCCAGCCGGGTGCCGAGCCAGGCGATGCCGAAACCCCAGGCCAGGCCGATCGGGAGCAGGATCCAGCCGAGCCCGTCGGGCAGCAGCGTGAACGCGATCGCCAGCGGCGAGGTCAGGATCCAGGTGGCGATCATGCTCACGAACGACAGCAGGCCCTTGGCCCCGCCCCGGCCGCTGTTCATCGCGAACGGGTTGGTGGAGTCCGGCATCGGGTAGGGCGCCAGGACCGACGTGATGCCCGCGGCGCCGACCGAGATGCCGAAGGCGGACAGCCCGACTCCCAGGGCGGCCGGCAGCTGGGCGGCGTGCCCGCTCAAGATCGAGGCGGCGACGGTACCGACGATCAGCAGCGGGAAGGCCAGAACGGCCACGGCCACCGCCCGCGCCGCGAGCTCGACCTGGCCCGGGACGGCGGTGAGCATGTGCAGGGCGTAGGCCGTGCCGTCGTTGCCGAACTGGTTGACCAGCACCAGCCCGACGAACGCGCCCGCGAACATCAGCGAGAACACGAGCGCGCCGTCGCTCAGCCCGGTCGCGGCCGACCGGCCGCCGTTGGCGCCGAAGGTGAACGCGAACGGGATGACCACCGACGCGGCCAGCAGCGAGATGAGGCTCGCCCGGCGGCGGGGGTCGCGCAGCCAGTACCGGATCTCCCGGGCCAGCAGCGCGGTGAAGCGCCCGACCGGCAGGAACCGCACGATCCGCGGGATGAGCCCGGCGACCGGCGTCTCGGTGCCGGCGGCCCGGCGGGCGGCGCCGGGCCCCGCGGCGCTGCCGACCATCGCCGACTCGATCGTCTGCTGCCACCACCACAGCAGCAGCGCGATCCCGGCCACGCCGATGAGCAGCCGCACCGGGACCAGCGCCCAGTTGCCCTCGATGGCGTCCACGTACGCCACGTACGGCGCCGCCAGCGGGGTCCACGACAGCACCTCGCCGACCATGGTCGCCTGCCGCGACTCGCCGCGCTGGATGAGCGCGAAGACGAGCTGGAACACCGGGTTGCACGAGATGCCCATGAGCGCGATCAGCAGCGCGGCCAGGTCGCGGACCCGCCGCGAGCGCAGCATTCGCGCGAAGGCGCTCGTCACCGCCCGGCTCGCGGCCACGCACACGCCCATGCCGACGGCCGCGCCGAGCACCGCGACGATCGCGGCCGCGACCCCGCCGTAGATCGCGGCCCCGATGACCGAGCCGAGCGTGGCCAGCAGCGTCACGACCGGCGGGATGCCTACGAAGGCCGCGGCGAGCATGCCGCCGATCAGCGTGCGGCGCGGCACCGGCAGCAGCGCGAAGCGCGCCGGGTCGAGGGTCTCGTCGACGCCGAAGAACAGCAGGGGCACGAAGATCCAGGCGAGCACGACGGCGGCCCCGGCGAACGCGGCAACGGTCGGGCGCAGGTCGTCCCCGGCAACGCTGCTCCCGGCGAACGCGGCGAAGCCGATGAACGCGCCCCACAGCCCGAACAGGGCGCCGAGGATGAACAGGATCAGCCGTGAGTGCCGCCCGAACCGCTTGCGCGCCGAGTCGGCCCGGTGGGCGCGGCCGGGCCGCAGCGAGTTGCCCAGGATGCGCAGCTTGAGGCGCACGAAGTACAAGATCCGCGGTTGGCCCGTCGCGATCGGCTCGTGCGGCCGCAGCGCGGGCGCTTCGGCCGGTGCGGTCCGCTGCTGCGGGATCTGCGCGGCCTCGAACTCCGGACCACCGGTCACAGCCACGACAGCTCCGCGCCCGTGGAGACGCGCCCGCCGACCACGTCGACGAAGACGTCCTCGAGCTCGCGGCCGCCGCGCACCTCCTCGGTGGTGCCGACCACCTTGATCTGGCCGTCGGCCAGGATGGCGATGTGCGTGCACAGCTTCTCGACGACCGCCATGACGTGGCTGGAGAAGATGACCGTCCCGCCGTTGCGCACGTAGCGGATGAGGATGTCGCGGATGAGCGCACCGGAGACCGGGTCGACGGCCTCGAACGGCTCGTCGAGCACCAGCAGCCGCGGCGCGTGCAGCAGCGCGCAGGCCAGGCCGATCTTCTTCTTCATGCCGGCCGAGTAGTCGACGACCAGCGTGCGGCCAGCGTCGGCCAGGCCGAGCACGTCGATCAGCTCCGCGGCCCGGGCGTTGACCACGTCCTGCGGCAGCCCGCGCAGCAGGCCGGTGTAGGCCAGCAACTCGCTGCCGGAGAGCCGGTCGAACATCCGCGCCGAGTCCGGCAGCGCGCCCAGGCGCCGCTTGGCCTCGACCGGGTCCGACCAGACGTCGTGGCCGAGCACGTAGGCCTGCCCGGCGTCGGGGCGCAGCAGCCCCACGGCCATGGAGAGGGAGGTGGTCTTGCCGGCGCCGTTCGGGCCGAGCAGCCCGAAGAACGAGCCGGTCGGCACGTCGAGGTCGACCCCGGCGACCGCGACCTTGTCATCGAAACGCTTCGTGAGCCCCCGCAGCGCGAGAGCCGAATTCGGCCCGCTCGTCACGTTCTGAACGTAGGTCACGCTGTCCACCCTCGCCAATGATGAGTGGCCCCTCCGGACCGCTCACAAACGCAGCGCATCGGGCGCATGCAGGCGAAGCATGATCGCTCCGACGCCGGCGGGCAAACGGTGCCTTGTCAGCAGGGAGACCAGAATCATGACCAGAAAGGCTAAAGGTACAGTCCACGCGGCGGGCTGGGCCGTGAGCACCCCGGCCCAGCCGTCCAGCGGCCCGCCCAGCACGGTCAGCAGCACGGCGGTCGCGGTCGCCCCGCCGCCGACCACGATCCCGGCGGCGGCGCCGACCGCGGTCAGCCCGCGCCACCAGATGCCGAGCACCAGCAGCGGGCAGAAGCTCGACGCGGCCACGGCGAAGGCGAGCCCGACGACCTGGGAGACGTCCAGGCTCGCGACGAACAGGGCGAGGAGGAGCGGTACCACCCCGGCGAGCAGGGCGGAGCGGCGGAAGTCGCGGACCGAGCCGTGCCCGAGCACATCCGTGGACAGCACGCCGGCGACGCTGGTGAGCAGGCCGGAGGAGGCCGACAGGAACGCGGCGAACGCCCCGGCGGCCACGAGCGCGCTCAGCAGCCGGCCGGTGGTCCCGCCGCCGAGCGCGGCCGAGGGCAGCAGGAGCACGACGGCGTCGGTGTTGCCGGTCATGAGCAGCTGTGGAGTGTAGATCCGGCCGAGGACGCCGTAGAGGGTCGGGGTCAGGTAGAACACGCCGACCAGGCCGAGGACGACCAGCGTGGTGCGGCGGGCGGCGCCCCCGTCGGGGTTGGTGTAGAAGCGCACGAGCACGTGCGGCAGGCCCATGGTGCCCAGGAACGTGGCGAGGATCAGCGAGTAGGTGCCGAACAGGTCCTGTGCGTCCTCGCCCGGCAGCAGCCACTCGGCCGGGGAGTCCGCGGAGACGGCGGCCACCCGCGGTACCGCCGCCGACGCGTCGAACACGAGCCGGGTTCCCTCGGTGACGACGTGCTCGCCCGGGGTGAGCAGCAGGGTGCCGTTGGCCAACACGCCGTCGACGAGGCCGCGGCCGTCCACCGCGGTCGGCTCGACCACCGTCAACCGGGTGTCGTGGTCGACGTCGACGGTCGTCACGGCCGGGAAGCGGGGGCCGTCGGGCGCGGTCAGGCCGGGCCGGCCGTCGTGCTGCCACTGCATGAGCAGGAACACGAACGGCACGGCCAGGGCGGTGAGCTTCAGCCAGTACTGGAACGCCTGCACGAACGTGATGGAGCGCATCCCGCCGAGGGCGACGTTCAGCGTCACCACGACCCCGACCAGCAGCGCGCCGAGGGCGTAGGGCGCGCCGGTCACCGTCTGCAGGGTGAGCCCGGCGCCCTGCAACTGCGGCACGAGGTACAGCCAGCCGATGAACATCACGAACGCGGTCGCGAGCTTGCGCAGCCGCTTCGAGCGCAGCCGCACCTCACAGAAGTCCGGCAGGGTGAACGCCCCCGACCGGCGCAGCGGCGCGGCCACGAACAGCAGCAGCGCGAGGTAGCCGGCCGCGAAGCCGACCGGGTACCACAGCAGGTCGGCCCCGTGCTTGAGTACCAGCCCGGCGACGCCGAGGAAGCTCGCGGCCGACAGGTACTCGCCGCTGATGGCGGCCGCGTTCCAGGTCGGGCTCACCATCCGCGAGGCGACCAGGAAGTCCGAGGTGGTGCGGGCGAAGCGCAGCCCGTAGATGCCGATGGCGACGGTCACGAGGGTGACCAGGACAACGGCCGTCACCGCGTACGAGTTCATGCCGGCGGGTTCTGGCCGCGGTCCTCGACGAGGGCCACGAACTCCTGCTCGTTGCGCTCGGCGAGGTGCACGTACACGGCGCCGACGAGGTAGAGGAACGGGTACGCCAGCACGCCGAGCAGCAGCCAGGGCAGCGAGACCCCGAACAGCCGCGCGTGCGCGACCGCCGGCACCGCCGCGAAGAGCAGCGGCAGCCCGCCGAGCCCGACCGCGACCACGGCGGAGAGCCGCACGGCCACGGACAGCTGGGCCCGCACCAGCCCGCGCGCGAGCGCGGCGCCGACCGGACTCTGCTCCTCCAGCTCCGCGCGAGCCCGCGCGGGGTGGATGGGGGCCCGGGTGACGTCGCCGAGCACGACCCGCACGCGCGGAGTTGGCGGCTCCATGGACCGCAGTCTTGCAACGCCCGTGAAACAAAAGCAAGGGCCGACGTCCCCCGTATGAACGTCGGCCCTGCCCTTCCCCCTTCAGTACCGCCGGTAGCAGGGGTAGTCCCCCGGACCGATCGGTTCTGGAACGATCTGACGCGCCCGGGCCCGGCCCAGGTTCCACCCCCGCCAATCGTCCGGTTCCTCGGCGAGGTCGCCGGAGATCCCCGACAGCGCGCACTCCCGTGCCCCGGCGGGCAGCTTGGCCAGCTCGGGCGCCGCGTCGGCGGAGAGCGTGCGCAGGTACCAGATGTCGGCGTTGCCGCGGTCGGAGCGGGCCACGTTGTGCGCGGCGATGAACCGGTCGGGGTTCAGCACCGCCAGCCCGAGCAGTGTGACCACCCACAGCGCGACCCCGGCGCGGCCGAGCCACCTCGTGGACGGCGTCAGCCCGGCCGCCATGACCAGGACGAACAGCCCGCCCAGCCAGACCTCGACGGCGCTGACGAAGACGCGCAGCCGCGTGAAGCCGTACGCCTGCTCGTACACGTTCATCCGCCACAGCGCCGAGCCGACCACCACCAGCGAGCACAGCGCGAGCAGCCCCAGTACCACCCGCAGCAGCATCCGGTCGGTCTGCGGCGCCTTGCGCGCGGTGACGCCCATGACGCACAGCGTGAGCAGCGTGATCGCGAGGAGCTGCCAGAACCCCTTGCGGGCGTACTCGGCGAAGGTCAGCCCGACGGTGCGCATGACGTAGTCGCGGTCGCCGAACAGCACCGTGAGCTGCACGGCCACGAAGACCCCGAACAGCCCCAGCAGCGCCCCGACCGGCACCAGCCACTCGACCCGGCGCACGGCCCGGGCCCGCCGCGCGCCGTCGCCGATCGTGGACGGGTTCGCCACGAGGAACGCCCCGGCCAGCGACAGCGCGGCCGCCGCGACCGCGATCAGCGCCCACCGCGCCACGGTGCCGGCGTCGATCGTGGGGGTGACGGCGTCGACGACCCGGGCGAAGCCGGCGTCGGCGCTGGCGAAGAGCGCGCCGAAGACGATGACGAGCGCCGCGCCGATGCCGATGGAGGCGAGCAGCCGGAGCCCGTTGGCGGAGGCGGCGGGCCGGGGCTCGGGCCTGCCCGGACGGTTCAGGCCGGCGGCCGACCAGGGCAGCGCGCGGAAGATCGCGAAGACCACGGTGAACGGCGCGTGCAGGACCGCCGGGATGCGGCCATGCCGGCCCACGGCCAGGGCCAGGCAGCCGAAGGCGGTCAGCGCGCTCAGCGCGAAGAGCCAGCCGGCGGCCCGGAAGAACCCGACCGAGAGCAGGGCCAGCGCGGCCGCGCACCACAGCACCGCCTCGACCCGGCCGCCGAGCCGCGTGGACCGGCGGCGGAGCAGGAGCAGGATCAGGGGTACCAGCAGGCCGAGGCCCGCGATCGGCCAGCCGAGGCCGGGCCGGTCGGGCGGGAGGGCGACCGCGGCGACCAGGCCGGCGGCGAGCGCCCCGTAGAGGGCCGCGGAGCCGGCCGCGGGCTCGACCCGCGGCCAGGCGCGCTGCCACAGGGTGGGCGCGGGCGGGCCGAGGGCGACCGGCAGCTGGTTCGGCACCGGGGGCGGCAGCGCGAGGCCGGGCGACGGCGGCGCGAAACGGGCCGGCGGACCTTGCGGGGGCCTGGGGGGCATGGGCGGCTGGACCGTGGTTCCGGGCATGCGTGGGCTCCTGAACCGTGCTAAAGGGATAAATTGCCCAGCAAAGGGCGCGCGGCCGGGCCGGGCCCGGTCACGGGGAAGCGGAGGGCGTCAGGCGGGCAGGGTGACCCGGATGCGGCAGCCCGGCAGGTCGTCCGGCTGCTCGACGACCGCGATGGTGCCGTCGTGCAGCTGGGTCAGCCACTGGGCGATGGCCAGGCCGAGGCCGGTGCCGCCGCCCGAGGCGCGGGCGCCCCGGGTGAAGCGCTCGAAGACGCGCTCGCGCTCGGCGTGCGGGATGCCGGGGCCCTCGTCGGCGACCTCGATCATCACGCGGCCGGGCTCGCGGCGGCCCACGATTGTCACCGTGCCGCCGTCGGGGCTGTGCCGCGTGGCGTTGTCGACGAGGTTGGTCAGGACGTGGTGCAGGCGCGCCCGGTCGGCTCTGACCAGCGCGTTCTCCGGGAAGGAGCAGGAGAGGTACTCGACCTTGTGCCCGGCCGCCGACGCCTTCACCTCGGCCTCGGCGACGACCTCGTGCAGCAGGTCCTCGACGTGGAACAGCTCGCGCTCCAGCGGCACGACCCCGGCGTCGAGCCGGGAGATGTCCAGCAGCTCCGTCACGAGCCGGCCGAGCCGCTCGGTCTGGGCCAGCGCGGTGCGCAGCGTGGCCGGGTCGGGCTCGGCGACGCCGTCGACGATGTTCTCCAGCATCGCCTGGAGCGCGGAGATCGGGGTGCGCAGCTCGTGCGAGACGTTGGCGATGAGCTCGCGGCGCTGCTGGTCGGCCGCGGCGAGCTCGCCCACCATCAGGTTGAAGGCGACCGCCAGCTCGCCGACCTCGTCCTTGGACGTGGCGCGGACGCGGGTCGAGTAGTCGCCGCGGGCCATGGCACGCGCGGCGGCGGTCATCTCGCGCAGCGGGCGCGTCACGCCGTGCGCGAGGACCTGGGAGGTGAGCAGGCCGGCGGTGAGCGCGATGTACGTCGTGTTCGGCGGGATCCAGCCGATGCCGATCCAGAACACACCGAGGCCGGCGCAGGCGGAGGCCAGCAGCAGGACGGCGAGCTTGAGCTTGATGGACCGCAGCGGGTCGAGCGGCCGCGGCAGGAGATCGGCGATCCTCTTCAGCGTCATGCGGACTCCAGGGCATAGCCCACGCCGTGCACCGTGCGTATGAGGTCGGCCCCCAGCTTGCGGCGCAGCGCCTTGATGTGACTGTCGACCGTGCGCGTGCCGGACGCGTCGGCCCACCCCCACACCTCGGCCAGCAGCCGCTCGCGGGGCAGGACCGTCCGCGGGCGGGTGGCCAGGTTGACGAGCAGGTCGAACTCGGTCGGCGTGAGGTGCGCCTCGATGCCGGCCCGGGTGACGCGGCGCTGCGCCCGGTTGATCTCGAGGTCGCCGAGGACGATCGGGGTCTGGTTCGGGTCGGGCTGCACCTGGGCCAGCCGCTCGAGCCGGCGCAGCAGCACGTGCACGCGGGCCGCGAGCTCGCGCATCGAAAACGGCTTGGTCAGGTAGTCGTCGGCGCCGACGGCCAGCCCGACGAGCAGGTCGTTCTCGTCGTCACGGGCGGTCAGCATCAGCACCGCCACCGGCCGCTCGGCCTGGATGCGCCGGCACACCTCGAGGCCGTCGAAGCCGGGCAGCATCACGTCGAGCACCACCAGGTCGGGGCGTATCAGCCGGGCCGCGGCGACCGCGGCGGGCCCGTCGTGGGCGGTGTCGACGGAGAAGCCCTCGGCGCGGAGCCGCACCGCGATCGACTCGGCGATCATCCGCTCGTCGTCGACCACGAGCACGCGACGGCGCTCTCCAGCTGCGCTCGATGACAACGCCTTCGGCGCCGGCTGAACACCGTTCGACTTCATGTACAGCAGCGTAGGCCCGGGGCGTGCAGGCCCTCGGTCGGCGATGTGCAGAAATTGTGGAGAACCGTCAGCCCCAGGACTTGGCCGCTCGCACCAGGCGATCCTTCAGCTCCCGAGTGTGACGGCGGGACACGGGCAGCTCATGCTCGTCGATGAGCACGACATAGCCGGTGTTCGTCATCCGCAGCTCGGTGATCAGCTTGAGCTGCACGAGGTACGACCGGTGGATGCGCACGAACCCGGCATCCGCCCACCGCTCGGCCAGCGTCGCCAGCGACACCCGCACCAGGTGCGAGGCGTCGGCCGTGTGCAGCCGCGCGTAGTCGCCCTGGGCCTCGACCCACCGCACCGACGAGCGGGGCAGCATCCGGGTCGTGCCCGCGAGCTCGACCGGGATCGTCGGGTCGTCCTGGCGGTCCCGGCGCGCGGCCACGGCCGGGTGGGTGGGCACGAGCCGGGTGGCGAGCACGCGGCGGATGGACTCGGCCAGGCGGTCCGCGCGCACGGGCTTGCGCACGTAGTCGGCCACGCCCAGGTCGAACGCCTCGGCGGCCCGGTCGTCGTACGCGGTCACGAACACGACCGCGGGCGGCTTGGCGAACCGGCCCAGGACGCGGGCGAGCTCCATCCCGTCGAGCCCGGGCATGCGGATGTCGAGGAACACCGCGTCGACGTCGGCGTCGCGCAGCACGCGCAGGGCCTCGGTCGCGTCGCCCGCGCAGTGCAGCCGCCCGACGCGGGGGTCGGCGCGCAGCAGGTACGCCAGCTCGTCGAGGGCCGGCACCTCGTCGTCGACGGCCAGCACGCGGAGAAAGCCGTGTTCGCTCATTTCGAAGTCACCCCGGGATGGAATTTCGGCACCCGCATGCTGACCTTGGTGCCGGCGTCGGGGGCGGTCTCGACCACCACACCGAAGCCGTCGCCGAAGACCGAACGTAGCCGATCGTCGACATTGCGCAAGCCCACGTGCTGCCCGGCGTCGGTGGTGTCGTCGGCGCTGAGCAGGGCGGCCGGGTCCATGCCGACGCCGTCGTCCTCGACGGTGATGTGGCACTCGGCGCCGGCGTCGCGGGCCACGATGCTCACCGTGCCCATGCCGGGCTTGCGCGACAGCCCGTGCCGGACCGCGTTCTCGACCAGCGGCTGCAGGCACAGGAAGGGCAGCGTCACCGGCAGCACCTCGGGCGCGATCTGCAGCCGCACCTGGAGCCGCTCGCCGAAGCGGGCCCGCTCGATGGTGAGGTACCGGTCGATCGAGCGCAGCTCCTCGGCCAGCGTCGTGAACTCCCCGTGGGCGCGGAAGCTGTACCGCGTGAACTCCGCGAACTCCAGGATGAGCTCCCGGGCCAGCTCCGGGTCGGTGCGCACGAAGCTCGCGATGGCGGTCAGCGCGTTGTAGATGAAGTGCGGGCTGATCTGCGCCCGCAGCGCCCGCACCTCGGCCCGGGCCAGCCGCGCCCGCGACGTGTCGAGCTCGGCCAGGGCGAGCTGGGTGCCGACCCACCGGGCGGTCTCGGCGGTCGCCTGCACCAGCCCCGGGGCCGGGGGGCCGTCGGAGAGCGCGACGAGGGCGCCCTCGCGCTGGGCCAGCGGCACCACCACGGCACCCCGGATCGGGCAGTCGACCAGGTCGCAGGGCAGCTCGCGGCCGCCGAGCACGGTCGGGCGGCCCGCGGCCACGGCCTTGACCGCCGCGGCGGCCGCGTGCTCGCGGTGGTGCTCGCCGATGCCGTCGAAGGCCAGCACCCGCCGCGCGTCGGTGACCGCGATCCCGGCGGCGCCGGTGAGGGTGCGCAGGTGCCGGATGGCCTTGCCGGCCGCGGCCTCGGTGAGCCCGTTGCGCAGCGGCTCGGCGGCGAGCTCGGCGATGTGCAGCACGTCGTAGGTGGCGCGCTGGGCCGCGGTCGCGATGGCCCGGCGGCCCCGGTGGCGGATCACGGCGAAGACCGCCCAGCCGAGGGCGCACACCAGCACGACGACGATCAGCCCGGCGGCGAGGTTGGCACCCACCGCGTCATGGTGCCGTCAGTAGGCGCTGTTGGCTAGCTTGGCTGTTCCTGGCCTGGCGCGGACTTCGTCCGATACGCGGCGGGGGGTTCCCACCCCACACCCCCCATGACCGCAAGCGGCCACCCTCCGCGGGCGCTCACGCGCGCTCGGTGACGCCGATTCCTAGCCTGGCGCGGACTTCGTCCGATACGCGGCGGGGGGTTCCCACCCCGCACCCCCCCCATGGCCGCAAGCGGCCACTCCCCGTGGGCGCTTACGCGCGCGGTGAAGCGGTGCGGACTTTTGCGAGTTAGTAGGCGCCCTTACGGAAGACCACGACCCAGATGGTCCGCCACATCGTGTGCAGATCCAGCACCAGCGACCAGTTGTCGACGTAGTACAGGTCCAGACGGACGGCGTCGTCCCAGCTCAGCTCGCTGCGGCCGGAGACCTGCCACAGGCCGGTGATGCCCGGGCGCACCAGCAGCCGCCGGCGCACGTCGCCGAGGAAGTCGCCGTCCTCGGCGGGCAGCGGCCGCGGCCCGACCAGCGACATCTCGCCCATGAGCACGTTGATCAGCTGGGGCAGCTCGTCGATGGAGGACGCCCGCAGCCACCGGCCGACCCGGAACACGCGCGGGTCGTTCTTCATCTTGAAGAGCAGCCCGTCGCTCTCGTTCTGGTCGTGCAGCGTCGCGAGGCGCTCCTCGGCGTCGACGTACATCGTGCGCAGCTTCCAGACCCGGAACATCTTGCCCTCGCGGCCGATGCGCGGCTGGCGGAAGAAGATCGGGCCCGGGTCCGACATCCGGATGGCCAGCGCGATGAACGGGAAGAACGGCAGGACGATCAGCAGGGCGAGCAGCGCGAGGATGCGGTCGAGGATGTTCTTGAACAGCCAGGCGACGCCGGAGAGCTTCGGCTCCTCGACGTAGAGCAGCGGGATGCCCTCGATCGGGCGGATGTGCACGCGCGGCCCGGCGATGTCGGTGAGCTGCGGCGCCACGGCGAGGTCGATGCCTGTGCCCTCGAGCTGCCAGGCGAGCCGGCGCAGCTCCACGGGCTCGGCGCTGGCCGAGCCGCAGACCGCGATCGTGTCGGCGTTGAGCTCGCGCACCAGGGACAGGATGTCGCGGCCGGCGTGCACGGGTACCGGAGTGATCTTGGTCGGCTGCGGCGCGTAGCCCTCGATCAGGTGGATGCCGACCGGCACCAGCCCGGAGGCAGGGTCACGGGCGATCGCCGAGTGGACCTCCAGCGCCTCCTGCAGCGTGCCGATGAGCAGCATGCGGTGGGTGGCCAGGTGGAACTTCGTGCGGGCGAACACGAGGGCCCGGCGCGCGATGTACCGCAGCACGAGCACGAACACGAGCCCGCCGATCAGCGCGGAGCCGACCGAGAACCGGGAGAGCTGGATCTTGAACGCGAACGCGGCGAACGCGACGATCGCCACCACGGTCCAGGAGGCGCGCACGACCCGCTTGAACTCGTCGGTGCCGGTGCCGAGGTAGCGGCGGTCGTAGGCGCCGTGGCCCCACAGGACCAGCAGCCACACGGCCGGGAGCGCCAGGTAGGCGATGACGCCGAACAGGCCCGGCTCGTCCTTGAAGCCGACGTCGGCGTTGGCCAGGTTGGTTTCGGCGATGAACGAGGAGAACGCCACCCCGCACACGTCGAGCAGGACCAGGATGGCCGCGTAGGGCCGGTGCCACCGCGCCGCCCGCTTGGTCCGCTGCCAGCCCGACCGCGGCACACCGTTCGGGGGGACTACCGCGTGGTCCGGCAGGATCTCGAAGCTGTCGAGTTCACCCAAGGTCGATCTCCGGCTCGGCGAAGTGGCCGGACGTTGGAGACTAGCGGTCACCTCAGTGCGTCCTCTCGTGCCGCGACGCAGTGATCGCGGCACAGCTCTGCTCGGCCGGTTACGACTAAGTCCGTGGTTGCTGCTGGTTCACGGACACCGGAAAGCACGTGCAAAGTGTCCCATGAGCGCCGTAGCAACCGATGACGACCGGCCGACACTAGTTGCTGAACGTGTTGGCTGTCGAGTGCACTGGCGTAGGGCGGACAGAACTGCGCGTGACAATCACCCCGAGTAGCCCAGCACCCACCAAAGCACACAGAAGCGGCACGAGGGTGCCCAGCGGGGGCGACCACGCTCCCCCGAAGGGGTTTAGCCCGGCCGAGATGCCGCGCTGGAAGCGGGTCATGACCCGGGCCAGGGCATAGAGCTGCATCGGTACCGTCAGCGCCGCCGCGGCCACAAGCGCCCACTCCAGCCACCGCGAGGACGACAGCCACCCTGTGTAACCGGTGGCCAACGGTGCGAGGAGGAGCACGCCGACGCCGAGGGGCATCACGTACCGCCCGTGCGCGAACTGGCCGACCTTCGGCGCGAAGTACAGCTCCAGGGCCACCAGCAGCGCCGCGCTGCCGAGGAAGGCGGCCCCGATGCCGAGCCGCAGGCGCCGGTCGCCGAGCACGAGGGCGGGCAGGACCAGGGCGGCGCACAGCAGGTACCACAGCGCGATGACGGCGATCGAGATCGTGGTCTCGCCGTAGTTGAACTGGCCCACGATCTGACGGGCCCAGAACTCGGCGCGGCCGTGCGCGATGTCGGAGAGGATCGCGCCGGAGGTCGTCGGCGGCACCGGCCGGCCCGGCACGAGATCGCTGCCGCGGGAGGCGACCGCGGCCCAGAACACCGCGAACGCGGCGCCGAGCGCGGCCGGAACGAGAAACGCCCTTTGCCGCAGTACCCGCGGATGCTGCCCGGTCACGAAGAGCGCGACGAGCACGGCGGCGAGCGCGAAGAACGGCCCCAGGTCCCGCACGGTGAACAGCAGCGCGGCCCCGGCCCCGGCGAGCCCCCACCGGCGGTGCAGCAGCGCCACGAACAGCAGCACGGCCGCGGCGATCTCCAGCCCGTTGGGGTTGAGGGAGCCGGCCAGGTTCGCCAGCATCGGGGTCGTGACCAGCACCACGGCCAGCCGCTCCAGCCGGCCGGGCGCGATCGCCACCGCCGCCGCGAGCAGGGCCGCCGACAGCGCCGCGGACAGCAGCCGGGCCCAGATCAGGCCGGTGCCGTCGGGGCTGATCCGCAGCGGCAGGCCGACGAGGGCGTAGTAGACCGGGCTGTACCGCGCGGCCGCGCTCGGCACCAGCGTGTCCGCGTGGTCGCCGACCGTCACCAGGCAGCTCGCCGGGTGGTAGGCGGGCTTGTCGATCCAGGTGCAGTCGGCGTTCTCCGGCAGCAGGCTGCGCGGGCCGGTGAACGCGCTGGTCTCGATGCCGCTCGCGTCCGCGGTCCGCTCGTGCGGCAGCCACTGGCCCGTCCACACCGCGTAGGCCCGGACGAGGTGCTGCTTCTCGTCGTAGGTCCCGTTCACCGGCAGGGCGAGGGCCCAGGCCGCACCGAGGAGGAAGAAGGCCGCGAAGGCCAAGAGGAACGCACGACGCACGGCGGTCAGCGTACGAGCTTCGACAGCCGCCGGTCCGCTAAGGGCTTGCCGTTCGTCTGGCAGGTCGGGCAGTACTGCAGCGACGTGTCCGCGAACGACACCTCGCGGACCGTGTCGCCGCAGACCGGGCACGGCAGCCCGGTGCGCGCGTGGACGGCCAGGCCGGAGCGCTTCTCGGACTTGAGCGTGGCCGCCTTCTGCCCGACCGAGCGCCCGACGGCGTCGGTGAGCACGGTGCGCATCGCCGCGTGCAGCCGGGCCATCGCCTCGTCCGGGATCTTGCTGGTCAGCGCGAACGGGGACATCTTCGCGGCGTGCAGGATCTCGTCGGAGTACGCGTTGCCGACCCCGGCGAGGATCGTCTGGTCGGTCAGGACGCCCTTGATCTGGCCCTTGCGGGAGCGCATCGCGGCGGCGAACTCGTCCGCGTTCACCGCGAGGGCGTCGGGCCCGAGGCGGGAGATGCCGGGGACGAGGCGAGGGTCCTTCACGAAGTACACCGCGAGGCTCTTCTTCGTCCCCGCCTCGGTCAGGTCAAAGCCGGACTCGTCGTCGAGGCGCACGCGCACGGCGATCGGGCCCGACCCGGGCTTGAGCGGGGTCTTGGCGTTGAACGCGTCGCGGTAGTGCAACCACCCCGCACGGGCCAAATGAACCACGAGGTGCAGGGCAGTGTCTGGTTCCGGGGATCCCACATGCACGTCGAGGAACTTGCCGTGCCGGGAGGCGCCGGTGATCGGCTGGCCGGCCGCGGCCGTGATCGGGGGGTCGAAGGTCTTCAGCGCGCTCAGCGAGGAGACCTCGATGCGGTCGATGGTGTGGCCGGCGGCACGCTCCCGCAGGAACGCGGCGAGCGCCTCGACCTCGGGAAGCTCGGGCACCCGTACAGTCTGCCTCACCCGGGGGTCCGTAGGCTTTCTTCATCATGAAGGTGGTCGTCGCACACAATCGATACGCGTCCGGGCAGCCCTCCGGCGAGAACGTGATCGTCGACGCCGAGATCGCGCAGCTCG
Organism: Dactylosporangium sp. NPDC049140; assembly: GCF_040648435.1. Lineage (NCBI taxonomy): Bacteria > Bacillati > Actinomycetota > Actinomycetes > Micromonosporales > Micromonosporaceae > Dactylosporangium > Dactylosporangium sp. NPDC049140. The sequence goes on along the minus strand of NZ_JBEZDS010000001.1, from coordinate 709,397 downwards.
GCGCGGCCGGGGTCACCGTGCTGCCGTTCCTGCGCAGCTCCGACGAGATCGGCACGTTCTCCACGGCGCAGAAGGTGCTGCTGCCCCTGTCACCGATCCGCAACGGGGAGTCACAGAAGGCGCTCGCCACGCTCCTGAAGAGCGAGAAGCCGGACGTCGTACACCTTCACAACCCGTATCCCCTGCTGTCACCCACGGTGGTGAAGACGGCCCACGCGCACGGCGTCCCGGTCGTGCACACGGTGCACAACTACCGCCAGGTGTGCGCGCCCGGCCTGTACTTCCGCGACGGCCGCATCTGCACCGAGTGCCGCGGCAAGGCGTTCCCCCTGCCGGCCGTGACGCACACGTGCTACCGGGGCTCGAAGGCGCAGTCCGCGGTGATGGCGGCGACGCTGGCGTACCACCGCGGCACGTGGAAGCAGGTCGACCACTTCATCGCGCTCACCGACCGCATCGCCGCGCACCTGACCGACTTCGGCATCCCGGCCGAGCGGATCACCGTCAAGCCCAACGGCATCCCCGACGCGGGCGCGGCCACCGCCCCCGGCGACGGGTTCCTCTACGCCGCCCGGCTCACCCCCGAGAAGGGCCTGGAGCTGGCGCTGGACGCCTGGTCACGGCACGAGGACGGGGCACTCGGCCCGCTGCGCATCGCTGGCGACGGCCCGCTGCGCCCGCTGGCCGAGCGCGCCGCGGCGACCCGCTCCGACGTCACGTACCTCGGGCCGATCGACAACGCGGGGGTACGCGCCGAGATCGCCCGGGCGGCGTGCGTGATCGCCGCCTCCACCTGGCACGACGTGCTGCCGACGATCGTGCTCGAGGCACTGTCGGGGGGCCGGCCGGTGCTCGTCACCGACCGGGGCGGCCTGCCCTACCTGGCCGGCGACGCGGGCTGGGTCGTGGAGCCGGAGCCCGCCGCTCTGGCCGAGGGGTTGTTGAAGGCCCGCGACGGCGCCGCCGCGCTGGCCCCGGTGGCCCGGGCCCGTTACGAGTCGCAATTCTCTCCGGACGTGCTGACAGAGCGCCTGATCGAGGTGTACCGCGCCGTTACCCGCTGAGTTGGGGGGAGCTCCGCTCCACCAGCTCAGGCGTTTTGCGGGGCGGCCGGGCGGGCCGGAGCCGGACTGCCGGCGGGCGGGCCGACCCAGCGCACGGCGTACATGTAGAGCATCACCATGCAGATCAGCCCCGCGGTCGAGCCGGTGAGCAGGCCCCAGGCGGCGCCGTGCAGGCCGCCGTACTCGGCCCCGAGCGTCAGGCCGCTCAGCGAGACGACGGCGAACACGACGTACTGCAGGAACAGCATCCGGGCCCGGTGCATGCCGCGCATGGCCGCCGTGAACGGCACCTGCAGCAGGTAGACCGCCCCCTGCAGGGCGATCGGCAGGGCCAGCGGGGCGGCCTCGGAGAACTTGTGCGTGTGGACGAGCACCCACGACACGACCGGCCAGACGATCAGCACCATCAGCGCGCCCAGCACGGCGAACGCGGTCGCGAGGGTGCGGGTCTGCCGGCGCAGGGCCGCGGCCGCCTCCACTCCCTCCGGGCCGGGCCGGGCCGCCGCGGCGGCGTTGCGGGAGGCCCGCGGCACCAGCAGGCTCTGGATGGCGGTGATCAGATTTTGTACCGGCTGCAGCTGCACCGTCTGCACGAAGCGCAGGTTGCCCAGGTCGATCTTGGACAGGCGTCCGGCCACGACGAAGCTGATCGCCAGCACCTGCACCTGGGCGACGACCGCGGTGATGGTGAACCAGCTCGACAGGTGGCGGGTCTCGGCCAGCCAGGCCAGCGGCTGGCCCTGCCACGGCAGGCGCCGCTCGCGCAGCAGGTAGACGGTGATGCCGGCGGTCGCGCCGACGCCCCAGACCGCGAGCAGCCCGCCCGCGCTGGAGGTGTGCGTGGCGACCATGATCGCGACCATGACGGCCTGGGTGCCGGCCCAGACCATATCGATGCCGAGCGCCTTGTCCGGCCGCCGGTCGGCCAGGTAGTCACAGCGCGCGGTGTCGTGCAGCATGATCGGCACCATGAACGGCGCCAGCCAGATGAGCTGGTGCAGGTCGATCTCGCCGCGATTCGGCCACGCCGCCCACAGCACCACGAACACGACGGTCGTGACGAGACCGGAGCAGAGCGCGGTGGCCAGGCCGTTGCGGGCCAGCCGGATGCGCGGCTCGCCGTCGTAGCGGGACGCGAGCGCGAGCAGGACGTCGCCGACGATGGCACGGTTGAGGTACATGGCGAAGTACCCGACGGCGAGCGCCAGGGCGAGCGCGCCGAACTGCTCCTTGGGCAGCAGGATGCCGCCCAGGAGCGTGTTCGCCGAGTTGGCCGCGGCGATCACGACCTGGTCGAGCAGACCCGCACCGACGAATCGTGACGCGCCGCGCAGCCCCTGCAAACGGCGCAGCAACGGCCCGCGGGTCACAAGCCGAGGGGGTCGCGAGCGAAGTTCACGACGTGCACCTTACGTGACCTGCGGGACACCCGACTATCCGGTCTTTGAGGTAAATCCGAGGTCTCCTACCAGCTGACATCGAGGGGCTTGCCTTCGGCGTAGCCGGCGGCGCTCTGCACACCCACCGTGGCGTGTTCGGCGAACTCGGCCAGATCCGCGGCGCCCGCGTAGGTGCACGCGCTGCGCACGCCGGCGACGATCGCGTCGAGGATGTCCTCCACGCCCGGGCGGCGCGGGTCGAGGTACATCCGCGAGGTCGAGATGCCCTCCTCGAACAGGGCCTTGCGGGCCCGCTCGTAGACGCTGTCGTCGGCGGTGCGGCGGCTCACGGCCCGGGCCGAGGCCATGCCGAAGTTCTCCTTGTAGAGCCGGCCGTCGGGGTCGCGGCGCGGGTCGCCCGGCGACTCGTGGGTGCCCGCCAGCCAGGAGCCGATCATCACGTTGGACGCGCCGGCGGCGAGGGCCAGGGCCACGTCGCGCGGGTGGCGGACGCCGCCGTCGGCCCACACGTGCCCGCCGTGGCGGCGCGCCTCCTCGGCGCACTCGAGCACCGCGGAGAACTGGGGCCGGCCGACACCGGTCATCATCCGGGTCGTGCACATGGCCCCGGGGCCGACGCCCACCTTGACGATGTCGGCGCCCGCGGCCAGCAGGTCGGCGACGCCCTGGCTGGTGACCACGTTGCCGGCCACGACCGGCACCGACGGGTTGAGCGCCCGCACCGCGCGCAGGGTGCTGATCATCCGCTCCTGGTGGCCGTGCGCGGTGTCCACGACGAGCACGTCGACCCCGGCGGCGAGCAGCTTGTCGGCGCGGCCGGCGGCGTCGCCGGTGATGCCGATCGCGGCGCCGATGCGCAGCCGGTTCTCGCCGTCGACGGCCGGGGAGTACAGCGTGGCGCGCAGGGCGGCGTTGCGGGTGAGGATGCCGACCAGCCGGCCCGCGGGGTCGATGACCGGGGCCAGGCGGTGGTGGCCGGCCGTGAGGCGGTTGAACGCCTCCTCCGGCGTCACGTCGTCGGGCAGGGTGAGCAGGTTGCTCGACATGACGCTGCGCAGCTGGCTGAAGCGGTCGACGTCGACGCAGTCGGCCTCGGTCACCACGCCGACCGGGCGGCCGTCCTCCACGACGATCACCGCGCCGTGGGCCCGCTTCGGCAGCAGGTCGAGGGCGAGCGAGACGGTCTCGGTCGGGCCGAGGGTGATCGGGGTGTCGTGCACGAGGTGGCGCTGCTTGACCCAGGACACCGCCTCGCCGACGACGTCGATCGGGATGTCCTGCGGGATGATCGCGAGGCTGCCGCGGCGGGCCACGGTCTCGGCCATCCGGCGCCCGGCGACGGCGGTCATGTTCGCCACGATGATCGGGATCGTCGTGCCGCTGCCGTCGCGGGTGGTGAGGTCGACCTGCATCCGCGACTCCACCGCCGAGCGGCTCGGCACCATGAAGACGTCGTCGTAGGTCAGGTCGTAGCCGGGCATCTGGTCATTGAGAAACCGCACGTTGGCCAACTGTATCTGCCCGCACCCGCGGGTGAGCAGGTCTTGAGACTTCGCGGGTAGCACGGGACCATTTGCCGTAACCGTGCCCTCGCGAGGAGTGATCACCAATGCAGGTACACGAAGCGATGTCGACGGCCGTCGTGCAACTCGGCCCGGACCACACCCTCCGGCAGGCCGCGGGGCTCATGGCCCGGCGGAAGGTCGGCTCGGCGATCGTCCTCGACCCGGACGGCTCCGGCGTGGGCATCATCACCGAGCGGGACATCCTCAACGCGATCGGCACCGACCTCGACCCCGACGTCGAGCGGACGGCCGACCACATCACCTGGGAGGTCGTCTACGCGGGCCCGGCGTGGACGATCGAGGAGGCCGCGGCCGCCATGGTCCGCGGCGGCTTCCGTCACCTGGTCGTGCTCGACGGCGACGATGTGTTGGGAGTCATTTCCGTGCGCGACATCATGCGAGTCTGGGTCCAGACATCAATCTCGGCGTGAAATCTGGCGCGCCGGCCCCGGACCACCGCAAGAACGGCGGGACCGGCGCGTTACACCCCAGGTGGAGGGCGGGAACTCGGCTGAACGGTCAGCCCGCGCGTGCGTAGGCTGCCAGACATGCAGCTGATTTCTTTCGCTCGTGGCGCGCCCAGTCTCGACATCATCGACGTCGACGGGCTCAAGGCGGCCGCTGTCCGCGCCTTCGAGGCGGACCCGGCCGGCATCACGGCCTACGGCACGTCCGTGGGCTACCTTCCGCTGCGCACGTGGATCGCCGGGAAGCACGGCGTGGAGGCCGACCAGGTCATCGTGACCAACGGCTCGATGCAGGCCGATGCCCTGCTCTTCGAGCACCTGGTGAAGCCGGGCGACGCGGTCGTCGTGGAGAAGCCCACCTACGACCGCACGCTGCTCAACCTGCGCAACCTGGGCGCCGAGGTCCACCCGGTCACGCTCGAGGCCGACGGCATCGACGTCGCCGAGCTGCGCGTGCTGCTCGACAGCGGCGTCCGCCCGGTCCTGGCGCACATCATCCCGAACTTCCAGAACCCGGCCGGGGTCACCCTCTCGGCGCGCAAGCGGTCCGAGCTGCTGACGCTGGCCCAGGAGTACGGCTTCACGATCTTCGAGGACGACCCGTACGCGGACATCCGCTGGCGGGGCGAGAAGCTGCCGACGATGCTGTCCCAGGACACCGCCGGCGTCGTGGTGCACGCGAGCTCGTTCACCAAGACCATCGCGCCCGGCCTGCGGGTCGGCTACCTGGTCGGGCCGAAGACGACGATCGGCGGCATCGCCAAGAAGGCGACGACGATCTACATCTCGCCGAGCATGGTGGCCGAGGCGGTGACGCACCAGTTCTGCGTCAGCGGCGACATCGAGCGCTCGATCGAGAAGGTCGCCACGACGCTGGGCGAGCGGGCCCGCCTGCTGGCCGACGGGCTGCGCAAGCACATCCCCGACGCCACCTTCGTGGAGCCGGACGGCGGCTACTTCCTCTGGGTGGAGCTGCCCGACGACGTCGACACCACCGAGCTGGAGAAGGTGGCGGCCCAGGACTTCGGCGTGGCCGTGGTCAAGGGCTCCGATTTCCTGCTCGAGGGCGGGCGGCACTCGGTGCGCCTGGCGTTCTCGGCGGTGCTGACCGACCAGGTCGAGGAGGGCGTGCAGCGCCTGGCCGCGGCGATCGAGGCCGTGCGCAAGTCCGCCTGAGGTTTACCGCGCGGCAGCATTCCAAGGAACCTGACACCAAACCGTGATGGTGGGGGTGGTTCCCCAGCCGGTACCGGATGGATCAAAATCCAGCCCGGCGCGCTTTACGAGTGCGCCGCAAAGGCATCACCCCCCGCCCCCCAACGGCACCGGGTGGGCCGACCGCGCCCCCACCCCCCACCTGCGGTCGGTCCGCCCGGTGCCAACATCGTGCGGGCCGGCCCCCGTCCCACCCGGGAGGTCGAGATGGCCGACGAACAGCACCCCAACTCCGGTGCACTGCAGCGCGCGCTGTCCCGGCCGGTCCGGGCGATGTCGCGGATGCTCAACAACTCCGCGCCGCTCACCGACAAGTCCCCGTCCGCGCCGGAGCGCAGCGCGATCGTGGACTGTGCCCTGTACATCGACGGCATCCGCCAGCCCGGCGAGCGCAACTACACCGAGGCCCTGCACGCGGCCCGGCGGCACCGGGGCTTCGTGTGGATCGGGCTCAAGGAGCCGCAGGCCGCGGAGATGGCGGCGATCGCGGAGACGTTCCAGCTGCACGAGCTCGCGGTCGAGGACGCCGTGCTCTCGCGGCAGCGGCCGAAGGTCGAGCAGTACGGCGAGATGATCTTCCTGACCATGCGCACGGCCCGGTACGTCGAGCACGACGAGCTCACCGACACCAGCGAGGTGGTCGAGACCGGCGACGTGCTGATGTTCATCGGCGAGCACTTCATCATCACCGTCCGGCACGGCGACGCCAGCCGGCTCGCCCCCGTCCGCTCGGGGCTGGAGCGGCGGCAGGAGGTGCTGGCCCGCGGCCCGTGGGCGGTCGCGTACGCGGTCGCCGACAGCGTGGTCGACACGCTCGTGGACGTCGCGCAGAACATCGAGGAGGACGTCGCCGCGGTCGAGGACCAGGTGTTCAGCCCCCAGGGCAACCGGGGCCGCCGCAGCGCCGACCGCATCCAGCGCATCTACCAGCTCAAGCGCGAGCTGATGGAGTTCAAGCGGGCCGTACTGCCGCTCCAGCGCCCCATGAACGGCCTGGTCGCCAGCAACCTGGCCGACATGCCGGACGAGATCCGCCGCTACTTCCGCGACGTGGCCGACAACCTCGCCCGCGCCGTGGAGCAGACGCTGTACCTCGACGACGTGATCAACTCGGTCCTGGCCGCGCGCCTGGCCCAGGTGAGCGTCGACCAGAACAACGACATGCGCAAGATCGCCGCCTGGGCCGCCATCGCCGCCGTCGTGACCTCGATCGCGGGCATCTACGGCATGAACTTCGACTACATGCCCGAGACCCACTGGGTCTTCGGCTACCCCGGCGTGATGGCCCTGATGCTCGCCGGGAGCGGGGCCCTGTTCTGGGGCTTCAGACGAAGCGGCTGGCTGTAGGCCTGCTCAGGAGGTCAGCACCGGTGCCGGGGCCGGGGTGCGGCCGCGCAGCCGGGGCAGCCAGCGCACCAGCCGGGCGGTCGCCGGGTTGGAGCCGTAGGCGAGCAGGGTCAGGAACACGCCGTACACCGGCAGGTGCCCGAGCATCTCGGTGCCCCCGAAGAGCAGCAGCGTCGCGTTGAACGGGATGCCGGCGACGAGGACCGCGGCCTGCGGCAGGGCGCCGGAGATGACGAGCAGGCCGAAGAGCAGCTCGGTGGCGCCGGCGACGGCGACGTACGTGTCGACCGGCACGTGGATGCCGACGAGCGCGAACACGTCCAGGCGCGGGAACATCCGCAGCGTCTCGCGGGCCAGCGCCGGGTTGGCGAGCTTCTCGGCGAACGCGAGCGTGACGAGCGCCCCACCGGCGCCGAGGCGCAGCGCGAGCAGGGCCTTCCGCAGCGTCGCCGGGTCGGGCTCGACGCGCCCGAACGCGGCATCGGACGGCGGAACGAACGACAGGAACACCGCGACGCCGAGCAGATCCATCGCCGAGAGCAGCCCGACGGGCCCCGTGAGCAGCAGCGCCATCGGCCCGGTCAGCGCGAGCAGAATGGCCGCCGGTCGCAGCCGGATCCCGGTGATGAACCAGACTCCGAGCGCCCCCTCGAACAGCAGCAGCGCCGATCCCCCGGCCAGCTCGTCGACGTCGAGATCATGGGTCAGGAAGTGCCCGGAGACGGCGGCCGCGAGCAGCGAGACCCCGAGGTGAATGGCCAGCAGCCGCGGCACGTAGGGCACGACCCGCCCGAAGAACCGCAGAACCTTCAACTCCGGCGCGGGCAGGAACCGCACCGCGACGTAACGCCACAACGCGGTGGCCAGCAGCACGGCGAGGAGCAACGCGGCGGTGACGGGTCGCAGCACGAACGCCCAGTCCGTCGGATAACCCCCGGCGTCCGGCACAAACCACTTCTCGTGCGCCAACATGTGCACCCACCCCGATCCGGAGGACTCCCATACGCCCTGAAGCGTGCGGCCAGGCCCGGGGACGGCCGAAGGGCCAAAGGTCCCGAACCAAAGGGGACCGAGGCGCACGTCACGAAGGACGTGCGAGTCGGTGCGGTCCGCGGGACGGCGACCCACGTGGGGGAGGGGGTTTGGGTGGAGCGGAGCTCCCCCAATGGGGAGCGAAGCGCGAGAAACAGCAAGGCCCGTCCCCCGTGGCCGGGGACGGGCCGTCTGCGTGATCGGGCTACTACGACTACGAGCGACCGTTCTTCGAGATCGTGTGCGGCATCGGGTGCTTGTCGTACTCGGCGGTGCCACCCGGGCCCTCGTTGGTGCCCTTGTGCCCGATCAGGTCGGAGGCGCGGTCCTTGGCCGCCTCCCCCATCGTGCGGGCCTTGTCGACGCCGGCGTCCATGGTTTGCTTGGCGGCGTCGAGCATCGAGCCGGTGTCACCGGTCGTGCGCGTCGCGCCGTACTCGTCCCACGTCCGCTCGTCACGGCGCCGGCGCATGTACGCGGCCGCGGCCACGGCCGTACCCGCGATCATCATGCCGCCGATCGCCATCGGCAGCCGCCGCGACTTCTTTTGCTCCTGGCGCATCAGCTTGTTCCGGCCCTTGCGGCTCATCTTCTCCGCCTGGCGCCCGGCCTGCCTCCCGCGCTGGCGCGCCAGGTCCATGGCCGACTCCATGCTGCCCATGGCCATGTTCAGGCCGTTGTCCAGCCGCGGCTTCACCACCTTGCGAGCCGCATCGACGCGTGGCGCCAAGGCGCCCGAAGCGCCATCGGCGGCATGCGCCGCGGCCATCCGCAGGTGGTCCAGGCTCTCCCCGAGCTCGTCCTTCATGAGCCGGGTGTGCGACTGCACCTGACGACGTCGAAACACTTGCTCCACCTCCCGAGGCGCGATATCCGTCCATCCCCGGTTACCCCGATCCGACCAGGGGGAACCTCACGGCCAGGCCCGCTGCAGTTGATCCTGCATCCAACGGGGCCCCCGTACACCCGGAACCGGCAGAATCCGCGTCGGATACCGTGATGACGGAATGTCACCAAGGAAAGGGAGAACTGGTGGCCGAGCAACTGTTCGCGACGCTGCACACGAATGTCGGCGATATCCGGCTTGAGCTGTTCCCCAACCGCGCCCCGAAGACCGTGCGCAACTTCGTGGAGCTCGCCGAGGGCACCAAGGACTACACGGACCCGCGCACGGGCGAGGCGGGCAAGGGCCCGTACTACGACGGCGTCATCTTCCACCGCGTGATCAGCGGCTTCATGATCCAGGGCGGCGACCCGACGGGCACCGGCACCGGTGGCCCGGGCTACAACTTCAACGACGAGATCCACCCGGAGCTGCAGTTCAACCGGCCCTACCTGCTGGCCATGGCCAACGCCGGCGTGCGCTTCGGCCAGGGCACCAACGGGTCGCAGTTCTTCGTCACCGTCGGGCCGACCCCGCACCTCAACGGCAAGCACACGATCTTCGGCGAGGTCGCCGACGACGACTCCCGCAAGGTCGTCGACCAGATCGCCGCCGCCCAGACGGGCCGTATGGACCGCCCGGTGAACGACATCGTGATCAACAGCGTCACGGTCGAGCGCACCAGCTGAGACGACCACGGGAAACGGACGGGGCCGCGCGCCGCCGGGCCGTGGGTGAGTTCTGGCTAACCTTGTCAGCATGACTCAGCCGCCGGCGAACGTGGTCCCCGTCTGCTACCGGCACCCCAGCCGCGAGACGTACGTCCGGTGCACCCGGTGTGAACGGCCGATCTGCCCCGATTGCATGAACGAGGCCTCGGTCGGGTTCCAGTGCCCGGACTGCGTCCGCGAGGGCAGCCGCACGCAGCGGCAGGCCCGCACGGCGTTCGGCGGCACCCAGGCCGGCTCGGCCGGCACGGTGACCATGACGCTGATCGTGATCAACGTGATGGTCTTCATCATCGGGATCATCAGCGCGGGCCGCGGCGCCGCGGACGGCCTCGGCGGCGGCGGGCTCGGCGGCCTGCTCGGCGGGTCGACGCCGCTGCACGACTGGGGCGCCGAGGTGCCGTACTTCGCCACCCGCTCGGGCGTGCGGGTCGCGGGCGACAGCGTCGCCGACGGCAACTTCTACCAGATCTTCACGGCCATGTGGCTGCACTACGGGCTGCTGCACCTGGCGATGAACATGTGGGCGCTGTGGGTGCTCGGCCGGCCCCTGGAGACGGCGCTCGGGCGGGCCCGCTTCCTGGCGCTGTACCTGCTCTGCGGTCTCGGCGGCGGCGTGCTCGTCTTCCTCCTGGCCGCACCGAACGTGGCCAGCGCCGGCGCGTCGGGCGCGGTGTTCGGCATGTTCTCCGCGCTCATCGTGATCCTGCGCAAGATGCGGCTGAGCATCGCCAGCGTGGTGCCCGTGCTGATCTTCAACCTCGTGGTGACGTTCAGCTTCAGCCAGTACATCTCCTGGCAGGCGCACGTCGGCGGGCTGATCGTCGGGGCGGTGGTGGCGGCCGGGTTCGCCTATGCCCCGCCCAAGCACCGCAACGCGATGCACATCGCGACCGTGGTGGGCACCCTGCTGCTGCTCGGCGCGCTGGTGGGCGTGGGCCTGACCCAGGTGCCGGCGGTCGGGATGAGCTAGGCCCGCCAGACGCGGCCCTGCAGCAGCGCGTCCGCGCCGACCCAGACGAAGTTCATCATCCGGGTCGCCGTGTGCTCCGGGTCCTCCTCCGTGTGGTCGGCCAGCCAGTCCGCGAGGGACTCGGCCGCACCCACGTAGGCGAAGGCCATCGCGAGGAAGTCGTCGGCCCCGGCGGTGCGGTTCGCCTCGGCCTGGGCCCAGGCGCCCTCGAGCAGGCCGGCGACGAGCTCCACGATCCGGGTGCGCATCGCCGAGAGCTCGGCCGCGAACGGCGGCTCGCTGCGGGCCTGGCGGTAGAGCACCTGCCAGCCGTCGCGGTGCGCGCCGACGAACGCGAAGAACGCCCGCAGCCCGTTCCACAGCTGCTCGTCGGGGCGCGCGGTGGGCACCACGCCGGCCGCGACCGCCTCCATGAGCCGGGTCGCCTCGCGCTGCAGGCAGGTCAGGAACAGCTCGTCCTTGGTGCCGAGGTACGCGTACACCATCGGCTTGGAGATGCCGGCCACCTCCGCGATCTCGTCCATCGACGCGGCGTGGAAGCCGCGCCTGGAGAAGACTTTCACCGCGGCGTCGAGCATCTGCTGCTCGCGCACGACGCGCGGGAGGCGTTTCAGCATCTTGCCACCTTACCTACTCGTGCGTAAGGTTACGCACGAGTAGCTTATCCCGAATGAAGGGCTCATCATGTCCGACCTCGACGCCCTGGGCGACTTCAACAACATCGACCCGAAGCAGTTCGCGCAGCTGGTGAAGAACGCGCCGGACTCGCAGCTGGCCGACCTCATGAGCAGCCCGCAGCGCAAGACGATCCTGGACACGATCTTCTCCCGGTTCCCGGAGCTGTTCCGCGCCGACCGCGCCGGCTCGACCAACGCGATCATCCACTGGAACATCACCGGTGCGCCGGACGGCGGCACCGACTCCTACGAGCTGGTCATCGCCAATGGCGCCTGCACGCTGTCGCCGAGCCCCGACCAGGACCCGAAGCTCTCGATCACCGTCGGCCCGGTCGACTTCCTCAAGGTCGTCGCCGGCGTCGGCAACCCCATGATGATGTTCATGACCGGCAAGCTCAAGGCCAAGGGCGACCTGGGCCTCGCCGCCAACATCGCGAACCTGTTCGACATCCCCAAGGCCTGATCGCCATGCCCGAGTTCTCGCTCGACCTGAACGAGGAACAGCGGGATCTCCGCGACTGGGTGCACGGCTTCGCGGCCGAGGTCGTGCGCCCGGCCGCCGCGGAGTGGGACGCCCGCGAGGAGACCCCCTGGCCGGTGATCCAGGAGGCGGCGAAGATCGGCCTGTACGGCTTCGAGTTCCTCGCCAACGCCTGGGCCGACCCGTCCGGCCTCTCCCTGTGCCTCGCCAACGAGGAGCTCTTCTGGGGCGACGCCGGCATCGGCATGGCCATCTTCGGCACCAGCCTGGCCGTGGCCGCGATTTACGGCAGCGGCACGCCCGACCAGATGGTGGAGTGGGTGCCGCAGTGCTTCGGCGACGTCGACGACCCGAAGGTCGCCGCGTTCTGCACCACCGAGCCCGAGGCCGGCTCCGACGTCGGCTCGATGCGCAGCCGCGCCCGCTACGACGAGGCCGCGGACGAGTGGGTGATCACCGGCCAGAAGGCGTACGCGACGAACGGCGGGATCGCCAACGTGCACGTGGTGACGGCCAGCGTCGAGCCCGAGCTGGGCTCGCGGGGCCAGGCCGCGTTCATCGTGCCGCCGGGCACCCCCGGGCTCAACGGCACGAAGAAGCTCAAGAAACTCGGCCTGCGCGCCTCCCACACGGCCGACGTGTTCCTCGACGACGTGCGGGTCCCCGGCGAGCTCGTGCTCGGCGGCCGGGAGGCGCTCCAGGAGCGGCTGGCCCGGGCCCGCGAGGGTCGCAAGGCGCAGGGTCAGGCGGCGATGCGTACCTTCGAGCTGTCCCGCCCGGCCGTCGGCGCGCAGGCGCTCGGCGTGGCGCGGGCCGCGTACGAGTACGCGCTGGAGTACGCCAAGGGCCGCGTGCAGTTCGGCCGCCCGATCATCGAGAACCAGGCCATCGCGTTCGCCCTGGCCGACATGCGCATGGAGATCGACGCCGCCCGGCTGCTCGTGTGGCGGGCCGCGTGGATGGGGCGCAACAACCGCGTCTTCGAGGCCGGCGAGGGCTCGATGAGCAAGCTCAAGGCGGGCGAGGTGGCCGTCGCGGTCACCGAGAAGGCGGTCCAGGTCCTCGGCGGCGCGGGCTTCCTGCGGGAGCACCCGGTCGAGCGCTGGTTCCGCGACGCCAAGATCTACACCATCTTCGAGGGCACCAGCGAGATCCAGCGCCTGGTGATCGCCCGTGCGATCTCCGGCACGTACATCCGCTGACCTCGCGCACCAGCGGCCGGAGGGGTAGGTTTTCGGACTTACCCCTCATAGGCCGAAATATCAGAACGAGGAGTCCCGCCGCCGATGGACGCCGGATTCGTACTGCGCACGCTCGCCCGCCGCAAGGTGCTCAACCCCGCCAGCCCGGCCCGGATGGTCCGCCAGCTCAACGCGCTGCGCCGCTGGGGCTTCGGCCTCTACGGCGAGATGCGCTCCGCCGCCGCCCGCGACCCGAACCGCCCCGCGATCATCGACGAGCGCCGCCAGGTCACCTACGGCGAGCTCGACCTGCGGGTCCGCCGCATCGCCAACGCCCTGCGCGTCGAGCTCGGCGTCCGCCCCGGCGACCGCGTCGGGCTGCTGTGCGAGAACTCCGCGACGATGATCGAGTCGATGATGGCGGTCGTCGCGCTCGGCGCCCAGGCGGTGCTCGTCAACACCGGCCTGGGCAACGCGCAGGTCGAGGCGGTCGCCCACGATCAGGGCCTGCAGCTGCTGCTGCACGACGAGACGTTCCTGGGCATGCTGGCCGCGGTACCGCCGAATCTGTCCCGGCAGTCGACCGAGCGACTCGAGGAGCTCATCCACCGCGCGCCCGCCGACGAGCTCGCCCCGCCGGCCGAACCGGGCTCGATCGTGGTGCTGACCAGCGGCACGACCGGCGCACCCAAGGGCGCCCGGCGCCGCAATCCGGCCGGGCTCGGCCCGCTCGCCACGGTCGTGTCGCGCATCCCGCTCAACGCCGGCGAGCGGATGTTCGTGGCCGCGCCGCTCTTCCACACCTGGGGGCTGGCCGCTCTGCAGCTCTGCCTCGCTTTGCGCGGCACCATCGTGCTGAACCGCCGCTTCGCGCCCGCGAACGCCCTGGCCTCGGTCAACGCCCACCGCTGCACCTCTTTGTTCGCGGTACCGGTGATGCTCCAGCGAATCCTGGAAGCCCCCGCGACCCGGACGCCGACGCTCAAGGTGGTCGCGGTCTCGGGCTCGGCACTGACCGGCCCCCTGGCGACACGGTTCATGGATGTGTACGGCGACGTGCTCTACAACCTCTACGGCTCGACCGAGGCCTCGTGGGCCTCGATCGCCGTGCCGCAGGAGCTGCGCGCCGCGCCGGGCACCGCCGGGCGCCCCCCGCACGGCACGCGGGTGGCGATCCTGTCCGCCGCGGGCACCCCGCAGCCCCTGGGCGTCATCGGGCGCATCTTCGTCGGCAACGACATGCTCTTCGAGGGCTACACCAACGGCACCGGCCGCGAGTACCACGGCGACCTCATCGGGACCGGCGACCTCGGCCACCTCGACGCCGGCGGGCTGCTGTTCGTCGACGGGCGCGAGGACGACATGGTCATCTCCGGCGGCGAGAACGTGTACCCGGCCTCAGTCGAGGACGTCATCGCCGAGCTGCCCCAGGTCCGCGAGGTGGCCGTGGCCGGGGTGCCCGACGTCGAGTTCGGGCAGCGGCTCGCCGCCTGGATCGCGCTGCACCCGGGCGAGCGGGTCGACGCCGACGCGGTGCGCGAGTACGTGCGGCACCGGCTGGCCCGCTTCTCCGTGCCGCGGGACGTGTACTTCGTCGCCGCGCTGCCCCGCAACGCCACCGGCAAGATCGTTCGCCGTCAGCTTTTCCCCAGCTAGGGCCGCTATCGTGGGTTGTCCGATGGACAACGTCTGGTTCGAACTGGCCCTGGTTCTCCTGCTGACCCTGCTCAACGCCGCGTTCGCCGGCAGCGAGATGGCGCTCATCTCCCTGCGCGAGGGGCAGCTGCGCCGCCTCGAGCGCCGCGACGGCGCCGGGCGCGCGCTCGCCCGCCTCGCCCGCGACCCGAACCGCTTCCTGTCCACCATCCAGATCGGCATCACGCTGGCCGGGTTCCTGGCCTCGGCCACCGCCGCGGTGTCCCTCTCCGAGCCGGTCGAGCCGATGCTGAGCTTCCTCGGCGGGGCGTCGGGCCCGGTCGCGATCGTGCTCGTCACCCTGGCGCTCACCTTCGTCACCCTGGTCATCGGCGAGCTCGCGCCGAAGCGGATCGCCATGCAGCGCGCCGAGGGCTGGGCGATGGCCGTGGCCCGGCCGCTGCGGGTGCTCTCGGCCCTCCTGCGCCCGGCCAACTGGGTGCTCGCGTCGGCCAGCGACCTCGTCGTGCGCGCGGCCGGGGCCGACCCGCACCGCCGGCAGGACGAGATCGGCCCGGAGGAGCTGCGCGACCTGGTCGCCTCCCAGCCCGCCTTCACGCGGCAGCAGCGCGAGATCATCTCCGGCGCGATCGAGATCACGGCGCGCAGCCTGCGAGCTGTGCTGGTACCACGGCCGCTGGTCTTCGCTCTTCACGCCGGCACGCCCGCCGCGCAGGCCGCTGCCGAGCTGGCCGCGTCGGGCCACGCCCGCGCCCCGGTGATCGAGAACGGCGACCTCGACAGCACGACCGGGATCGTGCACTGGGCCGATCTCGTCCGGGCCGCGCCCGCCGCGACGGTGCGCGACGTCATGCGCCCGGCGCTGCTGCTGCCCGAGTCGCTCCCGGTCGCCGGCGCGCTCCAGCGCTTCAAGGCCGAGCGGCAGGAGCTGGCGCTGGTCGTCGACGAGCGCGGGGCGATCGACGGCATCGTGACCCTCACCGACGCCGTCGCCGAGGTGGTCGGCGCGCTGCCCGGCCCCGACACCGGGTCGCCCGTGCGCCGCAACGCCGACGGCAGCGTGCTGCTGCCGGGCACCTTCCCGATCCATGACCTCGACGACGTGCGCATCCCGCTGGAGATCGCCCCGGACGCGCCCTTCACCACGGTGGCCGGCCTGGTGCTGGCCCGCCTCGGCAAGCTGCCGACCGCCCCCGGCGAGACGGTGACCGTCCAGGACTGGCGGTTCACCGTCTCGCAGGTGCGCGGCCGCGCCATCACCGCGGTGACGGCCGCGCGGGCTCAGGAGCCGGTCGGATAGAGCGTCATCTCCGGCGCCGTGGCCAGCCTGAGCACCTGCTCCTCGGTGATCGGCGGTACGTACCCGGCCTCCTGGGACTCGACGACGATGGCGACCTCGGTGCCGTCGGGCCGGGAGACCAGGACCCGGGGTCCGGCGGAGATCATTACCGGCAGGCCCTCCACCGTCTCGGTGCGGCACCCGGTCCCGCACGGCCGGCCCACCCAGTCGGCGTTGTCCGTCGGCCGGGCGTAGAGCCACACACTGAGGTGGAAGGGGTGGCCGTCACGGTCGTAGTCCCAGGACGCGAGGTATCCCACGGAGGTCGCGGCGGTCCGCACGAACCGCGGGGCCGGCCAGTCGTTGCCGAGCTCTTCCTGGAAGTTCCCGCCGAAGGTGGCGGCGAGCCGGGACGTGGCCTGCTCGCACGTCTCGGTCACCGGGTGCCTCGGCGGGTCTCCCTGGCCGGCCTTGACCTCGCACGGCGGCGTGGTGGACATCGAGTGCGAGCCGGCGGGCCGGGGCTTGACCGGGGCCGATCCGCTACCGGACGCGGCCACCACCGGCGGGGCCAGGCTCTCGCCGAAGTACCGCGGCAGCATTGTCGCGCCGAAGGCCAGCACGGTCACGACGGCGGCGAAGCCGGCCATCCGCAGGCCACGTGCGCGGCGGCGTTCGCCGGCCACGATCCGGTCGACGTCGATCGCGGTGGGGGGCGGAGCCTCGCTGGCCTCCCACATCGCTGCTCTCAGGTCCACAGTGCCTCTCCCTCGCCGATGTGAGCCCGCAGCGACTCCAGCGCCCGGGCCGTCTGGCTCTTCACGGTCCCCTCGCTGCAGCCCAGCGCCGCGGCCGTCTCCTCGACGGAGAGGTCGCAGAAGTACCGCAGGACCAGCACGGCCCGGCGGCGCGGGGGCAGCGAGCCCAGCAGGGAGAGCACGGCGAGCCGGCGGTCGGCGTCGGGGCCGGGCGCGAACGCCTCCGGCATCACCTCGGTGGCCGTCTCCCGGCGCCAGGGCCGCCGCCGCTCGTCGAGCCAGGCGCGCATGAGCATCCGGCGCACGTACGCGTCCAGGTGCTCGAAGCGCGTCGCCCGCCGCCAGTGCCGGTACAGCTTCACCAGCACGGTGGAGGCGAGGTCGTCGGCGGTGTGCCAGTCGCCGCACAGCAGGAAGGCCGTGCGGCGCAGGCGTTCGAGGTTGCCGGCGACGTACTCCCGGTAGGACTGATCGAGCGTCACGTGGAGGAAACGGAGGCATCGACCGGCCGGGTTGCCTACGGCAGGAGAATTCTTCCCTCGGCCGCGGCGAGAGCGATGTCGGTGCGGAACTGCGCGCCGTCGAAGGAGATCCCGCGCACGATCGCGTAGGCCGCCTCGCGCGCCTCGGCCAGGGTCGCGCCGAGCGCGGTGCCGGTCAGCACGCGGCCGCCGGCCGTGACCAGCGCACCGTCGTCGCGGCGGGCGGTGCCCGAGTGCAGCACCCCGGGCACGCCGTCGGCACCGGTGATCACGTCGCCCGTGTGGGCCGACTCCGGGTAGCCGGCGCTCGCCATGACGACGGTGACCGCGGCCCCCGAGCGCCAGGCCAGCGGCGGGTCCTCGGCGAGGCGGCCGACGGCGGCGGCATGCAGCACCCCGGCGAGCGGGGTCTCCAGGCGGGCCAGCACGGCCTGCGTCTCCGGGTCGCCGAAGCGGCAGTTGAACTCGATGACCTTCGGGCCGTCGGCGGTGAGCGCCAGCCCGACGTACAGCGTGCCGCTGAACGGCGTGTCCCGCCGGCGCATCTCGGCCAGGGTCGGCTGGACCACGCTCGCCATGACCTGCTCGACCAGGTCGGGTGGGGCCCACGGCAGCGGCGAGTACGCGCCCATGCCGCCGGTGTTCGGGCCCTCGTCGCCGTCGAAGATCCGCTTGAAATCCTGGGCGGGCTGCAGCGGTACCGCCGCCGCGCCGTCGGTCACCACGAACAGCGACACCTCGGGGCCGGCCAGGTACTCCTCCACGACGACCCGCCCACAGGCCACGCCGTGCGCGAGGGCCGCGTCCCGGTCCTCGGTGACGACCACGCCCTTACCCGCGGCGAGCCCGTCGTCCTTGACCACGTACGGCGGCGCGAACTCGTCCAGCGCCGCCGCGATCTCCTCCGGCGTGGTGCAGGCGAACGACCGCGCGGTCGGCACGCCCGCGGCGCGCATGACGTCCTTGGCGAACGCCTTCGACCCCTCCAGCTGGGCCGCCGCCTGCGACGGGCCGAAGCAGGGGATGCCCTTGGCCCGTACGGCGTCGGCGACCCCGGCGACCAGCGGCGCCTCCGGCCCGACCACGACGAGGTCGGCGCCCGACTCGACGGCGAGCGCGGCCACCGCGCCCGGGTCGAGCGGGTCGACCGCGGCCAGCTCGCCCAATGTCGCCAGGCCCGGGCTCCCGGGCGCGCAGACGAGGGCGGTCACGGCCGGGTCGGCGGCCAGGGCGGCGGCGAGCGCGTGCTCGCGGCCGCCCGTTCCGATGAGGAGTACGCGCACCCGAACAGCCTAGAGGAGCGGGTGCCGCACCACGTTTTCGTCCCGGCCCGGACCCACCCCCACGATGGACACCCGCGTGCCCGCGAGCTCCTCGATGCGCTCGACGTAGCGGCGGGCGTTGACCGGGAGCTCGTCGAACGAGCGGGCCTGGGAGATGTCCTCCCACCAGCCGGGCAGCTCCTCGTAGACCGGGGTGGCGTGGTGGAACTCGGTCTGCGTCATCGGCATGTCGTCGGTGCGCTTGCCGTCCACCTCGTACGCCACGCAGATCGGCACCTTGTCCAGGCCCGAGAGCACGTCGAGCTTGGTCACGACCAGGTCGGTGATGCCGTTCAGCCGGGTGGCGTACCGCGTGACGACGGCGTCGTACCAGCCCGTGCGCCGCTCGCGGCCGGTGGTCGTGCCGTACTCCCGGCCGATCTTGCGCAGGTGCACGCCGTTCTCGTCGAACAGCTCGGTCGGGAACGGGCCCGAGCCCACCCGCGTCGTGTAGGCCTTCGTCACGCCGATGACCTGGCTGATCGCGGTCGGCGGGATGCCCGCACCCACGCACGCGCCGCCCGCGGTCGGGTTGGACGACGTCACGAACGGGTAGGTGCCGTGGTCCATGTCGAGCATGGTGGCCTGGGCGCCCTCGAGCAGCACCGTGCGGCCCTCCTCCAGGCCGCGCCACAGCACCTGGCGGGTGTCCGTGATGTACGGCCGGATGCGCTCCGCGTAGGTGAGGTACTCCTCGACCACCGCGTCGACGTCGATCTCCTTGCGGTTGTACACCTTGAAGAGCACCTGGTTGCGCTCGCGCAGCACGATCTCGAGCTTCTTGCGCAGGATGCCCGGGTCGAGCAGGTCCTGCACGCGGATGCCCATCCGCGAGACCTTGTCGCCGTAGGCCGGGCCGATGCCGCGGCCGGTGGTGCCGATCCGCGACGAGCCGAGGTAGCGCTCCACCACCCGGTCCAGGGCCCGGTGGTGGGGCATGATGAGGTGCGCGTCGCCCGAGATCATCAACCGCGACACGTCGACGCCGCGCTCGGCGAGCCCGTCGATCTCGGTGAGCAGGACCTTCGGGTCGATCACGACGCCGTTGCCGATCACGATGGCCGCGTTGGGCCACAGCGCGCCCGAAGGCATGAGATGCAGGGCGAACTTCTGCCCATCCGGCGTCACGACTGTGTGACCCGCGTTATTGCCGCCGGAGTAGCGCACGACGTAGTCGACGCCGCCGCCAATCATGTCGGTAACCTTGCCCTTGCCCTCGTCGCCCCACTGAGCGCCGATGAGCACGATCGCTGGCATGTCTGCTCGCCCTCCAAGGTCGGGCGACCCGCGTTCGCCCGGGATGCCAGGCTAACAACCTTCGGAAAGGCAGGCTGACAACGGTGGTCGACATCGTGCTGCTCGCGCTCGGCGAAGACTCGCAGTGTGGCTGCGAAAACGGCGCGTGCGGCACCCGAACCCCCATTCTTGCCTGCCGCGACGCCCTGCGCACGGCAAGTGCCGAGGTCCGGACCGTCGTGGCGCACGACGACAAGGAGATCGACGCAGCTCTCGCGGCGCTGCCCGAGGCCCGCGTGATCGTCGCCACGGCCGCCGACGGCCAGCTGCGGGCCGTCATGCGCCGGCTGGTGCGGCGGTACGCCCCCGCGCCCAGCAAGCGGCCCGAGTCCCTGCCCGGCGACCGGACCATCCCCGACCTGCCGCCGATCGGCGTGCTCCCGCTCGGCCCGGACCCGACCGACCTGGCCACGCGGCTGGGCCTGCCCCGCGCGCCGGCCGACGTGGCCGCCGCGGTGCTGGGCGGCAACGTGCGCCGCCTCGACCTGCTGCGCAACGACGGCGGCTCGGTCACCCTCGACGGCGCCCTGCTCGGCGGGGTCAACGCCGACGGCGCGGCCGGCACCTACCTGGCCCGCGTCGAGGTCGACGACGCAGTCCTGGCCGACGGCACCGAGCCCGTGCTCATGTCGGTCGTCGCCAACGCGTCCCGGTACGCCACGGTCGACGGCCTGCCCCTGATCGCCGCGCCGGTCATGGACGACGGCGTGCTCGACGTGGCCGTCGCCGTCCCGGTCGCCTCCCGCGGGCTGTTCCGCCGCCCGCGCGTGGAGATCCAGGTCCGCCGCGCCCACGGCCGCGCGGTGGCCATCTCGCCGCGCGCCGAGGTGCCGTTCGTCGACGACGGCGTGGAGGGCACCCTGACCCGCAAGCGATCGTGGTGGATGGAGCGCGGGGCCTGGGGCGTGTACGTGCCATAGGGCCCGTACACGCAGCAGTGTCGCAGGTCGAACTCGTCGCATACGGTGGTAGTGCACCGCGGGGAGGGAATCGAGCGTGAACGACATGGTCTGGCCGCCGGACGAGAGCATCGACGGACGGCGGGGTGAACGCGCGGCCCAGGGCGCCGGCGCGGGGTCTGACCACGCCGGTTCGCCCTGGTCACAGCCGCCCGGCTCGGTGGATCCGCTGGCGTGGCCCCCGCCACCGCCCGGCGGCCCCGCCAGGCCCGAGGACGACAATGAGGACGACCCGAACGGCCGCGGCCCGATCTTCGGCCCGGGCCCGGGCGTGGAGGGCGGCCTGCAGCACGGCCGCCCGGTCCCGCACGCGCCCAGCGCCGGCGAGCCGGTGTCGGCGCCCGGGGGTGGCATCCCGCTGAGCGGCGGGAACGGCATTCCCGTGTCCGGCGGCATTCCGGTGGGCGGGCCGTTCCAGCCTCCTGTTTCGGGCCCTCCGAGGCCGGTCTCGGGCGGTCCCGGCCCCATCTCGGGTCCCCCGGCGCCGGGTCCGTTCTCCGGTCCGCCGGCCCCGATCCCCGGCCCTCCCGTCTCGTTCCCGGGCGGCCCCGCCCCGATTCCTGGTCCTCCTGCGCCGGTCTCGGGGCCGCCGGGGCCGGTGTCGGGTCCGCCCGCCCCCGTCTCGGGTGCGCCGGGGCCCGTCTCCGGCCCTCCCGCCGTGGGTATCTACTCGACCCCTCCGACCACGCCGCCGCCGTCCAACTTCGCCCCGCCGCCGCCCGCTCCGGGCCCGCTGCCGGGGCCGCCGCTGCCCGGCGTGCTGCCGCCTCCTCCAGGCGCGTGGCCGGTGAGCGGGCCGCCGCCCGGCGCCCCTGTGCCGCCACCGCCGGGCCCAGGCCCCATGCCCGGCCCACCCATGCCCGGTCCTCCGATGGCCGGTCCTCCGATGCCCGGTCCTCCGATGCCCGGTCCTCCGATGCCCGGTCCGCCGATGGCCGGTCCGCCGATGCCGGGCCCGCCTGGTCCGCCGATGCCGGGTCCGCCTGGTCCCCCCATGTCAGGCCCACCCGGTCCCCCCATGTCAGGCCCACCCGGTCCGCCCATGTCAGGCCCACCCGGTCCGCCCATGTCGGGTCCGCCTGGTCCGCCCATGGCTGGTCCCCCTGTGCCAGGACCGCCCATGCCCGGGCCGCCGATCCCCGGACCGGACGGTTTCGCACCGGCGCCCCCGACGCAGGCGTTCCCCGTCCTGCCGCCCCAGGGACCCCCGCCCGGACCGCACCAGGGCCCGCCGCCCGGCCCGCCTTTCGGACAAATGCCACCCGGACAGTTCCCGCCGGGACAGATGCCGCCGCCCGGACAGTTCCCGCCCGGGCAGATGCCGCCCGGACCCCCCGGGCCGTACCAGGGACTCGCCGGCCCGCCCGGCCAGAACCCCGCCGTCCCTCCGCTGCCGCCCATGCCCCAGGACAACTGGCACGACGGCACGACCCCCACGGCCGAGGAGTTCGCCCGGCGCCGCCAGGCCAAGCCGGCCGACCCGGTGGCATCCCGCGGCGTCCGCGGCGCGCTCGCCAAGGGCACCCTGGGTCTGGTCGCGGTGACCCCGGGCCGGCGCGAGCAGGAGTACCGGCAGGAAGTCGAGATGGTCCGCCGCAACTTCGGCGGGCTGCGCCAGGTGACAGTCGTCAACCCCAAGGGCGGCGCCGGCAAGACCGTGGCCGTGCTGCTGCTCGCGATGACGTTCGGGCAGAAGCGCGGCGGCTACGTGCTGGCCTGGGACAACAACGAGACCCAGGGCACCCTGGGCATGCGCGCCCAGCAGGACTTCCACAACCGTACGGTCCGCGACCTGATGCACGACCTGGGCAACTTCAAGGGCGCCCAGGGCCGCGTCGGCGACCTGTCGCAGTACGTCCGCGCGCAGGGCGAGGGCATGTTCGACGTGCTCGCGTCCGACGAGTCGGCGACCGCGGGCGAGATGCTCACCGCCGACGCGTTCGGGGAGATCCGCGACGTCGTCAGCCGGTTCTACAAGCTGATCGTCGTGGACACCGGCAACAACGTGCGGGCCGAGAACTGGCAGGCCGCGATCGACGCGACCGACCAGCTCGTGGTCACGATGTCGGCGCGCAACGACTCGGCCGAGACCGCCTCACGCATGCTCGACCACCTCGAGCAGCACGGCCGGCAGCGGCTCGTACGCCAGGCGGTGACGGTCGTGTCCATGCCACCGAGCCGGCGCCACGTCGACGTGCCCGCGATCACCCGGCACTTCGCGGCCCGGACGCGCACCGTGCTGATCGTGCCCTACGAGAAGTTCATCGACTCGGGTGAGCCGATCCGCTACCCGGGCCTGACCTCCGCGAGCCGCGACGCCTGGCTCAAGGTCGCCGCGGCCGTGTCGGAGGGCCTCTAGGAGAGAGCGGCCGTGCCGGAGGGGCTCTAGGAAAGGGCAGTCACGGCGGCCGGGTCGCTGTCGCGCAGGAAGGTCGCGCAGCGCTCGGCCTCCTCGTCCTCGCCGATCGCCGCGGCCGCCCGCCCGAGCGCGTTCAGCGCCCGCAGGAAGCCCTGGTTCGGCTCGTGCGCCCACGGCACCGGGCCGGCCCCGCGCCACCCGTTGCGGCGCAGCTGGTCGAGGCCGCGGTGGTAGCCGGTGCGCGCGTATGCGTAAGCGGTCACCGGCTCGCCGGCCGCAAGGGCCAGCTCGGCGAGGCGCGCCCACGCGGCGCTGTAGGCCGGGTTCTGCGCGGCGACCGCCTTGGCGGCCTCCTCGGTGTCGGCCTTCGCCAGCTGTTCGGCGGCGTGTGGCTCGGCAGGAAGCAGGGTGGGCGCGGGCTCGGGCAGAAGGTTCGGCATGCCGCAATTACACCAGAGAAGGCTTGACTGAACGGTTGAGCCCGCGTGAAGCGCACGGAGGGTGTGCCGCCCGCGGGGACGTACTACAACTGAAAGTCCGGAGCCTCCCCAGGACCCGGTTCGCGACGGCTCGGTCCTCCGGATCGGGCCGTCGCTCTCAACGTCGATAGAGACCCAGGTCGCCCGGCGGCGGCTTTGCAGGGGTTTGGCAGGATATGACCGTGCCAACCCCGCCACCGCCCGACGTCGTCGCGCTGCACGATCACTCCCCGGACGAGATCGAGTCGCCCGACGAGCTGCAGTTCCACCTGCGCCAGGGCACCATCGCCGGCAAGGTCGTCCAGGGCCTCGACCTGAGCGCCGTCGACCTGTCCGCCGTGGACGTCGCCGACGCGCTGTTCATCGGCTGCCACTTCGACGGCCTCGACCACGTCGTGGACCTGCTGCGGCGCCGGGCCGTCGTGGTGCCCGAGTTCGACAGCGTGCCGTACGCGACCCACCCCTCCCAGCTCTACGTGCCCGACGACCTCGCCGCGGGGTTCGCCTCAGGCGGCTTCGAGGGCATGTTCGACACGGTCGTGTACCGGCACTTCCGCGCCACCGGCGGGGCGACACCGGAGATCCGCGAGGCCGTCGCCCAGCGCATGCACGACTCCGGCGTCGACAACGCGCTGGCCAACGTCACGGCCGGCTGGATCGCCGCGCGAGGGCCGGCCGCCGCGACCGGCATCATGGGCGGCCACGCGGCGCGGCGGGGCGCGGTGGAGTACCGCAGCGCCGCCGAACTCGCCTGGCGCCTGGCGCGCGCCGACCGCCTGGTGGTGACCGGCGGCGGCCCCGGCGTCATGGAGGCGGCCAACCTCGGCGCGTTCCTGGCCGAGCATCCCCTCGAGGTCGTGGGCGAGGCGATCGACCGGCTCGCGGGCGCGCCCGACTTCCACGACCACCAGCCGTACACCGCGGCCGCCCTGGCCGTCCGCGAGCGCTACGGCCGCCCGGTCCCGCCGACGCCCGACTCGTCCGAGCCGGCCGACCAGGCCGCCGTCGACCCCGTCACCTGGGCCCGGCGCGGCGGGCTGGCCATCCCGACCTGGCTCTACGGCCACGAGCCGGCCAACCTGTTCGCCGCGAAGATCGCGAAGTACTTCTCCAACGCGATCCGCGAGGACACCATCCTGCGGCTCTCCCGCGGCGGCATCGTCTTCGCGCCGGGCATGGCCGGCACGGTGCAGGAGGTGTTCCAGGCCGCGACCAAGACCTTCTACTCCACCGACGGCGTCAGCGGCCCGTTCGTCTTCCTCGACGTGGCGCACTGGACCGAGCGGCTGCCCATTCGCGGCCTGCTCGAGCCGCTGCTGGCCGCCTCGCCGGTCGGGGACCTGCGCCCGCTCCTGCACATCACCGACGACGTGGCGGAAGCGGCCGAAATTCTGACCGCCTAAGTGAGTGCGTTTCTCCATTACTTAAAGTAATGGCTCTGTTACGTTGGGTCGGCAAATGGTTGCAGAGAGGACTTAGACCCAATGACGCAGCAACAATTCCGGCGAAAGCGCGCCGTCTCCCTCGGGCTGAGCACCGCCGCCGCCACCGCTCGACCGGCAAGCTGGCCGCGGACACCGCCAAGCAGGTGCTCGTGCTCACCGTGACCGGCCACATGACCGCCCAGGTCGCCGAGGCGCCGTTGTAGTCCGCCGCGGTCTTGTCGATCAGGCCGCGGGCACGCAGGTCACCGTCACGACGCCGACGTCACGAACGACACCGACGGCCTGGGCGCCAACGCGTACGCGGGGACCTGCCCGGTCACCATCGCGGACATCACCGACTCGGCCAACCCGATCCGGGGCCCGGTCACCGCCGGCGGCTACTTCAACTTCCTCAACGAGTAACCGGTGACGCAACACGAACGGCCCGGCTGGAGTCCAGCCGGGCCGTCGTCGTATGCGCCGCTCGGAACTACTTCGACAGCGTGGTGCCCGTCGAACGCAGGTGCTCGCAGGCCTCGACCACGCGGGCGGCCAGGCCGGCCTCGCCGGCCTTGCCCCAGGCGCGCGGGTCGTACGCCTTCTTGTTGCCGACCTCGCCGTCGACCTTCAGCACGCCGTCGTAGTTGCTGAACATGTGCGCGGCGACCGGGCGGGTGAACGCGTACTGCGTGTCGGTGTCGATGTTCATCTTGACCACGCCGTAGTCGAGCGCCTCGCGGATCTCCGAGAGCAGCGAGCCGGAGCCGCCGTGGAAGACCAGCGCGAGGGGCTTGTCCTGGCCGTACTTCGCGCCGACGGCGTCCTGGATGGTCTTCAGGATCTCGGGGCGGAGCTTGACGTTGCCCGGCTTGTACACGCCGTGCACGTTGCCGAAGGTCAGGGCGGCCATGTATCGGCCCTTCTCGCCCAGGCCGAGCTTCTCGACCATGGCCAGGCCGTCCTCGACGGTGGTGTACAGCTTCTCGTCGATCGCGCCGACGACGCCGTCCTCCTCGCCGCCGACGACGCCGACCTCGATCTCGAGGACGACCTTGGCGGCGGCCGTCTTGGCCAGCAGCTCCTCGGCGATGTCGAGGTTCTCGCCCAGCGGCACCGCGGAGCCGTCCCACATGTGCGACTGGAACAGCGGCTCCTCGCCCTTGGCGACGCGCTCGGCCGAGATGTCCAGCAGCGGGCGGACGAACTTGTCCAGCTTGTCCTTCGGGCAGTGGTCGGTGTGCAGCGCGATGTTGACCGAGTACTTCTTCGCGACCTCGTGCGCGAACGCGGCAAGCGCCACCGAGCCCGTGATCATGTCCTTCACGGTCGGGCCGGAGACGTACTCCGCGCCGCCGGTCGAGACCTGGATGATGCCGTCACTCTCGGCCTCGGCGAAGCCGCGGATCGCCGCGTTGAGCGTCTGCGACGACGAGACGTTGATCGCCGGGTAGGCGAACGCGCCGGCCTTGGCGCGGTCGAGCATCTCGGCGTAGACATCGGACGAGGCGATGGGCATGACGGCGCTCCTTGACTCAATGGATCGTGCGGGGTTGCTGGAGCCGACAGGCGCGAGCTCCAACGCGGACCGCGCTGTCCTGCCACGGAGTATCTCGCAGTCCTGAGCATCGCTCGTAGCCGGGTGACCTGGGCCGGATTTGCCCGGGCCGGGGGGCGCGGCCCCCGGAACAGTCGTACGGTGGAGAACGGCCAAGGTACGGAAGCGAGCTACCGCAGCGAGCGACAGGGAGCCCCGGCGATGACCCAGCCAGACGAGGAACTACTGACCCTCGACGAGCTTCTCGACCCGGACGTGCGCGACCCGGAGGCCTCGCCCGAGGACGCGGCCGAGCAGGCCCAGCCGGCCAACCCGCTGGACCGGCCGTACGCGCCCCATGCGCGGCCGTGGGAGGCGAACGAGTACGACGCGATCGAGCAGGATCGCGAGGTCGACCTCGACGACGAGTACTGACCGGGCGCTAGGCCAGCGCGTACTGCGGGTGAGCCTTCAGCCAGGCCCCGACCCGCCCGTTCTGCATGGCCTCGAAGAGCCCGTCCCCGCCCGGCACCGGCTCCGGACCGCGCTCGCCGGCGGTGGCGGGCAGCCGTATCGCCGTCACCGCCGCCGGGTCGACCCCGGCCATCCGGGTGGCAAGCGTGGACAGCGACGTGGGCCCGAGGTGCAGCTCGAGCGCGTCGGCGGCCGCGGAGACCAGGCCGGGCAGCCTGGTCGGGTCGGCCGCGGCCTTCGCGAGCTCGGTCAGGTACTGATGCAGCACCCGATCGTCGCCCGCCGCCACGGACCGGCGCAGGTAGTCGACCGCCTCGTGCGCGTCGAAGTGCCGGCAGCCGGGCGCGCAGAGATCGACCCCGCCCGCGGCCCGGGTGACCGACTCGAGCCCGGCGAGGTCGACGACCGCGCCGCCGTCGAGGGTCAGCCCGGTCATCGCGGCGACCGCTTCGGACGCGAGCTGGTACCCGCCGACCAGGTAGGCCCCGTCGGCGCGCTGCAGGCCGAGCCTGGGCAGCTCGAGCCGCAGGTCGCGGGGGAGCACCACCTCGTAGGCGGTGCGCGCCCCCGGGTTGACGTGCACCAGCACGATCGCGTTGGCGTTCACCCGGGCGGGCGCCCCGCTGCCCCGGTCGATGCCGATGATCAGCAGGTTGATCGGCTGCGACGGCGGGACCGCCTCGGGCGGCGCCGGGCGGGGCGCGGCCACGAACGGCACCAGCAGCAGCGCGAGGATGGAGCACAGGAAGGTCAGGCCGGAGACGACCCAGCGCCGCAGCGCGCGCAGCCGGCGGGCCCCGGTCACGATCGAATCGCCCAGCTCGGGCGACGCCACCGGGATCAGCTCCTCGTGGCGGGCGAAGGTCTCGCGCAGCAGGTCGTCCATCACGGCGTCGCGCCCCCGTCGCCGGCGAGGGTGGGCGCGGTGCTGGCGCGCAGCGAGGCGAGGGCCCGGGAGATCCACGAGCGGACGGTGCCGACGGGGCTGCCCATGACGTCGGCGATCTCGCCGTCGGTGAGCCCCTCGTAGTAGCGCAGCACGAGGGCCGCGCGCTGCTGGCGGGGCAGGCCGCCGAGCAGCACCCACACCTGGTCGCGCTCGGCGTGGGTGTCGGCGTGGTCGGGCTCCAGCAGGCCGTTGTCGATCTCGACGCCGCGCAGCGCGACCCGGCGCAGCCACGAGCCGCGGTGCAGGTCCACGTAGGCGTTGGTGATCATGCGCTTGACATAGCGCTCGGGCAGGTCGGCCGCCGCGATCCGCCGCCACTTCAGCTGCGCGCGGATCATCGTGTCCTGGACGAGGTCCTGCGCCGTGTGCGGGTCGCCGGTGAGCATGACGGCATAGCGCAGCAACGCCTGCAACCGCGCCTCGACGAACTCCTCGAACGTCAATCCGACCCCTTACGCGAAACCCGGCTCCGACCCTAAGACGGATCGAAGCCGGGCGAACATTGCGTCAGGGGATGAGCGGCGGGTAGCTCGGGTCGAGCAGGCCCCGCTCCCGCAGCGCCACGTAGAGCGGCGTCGACTCGGGGTAGTGGCCCCAGTGGTGGTCGCCGTCGCCGACCCCGATGCCGCCGAGCAGCTGCTGCTGGACCTGGTTCAGCCGGCTCCACCAGGGCTTGTTCGGCAGGCCGGCGACCTCGTCGCGGATGGCGATCCAGCGGTACGTGTAGCCGAGGAACACGCAGCGCCGGGTGATCTCGGAGTAGTTGTCCGAGCGCGCGTGCCAGATCCGGCGGTCGAAGAAGACCACGTCGCCGGCGTCGACCTTGACCTGCTTGGCGCCCTGTGGGGCCGGCCACGGCACATCGCGCCTGGGCGGGCCGGGCAGCCAGTTGGTCTTGTGGCTGCCGGGCAGGAGCGTCAGGTTGCCCCGGCCCTCCTCGGAGACGTCCGAGAGCCAGTACGCGAGCTTCACCGACAGCCGCGGCCGCGGGTCGGTCTCCAGCTCCCGGTTCTGCCGGCCGCCGTCCTGGTGCCAGTGCCACCAGTCCGGCTTGGCCGCCGGGACGGTCGGGTGCACGTCCAGGTGCGAGTGGTAGATGTGCACGTTCCAGCCGAGCATCGACCACACGAGCGGCAGCGTCGCCGGGTGGTCGATGAGGTCGACCAGCTCCGGGCAGCTCGTCACGGCGCTGAGCAGGTGCAGAGAGCCGTCCGCCGCGCGCGGGTGCGTGGCGTGCGCGACGTCGAGCACGGACGCGTAGTGGCGGACCTCGGCAGGGCTCAGCACGCCCTTCAACACGAGGTAACCGTCCGTGTCGAACTGCTCCCGCTGCTCGCTCGTCATCGGCACCCAGCCGGTGTCGGCCGCCGGGCCGGCCGTCGTCGTGGCAGACATGCCCCGTTCTCCAGTTCCGGCGCCGTCCACCGGCGCCTCCATTCGAAAGACGGAGCGGGAGCGCCTCATCAGAGGTCGGCCGATCGGTCAGGGTCTTTTGGCCGAAACGGACGCAACGGAATAGTCCGTTATGACGTCGGTGTGCCAATGACGGCTACCGAGCGTGATCAGTCCAGCGAGGCGGCCAGGTAGCCGACGACCCGGTCGCGGGGCCCGCCCTCGTCGCCCGAGGTGGCCCGGTGCAGCACCCGGACCGCGGATTCGCGATCGCGGGCCCACGCCAGGAGGCCGCGCAGCGCATACCGTCCGCAAGCGTCCCGGTCGCCGACGCCTCCGGGTTCGAGGCGCTCGATCGCCGCGACGGTGCGCGAATCGGCCGCCCGGGCCTGCTCCTGCGTCAGATAGTGCGAAAGGTCGGTGCTGCACAGCACGATCGAGCCGGGCCCCGCGACGGCGGCCAGCAGCGCCGCCACCGCGTCCACCGGCGCGACCCCGACGCACACCGGCAGCACCCGCGAGAACCCCAGAAACTGCAGGAACGGGAGTTGTACCTCGAGTGAGTGCTCGGGCGCGTGCGGCGCGTCGTCGGCCACCGCCAGCCCGGCCGCCACGAGCTCCCCGGCGCCCTGTGTGTCGAGCGTCACAGTACCCATCGGCGTCGACCACTCCGAGTCCGTCGGCACTGCGGCCCCCCGCAGCGCGACCCGGTGCGCGGGGCCGACGAGGACGACGCGCTCGGCCGTACGCCCCTCGAGGCGGCGGTACGCGTGCGCGGCCGTCGGACCCGACCACCGGTAACCGGCGTGCGGGACGATGTACGCGCGCGATTCGTCGCTTGCCGCCGGTACCGCCGCCAAAAGCCTTTCGATAGTGGAGCGCAGCTCCCGCGGGTCGTCCGGGTAGAAGCTCCCGGCCACGGCGGGCGGTCTCACCCGATCCTCACCGGCAGCCGGCGCCGGCCCCAGCCGCCGGCCGGGCCCTCGAACACGCCCGGCATGGCATGCCCGCACGCGGTGCACCGCCCGTCGTCGGTGAGCGCGTAGCTGACCAGGTCGTACCAGTCGCGCACCACGGCCGCGGCGCCGCAGCCGGAGCAGCGGGTCGTCTGGCCGCCGGGGTCGTGGACGTTGCCGGTGTACACGAACCGCAGGCCCGTATCGAGCGCGATCCGCCGCGCGCGGCGCAGGGTCTCGGGCGGGGTCGGGGGCACGTCGCGCATCTTGAAGTCGGGATGGAAGGCGGAGAAGTGCAGCGGCACGTCCGGCCCCAGGTGCTCCAGCAGCCAGTCGCACTGCTTGTGCAGCTCGTCGTCGCCGTCGTTCTGCCCCGGGATCAGCAGCGTGGTGACCTCGAACCACACGTCGGTCGTGCGCAGGTACTCCAGCGTCTCCAGCACCGAGCCGAGCCGCGCGAACGTGACCTTCGCGTAGAAGCGCTCGCTGAACGCCTTGAGGTCGATGTTTGCCGCGTCGATGTGCCGGTAGAACTCCTCGCGCGGGGCCGGGTTCATGTACCCGGCCGAGACCGCGACCGCCTTGATCCCGCGCTCCCGGCAGGCGTCGGCGACGTCCATGGCGTACTCCATGAAGATCACCGGGTCGTTGTAGGTGAACGCGATCGAGCGGCAGCCCAGGCGCTCGGCCTCGGCGGCGAGCTGCTCCGGGCCGGCCGCCGAGCCGAGGGTGTCGATCTCGCGGCTCTTGGAGATGTCCCAGTTCTGGCAGAACCGGCAGCCGAGGTTGCACCCCGCGGTGCCGAACGACAGCACCGGCGTCCCGGGCAGGAAGTGGTTCAGCGGCTTCTTCTCGATGGGGTCGACGCAGAACCCTGAGGATCTGCCGTAGGTCGTGAGCACGATCTGGTCGTCCTCGCGCTGCCGCACGAAGCAGAAACCCCGCTGGCCTTCGTGTAAACGGCAGTTGCGGGGACAAACGTCGCACTGAACCCGCCCGTCGTCGAGCCGGTGCCAGTGTGCGGTCGTGACCACCGCCATACTCCGAGCTTAGCTTTGCGAGCGCCCTCACGTACCCTGGTGACCCGTGGAAGAAAAGACGCGTGCCCTGGGCGACCTGCTCTCCCTCAACCCTCTCGACGCGAAGGGGCTGCTGAGCACGTTCGGCGTGATCGGCGTCTGGCTCATCATGTTCGTCGAGACCGGGCTGCTGGTCGGCTTCTTCTTCCCCGGCGACTCGCTGCTGTTCCTGGCCGGCGTCGCCGCGTCGCCCGTCGCCAGCGAGCTGGTCGGCACGCACCTGAGCCTGACCCAGCTGCTGATCGGCGCTCCCATCTGCGCGATCGCCGGCGCCCAGCTGGGCCACTACCTCGGCGCCCGCTACGGCCGCCGGATGTTCGACCGGCCCAACTCGCGGATCTTCAAGAAGGAGTACGTCGAGAAGGCCGAGCACTACTTCGCAAAGTTCGGCCCGGCCAAGGCCGTCGTGCTCGCCCGCTTCATCCCGATCGTGCGCACGTTCCTCAACCCGGTCGCCGGCGTCATCGGCATGCCGGCGCGGCAGTTCTTCGTGTGGAACGTGGTCGGCGGCGTCCTGTGGACCGACGGCATCATCCTGATCGGCTGGGCCCTGGCCAAGCAGATCTTCGACCTGACCGGCGGGGAGATCGACAAGTACCTCGTGCCGGCCGTCGCCCTGATCGTGCTGATCTCGGCGCTGCCGATCTTCATCGAGATCTTCCGCGGCTGGCGGGAGCGCAAGCGCGGCGTCGCGCACCGGGCGGCCGACCCGGCCAACGCCCCGACCGAGGTCTTCCCGACCGTTCCCCCGGCCGAGCGCCCCGGCACCCACCGGGTGCACGACTAAGACGTGCGGATCAGGGCCCGGAGGAAGATGTTGCCGATCTGCTCCGGGTCCTGCACCACGAAGGCCCGCCCGCCCGTCGTCGCCGCGATCGCCTCGAGCTCGTCCTTGTGCACGTCGGGGCCGATGCCGAGCAGCACCACGCGGACCGGGCGGGTCGGGTCGGTGGCCCGCTCCAGCTCCAGCCGCAGCGTCTCCAGGCTCATCCCGGGCTTGGAGTTCGAGCCGTCGGTGAAGACCACGACGGTGTTCGAGCGGCCCTCGCGGTAGCCGTCCCTGAGCGACGTGTACGCCGCCAGCACCGTCTCGTAGAGGCCGCACACGTCGCTCGGCGCGGCCCGGGCCGCCGCGACCGCGCCGCTGAGCCGGGCGCGCTGGCCCTCGTTGAGCGCGGACACCGGGACGACCTGCTGGTGGCCGGCGGAGTACGCCCACAGCCCGAGCTCGCTGTCGTCCGTGAACAGCCCCAGCCCGTCGGTGGCCGTCTTGCGCAGCACGTCGAGCCGCGACGGCCCGCCCTTGGCGATCGGCCGGGTCATCGACGCGCTCACGTCGACAAGCGTCAGCACCCGCGACGGCGCGGTCGTGGCGTTCCAGTACCCGAGCACGTCGGCGATCTTCGGCCCGTCGTCGGCCTTGCCTGTCGCGGGCGCGCGGAAGCCCCGGCTCGTGAACGCGTCGCCGTTCGCGGCCAGCGCGGCCCGCAGCAGCTCGGCGGCGGCCAGGTTCGCCGCCGGACGGCCGCTGACCACGGCGAAGGGGTAGTCCAGGGCCACCGCCGGCTCGAGCGGGAGCGCCGTCAGCGCCCCGGCCTGCTGCTCGCTGGTCAGCACCGCCTGGCCGCCCGCGGCCGCGTTGCGCAGCAGCGTCGCCGGGTCGGGCGCGACGGCGATCGACCGGTACGCCCGGACGAGATCCACCAGGCGGTCGGGGTCGGTGGCGATGCCGTCGTACAGCAGCCCGGCCCCGGCCAGCCCGGCGGCGCTGCGCCGCAGGTCGACGGCGCCGATGCGCGCCCGGGCGAGCAGCGCCCCGACCTGGGCCGCGCCCACCGAGCGCAGGCCCAGCGCGGCCGCGGTCGGCGGGGCCGCGGCGAACACGACCGGGCTGGTCGCGACCGAGTCCGTCCGCGCCTCGAACGCCTGCTGGTCGGCGCCGCGCACCCGGGTCAGCCACACCGTCGAGTCGGGGATCCACACCGTGGGCACGTCGGCGTCGGCCGGCGAGGGGGCGGCCGAGGCGCCGGTGCCGAGGTTGCCGCCGGTGCGGGCCGCGAGCCGGCCGGCGACGTCGGCCGGCTCGGCCGCCGTGACCTCGACCCGCACGCAGTCGCCGCGGACCGCCGGCCCGGTGGCGGCGAACCGATCGGCCGCCGCGCGCACCGCGGGCGCGATCTCCGGGGCGGCGGCGACGAGGAGCCGCACGGCGCCGGTGCACGAGCCGTGGCCGCCGGTCACCGCGCGCACGGCGACGAAGGTGACGGCGACGAGGGCCAGCGCGGCACCGGCCGCGAGGGGCACCCGCCTTCTCCGGACATCCACCGTTCATGCCCCCTTGACCTGCGGTTCGACAGGAGGAAGAGGGTAAGGGACCGGCCTCAGACGGTGGCGGCGGGGTCGTCGAGCCAGTCGGCCGGCAGCTGCGGGAGCGGGGCGCCGAGGGCCAGGGCGCGGTACGTCAGCCGGGCCGCCTCCTCGAGGTACAGGGCGCGCTTGTGCGCCAACTCCACCGAGTCGGCGACGACGCAGCAGCCGTGGCGGGAGAGAACGACGCAGTTGGTGCCGTCCGCGCACGCCTCGGCGGCCAGCCGGCCCACTTCGGGGCGGCCCGGCGGCACGAACGGCGTGGTGGCGACGCGGCGCAGGTAGAAGGCGTGGTCGGTGGTGACCAGCCGGATCGGCGCGCCGATCGCGTCGAGCAGCAGGACGCTCTGCGGGTGCAGGTGCACGACCGCGTTGACGTCGGGGCGAGCGCGATAGATCGCCAGATGGAGCCCGAGCTCCGACGACGGCGCGACCCTGTCAAGGGTCGCGCCGTCGATGATTCGGATCCGAACGAATGATCCGCGGTCGAGGCCATCGAGCCAGGTCCCGGCCGCGGTTGCCCAGCATTCGTCCGTGTCTGGTGCCCGAGCGGACAGATTGCCACCCGAGCCCACGACGAGTCCGGCCCGCACGACCGCCTGCCCGAGATGGGCGAGTTGGTCGCGGAGGTCCCCGGTCGGGTAGTGCCCCAAGGCGCTACCCGACGCTGCTAGCGAGGCGCCTTCTTGGTCGCGCGCTTGCGCGGCGGCGTCAGAAGGTCGGCGATGGTGCCGATAGCGGCGGGCACGAGGCGGTAGAACGCCCACACACCCCGCTTTTCGCGCTCCAGCAGACCAGCCTCGGTCAGGATTCGCAGGTGGTGGCTCACCGTGGGCTGCGAGAGCCCAAGCGGGGCCGTCAGGTCACACACACACGCCTCGCCGTCGGGCGCCGACTGGATCAGGCTCAGAAGCCGGAGTCGGGCCGGGTCGGCAAGCGCCTTCAGGACACCGGCCAAACGCTCGGCGTCAGCACGGTCAATCGGCTCGCCGGCAAGCGGCGAGATCTGGGGCAGGGTCATCTCAGCCAGCGCAGTTCCCACGTATTCCATCCTTCCACCAACACCATCGACCCGCCTGCATATACGCAGGTCCGAATCGACAATTTTTCAGCCCTGTCGGCCGAGGTCGGCCAACGAAAATGCTGAGCGATAGCTCAGCCCCGCGGCGCGAACCGCCTTTTCCGCGCCTCTATCGACGATAACGGCCACACCGACCACATCGGCGCCCGCCTCTCGCAACGCGTCGACCGCAGTGAGCACACTTCCACCTGTAGTGGAGGTGTCCTCGACCGCGAGGACGCGCCGGCCGGCGACGTCGGGCCCTTCGACCCGCCGTTGCAGACCATGAGCCTTGTCACTCTTGCGGACGACGAACGCGTCGAGCGATCGTCCCCCACGGGCGGCCGCCGCATGCAGCATCGCGGTGGCCACCGGGTCCGCGCCGAGGGTCAGCCCTCCCACGGCATCGAACTCCCAGTCGTCGACGAGATCGAGGAGAACCCGGCCGACCAACGGTGCACCAGCATGGTGCAGCGTCAAACGACGGAGGTCCACGTACCAGTCGGCAACTTGTCCGGACGACAGCGTGACCCGTCCGGACACCACGGCGAGGTCCCGTACGAGTTTCAGCAGGTCGTCACGGTCGGTCATGTCCGAAGCGTACGCGCTAAAGCTCCGCGGTGAATCGATGACCCGCACTCTCGGCCAAATTAATGGCCGTCAAGGGGACAAGGGTGAATACGAAGGTGATCGCAGCGATCACCACGAGTGACACGAGAGGTGGCGGTGACTGGGGATAACGATGCACCGATGCCTCGGGCACTAACCCGAATCTTGCTCTCATTAGATCGTTGCAATACTCGATACAGGGCTTTGACCTGCACAGACAGCCGAAAGTACGGTCGCGGGCCAACCGGATGCCTATGGGAGCGCTGCCAATCGGCCCATCAGCCGAACGTACGTGATCACAATCATGTTCGATACACAGCAAATTCAATGCTTGTCATAGTGCACACATCGACGAAGGCCGGTGCTGTGTTGGGCGTTAACGCTCCTCATGCCCGATGCGTCCCCTCGCACCGCGGGACGCACGGTGGAGCAGACCGCGCGGCGCGAGACGGATGCCGAGCACGGCGATCTTGTACTTCCAGCCGGGCACGCTGACCATCCGGCCGCGCCGCAGGTCCCGCAGTGCCGCCCGCACCACCTCGCCGGCGTCCAGCCACAGCCACGACGGCATCCGCGCGGTGTCGATGCCGGCGCTCGCGTGGAACTCGGTGCGGGTGTACCCCGGGCAGAGCGCCATGACCCGCACGCCGGACCCGCGCACCAGCTGCGCCTGCGACTCGCTGAAGTTGGTGACCCAGGCCTTGCTCGCCGGGTACGTCGAGCCGGGCATCATCGCCGCGAACCCCGACACGGACGAGACGTTGACGATGGCGCCCCGGCCGCGCTCCACCATTCCGGGCAGGGCGGCCAGCGTCAGGCGCATGACCGCGTGGACGTTGAGCCGCAGCAGCTCCTCCTCCAGCTCGGGCGAGGAGCGCAGGAAGGACCGGTTGAGCGACCGCCCGGCGTTGTTCACGAGCAGGTCGATCGGGCGGGCCGGGTCGGCGAGCCGGGCCGCCACCGCCTCAGCCCCGGCGACGGTGGCCAGGTCGGCGACAAGCGTCTCGACCGGCACCGGCAGCTCGGCGGCGAGGGCCTGCAGCACTTCGCCGCGGCGGGCGACGAGCACGAGCTCGTGGCCCTCCGCGGCGAGGTGGCGGGCGAAGGCGGCGCCGATGCCGGCGGTAGCGCCGGTGATGAGTGCGACTGGCACCGCCGCAGGCTACCCAATCAGCCGCTGGGCGGCCCGTATCCGGGCTGGCCCGGCTGGCCCGGCTGCCCGGGGTAGCCGGGGCCGGGGTAACCGCCCGGGCCACCGGATCCGGGAACCGGCGGCTCCCACTGCTGCTCGGCCTTGCGGAAGTACGGGTGCGACGCCGGCAGCGCGAGCAGGACGATCGGAATCGCGATCGCGAGGACGATCAGGATGCTCAACACCGTGGTGAGGGGCTGGTACCAGCCGGGGACCTGGGAGTACACGATCTCCTGGTAACGGTCCCAGCTCGGCAGCTCCGGGCTGGTCTTGCGGGCCTGGTCCCAGAACGTCTGGGCGAACAGGGTCGCTCCGAGGCCGAGGGCGCTGCAGCACAGCGCGATGCCGCCCACGACCCAGGTCAGCACCCGCGCGACCTGGTTGCCGCGGCTCACGAAGTAGCCGAGCAGGACCAGGATCACGATGATGATGAAGCCGAGGATCACCCCGACCGTCGAACCGATGCTCGTGGTCGCGGTCGAGCCGGCGGTCAGGCCGGCGTCTTCGTAGACCTTCTTGGTGCCCTCAGCGATCTTGCCGGCGTAGAGGAGCGAGAGGACAACGTTGATCACTTCAAGCCCGGCCGCCGCGAAGAGCAGCGTGGAGGCGAGGCTGACGGTGGACGGCCGAGCGCGCGGCGCGTTCGGAACTGCGAATGACAAGTCGGTCTCCTCCCAGGAAATCCTGGGAGTCACCGTATCGATGTGACGCTAATCGCGCAGCCGCTCTTCCGCGTACCGTGACACGGTCGTGCTGCCCATGATGCAGCCGCTGAATGTCTTGACCTCGCCACTCTGGCCGCGCAGCGTCTGCCAGGCCGAGCGCCCGGCCCCCGCGTCGGCGTGGGTGAGCAGCTCGGCGGCGTAGAGCCGCCCGGCCGGGGTGGCCTTGTCGAGCAGGGCCTCCAGCCGCGGGCGGAGCTCGCCGCCGTGCAACCGCAGGCCCTCCTCGACCGCGAAGTAGGCCTTGGTCGCGGGCAGGAGGGTGCCGGCGATGCCGACCCCGCCGAACGCCAGCGTGTCGGCCTGAGCGAGGAGCCGCAGCTCCTCGTCGTACGCCTGCTTCTTCCACAGCATCAGCGGCACTCCTCCCCAAACCCCGAGCTAGCCGGCCTGCACCGTGAGCGTCTTCTTGTCGTCCGACAGATCGACCACCACACGGTCCCCGTCCCTGATCTCGCCGGCCAGAAGCGCCTTGGCGAGCTGGTCGCCGATCGACGTCTGGATCTGGCGGCGCAGGGGTCGAGCGCCGTACACCGAGTCATACCCAAGACTGGCCAGCCAGTCACGTGCCGCGTCGGAGACGTCGAGCGTCAGCCGGCGGTCGGCCAGCCTCCGGCCGAGCCCATCGAGCTGAATCTCCACGATCGCCCGCAGGTCGGACGGCGACAACGCGTTGAACACCACCATGTCGTCGAGCCGGTTCACGAACTCCGGCTTGAAGTGGGTGCGCACGGCGGCGATCACCGCGTCGCTGCGCTGCTCCGCGTTGAGCGTCGGGTCGTCGGCGAGCACCTCCGAGCCGAGGTTCGAGGTCAGGATCAGGATCGTGTTGCGGAAGTCGACCGTGCGGCCCTGCCCGTCGGTGAGCCGGCCGTCGTCGAGCACGGCCAGCAGCACGTCGAACACGTCCGGGTGCGCCTTCTCCACCTCGTCGAGCAGCACGACCGTGTAGGGCCGGCGCCGCACCGCCTCGGTGAGCTGGCCGCCCTCCTCGTAGCCGATGTACCCGGGCGGCGCGCCGACGAGCCGGGCGACCGTGTGCTTCTCGGCGTACTCGCTCATGTCGATGCGCACCATGGCGCGCTGGTCGTCGAAGAGGAACTCGGCCAGGGCCTTGGCCAGCTCGGTCTTGCCGACGCCGGTCGGGCCCAGGAACAGGAAGCTGCCGGTGGGCCGGTCGGGGTCGGCGACGCCGGCCCGGGCGCGGCGCACCGCGTCGGAGACGGCCTGGATCGCCGTGTCCTGCCCGATCACCCGGCTGTGCAGCGCCTCCTCCATGCGCAGCAGCTTGGCGGTCTCGCCCTCCAGGAGCCGGCCGGCCGGAATGCCCGTCCAGGCGGCAACCACGGCGGCGATGTCGTCGGCGGAGACCTCCTCCTTGAGCATCGCGCCCGCGGACTGCAGGGCGCCGAGCTCGCTCTCGGCCTGCTGGAGCTCCTTCTGCAGGCCCGGGATCACGGCGTAGCGCAGCTCCGAGACCTTCTCCAGGTCGTTGTCGCGCTCGGCCCGCTCGGCCTCGAGCCTCAGCTGCTCCAGCTGCTCCTTGGTGTTGGAGATCTTCTGGATGTGCGCCTTCTCGTTCTGCCACCGGTCGGTGAGCGCGGTCAGCGACTCCCGGCGGTCGGCCAGCTCGGCGCGCAGCCGCTGGAGCCGCTCGGCCGAGGCCGCGTCGGGCTCCTTGGCCAGCGCCATCTCCTCGATCTCGAGCCGGCGCACGCTGCGCTCGACCTCGTCCACCTCGGTCGGGCGCGAGTCGATCTCCATGCGCAGCCGGGAGGCCGCCTCGTCGACGAGGTCGATGGCCTTGTCCGGCAGGAAGCGGTCGGTGATGTACCGGTCCGACAGCGCGGCCGCGGCGACCAGGGCGGCGTCGGTGATCCGCACGCCGTGGTGCACCTCGTAGCGCTCCTTGAGCCCGCGCAGGATGCCGATGGTGTCCTCGATCGACGGCTCGCCCACCACGACGGGCTGGAAGCGCCGCTCGAGCGCGGGGTCCTTCTCGATGTGCTCGCGGTACTCGTCAAGCGTCGTCGCGCCGACCATCCGCAGCTCGCCGCGGGCCAGCATCGGCTTGAGCATGTTGCCGGCGTCCATCGAGCCCTCGCCCTTGCCGGCGCCGACGACGGTGTGCAGCTCGTCGAGGAACGTGATGACCTGGCCGTTGGAGCCCTTGATCTCCTCGAGCACGGACTTGAGCCGCTCCTCGAACTGGCCGCGGTACTGCGCGCCCGCGACCATCGCGCCGAGGTCGAGGCTGACCAGGCGCTTGTCGCGCAGCGACTCGGGCACGTCACGGGCGATGATGCGCTGGGCCAGGCCCTCCACGATCGCGGTCTTGCCCACGCCGGGCTCGCCGATGAGCACCGGATTGTTCTTGGTACGCCGGGACAGCACCTGGATCACGCGGCGGATCTCGGCGTCGCGGCCGATCACCGGGTCGATCTTGCCGTCCCGGGCGGCCTGGGTCAGGTCGACGCCGTACTTCTCCAGCGCCTGGAAGGTCTGCTCCGAGTCGGCCGAGGTCACCTTGCGATCGCCCCCGCGCACCTGCGGGAACGCCGCGACCAGGCTCTGCTCGGTCGCACCGGCGTCCTTCAGCAGCGTGGCGACCTGCCCGCCGACACGGGCCAGGCCCGCCAGCAGGTGTTCGGTCGAGGTGTACTCGTCGCCCAGCGGGCGGGCGATCTGCTCGGCGGCCGCGATCGCGTTGGCGAACTCACGGGCGACGTTGGGCTCCACCACGCTCGCGCCGCGCGCGCTCGGCAGCTTCTCGACGGCGTGCAGGGCGGCCCGGCGCACGTCGGCGGGGTTGGCCCCCACCGCGCGCAGCAGACCAGCGGCGGTCGACCCGCCCGTGTCCAGCAGCGCCAGGAGCAGGTGCCAAGGTTCAACGGTCGCGTGTCCGCGCTGGCTCGCCGCGTCCACGGCGGCCTTGATGACCTCGCGACTCTTGGTGGTCAGGCGTTCGGCGTTCATCGACTCCTCGTTCCAGTGCGTCCTTCAGGAGGTACGACACCCACGAGGTTGAGTCTATTCCACTCAAGTCTCAATTGCCGAGTGTCCCGCCACTAGCGCGAGGAGACTCCCACGTGTACCCAGTCACACCCCTGGTCACCGACGGTGCAGAGCCAGACGTCGCCGGACTGCTGGGCGGGGTACCCCAGAATCGTCGTGGCATCGAGGCGCCGCAGCCGGAAGATCAGGCGGGCCCCGGTGTCGCGGACTCGCTGCTGGCCGTCGAGGAGCCAGACGCCCTGGCCGCTGGCGATGAGCAGCCGATGGGCGGGCAGCACCTCGGCGCTGAAGACCTGGGCGACCTCGCGCATCGCGGTCGACTCGGTCCAGCCCGCGGCCGTGCCGTCCTTGCCCGCCACCATGTGGGCCGCGAACTGGGGCCCGACCAGCCAGACGTCGCCGCCGTCGGGCGAGACCACGGGCCGCACGACGGC
The DNA here is from genome assembly GCF_040648435.1 of Dactylosporangium sp. NPDC049140. Taxonomy (NCBI): domain Bacteria; kingdom Bacillati; phylum Actinomycetota; class Actinomycetes; order Micromonosporales; family Micromonosporaceae; genus Dactylosporangium; species Dactylosporangium sp. NPDC049140. The sequence goes on along the minus strand of NZ_JBEZDS010000001.1, from coordinate 668,587 downwards.
GTTGGCCTGGGACGCGAGCGCGCTGCCCTGCGCCTTCCAGCTGTGCCCGTGGTCGGAGCTGCTCCAGACGCTGATCGTGGTGCCGGCGGCCGGCGAGGAGCCGGGCGCGCCCCCGGCCGCGCGGGCGGTCAGCCAGAGCGTGCCGTCGGCGGCCGCGGCGAGTCCGGTCCACTCGTGCTGGCCGGACGGGCGGCCGGGCAGCGGGGCGCGGTTGCCGTCGTCGCCCACAATCCACGGCTGGGCGTCGGAGCAGCCGGGCGCGGCGGGGTCCTGGCAGCCGACCGAGAACTGCGGTTCGGCGAGGTTGAGCTCGACCGGCGGCGGGGTGAGCGGGCGGCGCTGGAAGGTGCGGCCGCTGTCGCGGGAGATGAAGTACCCGTCCGGCGCCGCCTTGATGATCAGCACGTTGCCGCGGCCGAGCCGCATGTCCACGTCGATCGCGTCGTCGAAGGGCAGCGCGCGCTCGACCCAGCTGGAGCCGCCGTCGAGGGTCAGCGCGAGCCCGGCCTTGCACGCGCCCCCGGCCACGCACGAGGTGAACAGCGCATAGCCGGTGCCGGCGTCGACGAACTCGACGCCGCGGGGCGAGGTGCCCTTCGGCACCGGCACCACGTTCTGCCGGTCGGTGGGGTTGGCACTGGGGTACGCGGTCGGCATGTCCTCGTAGGACACGTCGCCGTCCGTGGGCTGCGCCGGCTCCGGGGTGCTGTTCGGCGCGCACGAGCCCGCGCTCAGCGTCGAGACCAGGGCGGCGGCGAGCGCAAGAACCAGAACCGGCCGCCGCTTCACCAGCGCCAGCGGAGGAACCGGCGCTGGTAGCGCACGCGGACGTTGCTGCTGCGCACCTCGCCGCCGATGCGGAAGACGATCCCGGAGCCGGCCGCGTCGTACGCCGCCGGCACCTTCTGCTTCAGCGAGCTCGAGTGCGGCGCGATGCTGTCGATGTCGGCGGTCGCACCGGGCGGCAGCACCAGCTCGATCCGGCTGGAGCGGGCCTCCAGCCGCACCTCGACGAGCTGGGTGGTGAACTGGGCCTCGGTGAAGTCGAGCTTGACCGATCCGGCGCGCGTGCTGATGAGCAGCCGCCGCGGCACCGTCCAGCGCCCGACCCGCTTGAGGCTGGACGACTGGTTGCGGATCTCCAGCTGCTCCGGGGCCGCGATGGGGCCCTTCTGGGGCAGGTCGCCGACGTAGGGCTCGATCTCGCCGAACGTCCGGGAGCGCAGCACGCCGTCGACGCGCTCCTCGAACTCGGCGAGCGTCAATCGCCCTTCGGCGACAGCGGCATTCAGCTGAGCGACCACGAACTCCCGCTCAGCGTCGGAGATACGCATGTCCGGCCGGTCCGCGCTCACGACGACACTGTAGTGGGTGTTACCCCCGTTGAGGGAGCGTCGGTTCAGCTCAGCCTTCGCGGCTGGCGGACCAGGCCGCCCTCGCACCAGTCGTGGTATTCGAACAGGTCGGGACGCGCCAGGAGCATGCGCGCGTTGTGGGCCCAGACCGACAGCAGCTCGTCGCCGTGCTCCTCGGCCTGCTCCACGAACTTCTTCAGGCGCCGCTTGGGGTGCGCGCGGAAGTGCGTGCGGATGCCGTCGGCGGCATAGATGTACATGCAGTGCAGGGCGAAGCGGCGCGCCGGGCAGGCCGGGTCCATGGCCAGCTCGAAGAGGGTGCCGATCAGCCGGTCGCCGGCCACCAGCAGGTCCCAGTCGCTGGGCATGGTCGACAACAGCGATGCGTCGGGGTGGTAGGCCCACGCGCGCAGTTCGGCCGGGGTAGGGTCGACCGGGTTCTCGAAGCCCCGGAATCCCGCCTCTGTCACACTCACCGTCAGCTCCCGTGGCCAGCGGGTCACGACCGGCGGAGTCGGTCCCGCCCGGGTCCTGGTTGGCGACAACTTAGCCCGCATCCACCTGGCATGGGAAGAGCCGAGCGGTTGCTTACCGTGGGTGAACCACCACATAGACGGATATGTCATCCGAAAGAGCCACCAAAACGAGGGGCGTCCCGCGAAAGCGGGACGCCCCTCAAGGTGACCACACCCCTTGCGCTCGTCGCTCCGGTCAGCCTCCGGAACGACCGCACCATTCCCTGTCGCAGTGGTGCCCGCGACGTGCGCGGACCAAACGTGCGTCAGCCGCTCTTTGTCGGACGCCACACCACGAGCGCGGTCTGGTGCTGGTTGGACGGCACCAGATCGCGGCGCGGGAAGCCCGCCGCCTCGATCTGGGCCAGCCGTGTGCGGGTCCGCACGAGCTCGGCCTCCAGGTCGGCCACCCGCTGCCGCAGGTCGCCGACCTGACCCTCCAGCTCGATGATCCGCTTGATGCCGGCGAGGTTGACGCCCTGCTCCTGGCTGAGCCGCTGCACCTCGCGGAGCAGCGCGACGTCGCGCTCGCTGTAGCGGCGCCCGCCGCCGGACGTGCGGCCGGGCTGCACCAGACCCATTCGGTCGTACTGCCGCAGGGTCTGCGGGTGCATCCCGGCCAGCCGCGCCGCGATCGAGATGATCAGCACCTTCGCGTCGGAGACCGCCTCGAAGCTGATGAAGATCTCGCGCTCGGTGCCGTCGTCATCGTTCATAACTACTTCGCTCCCGGGCGATCGCGTCGAGCCGCTCCCGAGGGGCCGGCGGCGCCGCGGCCGCATAGTCGGACAGCGCCTGCCGGGCCTTCTCGGACAGCTCGGCCGGCACGTGGACATCGATGGTGACCAGCAGGTCACCCACGTTGCCGTCGCGCCGGGCGACGCCCTTGCCGCGCACCCGCAGCGTCCGTCCGCTGGGCGTGCCGGGGGGCACCCGCAGCGTCACGGTCGAGTCGAGCGTCGGCACGCGCAGGTCGGCCCCGAGCGCCGCCTCCGCGAACGTCACCGGCACCGTCAGCGTCAGGTCGTCGCCGCTACGGCCGAAGACCGGGTCGGGACGGACCTTGATGAGCACGAACAGGTCGCCTGGCGACCCGCCCCGGGTGCCCGGCTCGCCGCGACCGGCGAGGCGGATGCGCTGGCCGTCGGCCACGCCGGCCGGGATGCGCACGTTTATCGTGCGGGTCTTGGTGACCCCGCCGGTCCCGTGGCACTCCGGGCACTTCTCGTCGACGATCGTGCCCACGCCCTGGCACTCGCGGCAGGGCTCGGTGAAGCTGAACGAGCCCTGGTTGCTGCTCACGACGCCCAGGCCGCGGCACTTCGGGCAGGTGCGCGGGGCCGTGCCGGGCGCGGCCCCGTTGCCGTGGCAGGTCTCGCAGGTGCCGGGCGTGCGCAGGGTGATGGGCAGCGTCGCGCCCTGCACCGCGTCGACGAAGTTGAGCACGACCTCGGTTTCGACGTCCCGCCCCCGGCTGCGCCGTCCCGTCGCGGGGGCAGCACCGCCGCCCGAGAAGATCGAGCTGAACAGGTCCGAGAAGCCCGCACCGCCGAAGCGCCGGTCCCCGCCCGCCCCCGCCGGACCGCCGCCACCAGCGGCGGACCCGGCGTTGCCGAACAGGTCGGTGAAGTCGAACCCGGGCCCGCCCGCCCCCGCCGGGCCACCGGCCCGGGCGTTGCGGCGGAACTGGCCCGCGCCGAACAGCGACCGCATCTCGTCGTACTCTTTGCGCCGCGCCGGGTCGGAGAGCACGTCATACGCCTCCGACACCGCCTTGAACCGCTCCTCGGCCGCCGCGTTGTTCGGGTTGCGGTCGGGGTGCAGCTCACGCGCGAGCTTCCGGTACGCCTTCTTGATCTCGTCGGTGGAAGCGGATTTGGTGACGCCCAGAACCGCGTAGAAATCCTTTTCCAACCAGTCCTTCGAACTCATCGCGCCACCTCCTCCAGGCGTTCGTCTACTCCGGGTCGGCGACCGCGACCAGCGCCGGTCGCAGCAGCCGCTCGCCGAGGAGATAGCCGCGCCGCATCACGTCGATGCAGGTCGGCTCGCTCACCTCGGCCGAGGTCAGATGGGCCACCGCCTCGTGGCGGGTGGGGTCGAACGGGTCGCCCTTGGCCCCGAAGACGGTGAGCCCGAACTTGGTCAGCGCGGCGGTGAGCTGCTCCGCCACCGCCCCGAACGGCCCGACCAGGTCGCCGTGGTCGCGCGCCCGGTCGAGGTCGTCGAGGACGGGCAGCAGCGCGCCCAGCACGTTGGCGCTGGCCTGCTCGACCACGGCCGTCCGGTCGCGGTCGACCCGCTTGCGGTAGTTGGCGTATTCGGCGGTGACCCGCTGGAGGTCCCGCGTGCGCTCGTCGAGATCGGTGCGCAGGGCCGCCAGCTCCGCGCCCAGCCCGTGCTGGTGCGTGTCGTCGGTGGTGCCCTGCGCTGCTGCCTGGTTCGGACCGTCGGTGGATCGGTGCACCGTGAACGCCTCGTCCACGATCTCCCCTTCCACCGGCTTCTCCTCTTCCGGCTCCTCGGTGGCCCCCGCCGTCACGGCCTCGTCGACCGTGACGGCTTCGTCCTCAGGGGCCTCCGGCGCGGCCGGCTTCTTGGCATCCGTCACTTCTTGTTGTCCTCGTCGATGATCTCGGCGTCGACGACGTCATCCGGGCCGTTGCCGCCGGCCTGGGCACCCGTCGCGCCCGCGCCGGTCGCACCGCCCGTGGCGCCGGCGGCGTCATCGGCGGTCTGCTGGCGCTGCTGCTCGTACAGCGCGCTGCCGGCCTGCTGCGAGACCTGGGCGAGCTTCTCGTGCGCCGCCTTGATCCGCTCGGTGTCGTTGCCGCCGAGCGCGCTGCGCAGGTCGCCCAGCGCCTCGTTCATCTGCTCGCGGGACTCGGCCGGGATCTTGTCGCCGCTCTCGGCGAGGAACTTCTCGGTCTGCCACTGCAGGGCCTCGGCCAGGTTGCGGGTCTCGGCCTCCTCGCGGCGGCGCTTGTCCTCGTCGGCGTGGTCCTGCGCGTCGCGCATCATCCGCTCGATGTCGTCCTTCGGCAGCGCCGAGCCGCCGGTGATCGTCATCGACTGCTCCTTGCCCGTGCCCAGGTCCTTGGCGGACACGTGCACGATGCCGTTGGCGTCGATGTCGAAGGTGACCTCGATCTGCGGCACGCCACGCGGCGCCGGCGGGATGCCGGTCAGCTCGAAGGTTCCGAGGCGCTTGTTGTACGCCGCCATCTCCCGCTCGCCCTGGAAGACCTGGATGAGCACGGAGGGCTGGTTGTCGTCAGCGGTCGTGTAGACCTCGGAGCGCTTGGTCGGGATCGTCGTGTTGCGCTCGACCAGCTTGTGCATGATGCCGCCCTTGGTCTCGATGCCCAGCGACAGCGGGGTGACATCGAGCAGCAGGACGTCCTTGACCTCGCCCTTGAGCACGCCGGCCTGCAGGGCGGCGCCGACGGCGACGACCTCGTCCGGGTTGACGCCCTTGTTGGGCTCCTTGCCGGTGAGCTGCTTGACCAGGTCGGTCACGGCCGGCATACGGGTCGAGCCGCCGACGAGGATGACGTGGTCGAGCTTGGCGACGTTGATGCCGGCGTCCTTGATCGCCGACTCGAACGGCACCTTGGTCCGGTCGAGCAGGTCCTGCGTCATCCGCTGGAACTCCGAGCGCGACAGCTGGGTGTCCAGGTGCAGCGGGCCGTCGGGGCCGGCGGTGATGTAGGGCAGGTTGATCGAGGTCGTGGTGGCCGCGGACAGCTCGATCTTGGCCTTCTCGGCCGCCTCGCGCAGTCGCTGCATGGCCATCTTGTCGGCCGACAGGTCGATGCCGTGCTGGCCGCGGAAGGTCTTGACCAGGTGGTCGATCACGCGCTCGTCCCAGTCGTCGCCACCGAGGTGGTTGTCGCCGGAGGTCGACTTGACCTCCACGACGCCCTCGGCGAGCTCGAGGACGGAGACGTCGAAGGTGCCGCCGCCGAGGTCGAAGACCAGGACGGTCTGCTCCTTGGAGCCCTTGTCCAGGCCGTAGGCGAGGGCCGCGGCGGTGGGCTCGTTGACGATGCGCAGCACGTTGAACCCGGCGATCTCGCCGGCCTCCTTCGTGGCGGTGCGCTGGGCGTCGTTGAAATATGCCGGCACGGTGATGACCGCGTCGGTGATCTGCTCGCCCAGGTAGGCCTCGGCGTCGCGCTTGAGCTTCATGAGGACCCGCGCGGAGATCTCCTGCGGGGTGTACTTCTTGCCGTCGATGTCGATGGCCCAGTTGGTGCCCATCTCACGCTTGACGGAGCGGATGGTCCGGTCCGGGTTGGTGACGGCCTGCCGCTTGGCGACCTCACCGACGAGCACCTCGCCGTTGCGGGCGAAGGCGACGATGGAGGGCGTCGTGCGCGCACCTTCGGCGTTGGCGATGACGCTGGGCTCGCCGCCCTCCAGGACACTGACCACCGAGTTGGTGGTTCCGAGGTCGATGCCGACCGCACGTGCCATAGCTCTATGACCTCCATGGGGCAGTCGGCGGAAGCCGCCGGCCGCGAAGTTGAGTGACTGTCACTCAATAGTGCCACGTGACTCTCGATCGTCAAGTGGAACCTTGAGTCCATCTGACGCAACTCCGGAGGGGCCGGGGTGATTCCCGGGTGTGATTGCGCACGGTGGCATCGATGCCCACGGCCATTGCATGGCGCTCAGGAGCCGCATCATGGACGATTTACCCGTGACCACACAGGGCGAGTCGGTGTCCGCCCGGTCGACGGGCCCGACCCCTTCGTCGGATGCCCCATCGTCCGGTCGTCCACCGCGCCCACGTGACGCAGACCACACAACGAACGAATCGCTGCCGGAGCGCCTCGTCGAGCTGCGCGACACGGTCCGGGCGACCCGGTTCGCGCTGCCGCTGCCCAGCGCCGAGCGGGCCGGCACCGTCGCCAAGGCGATGGTCGCCCAGCTCGACGACTACCTGCTCCCCCGGCTCGAGCGCCTCGACGCCCCGCTGCTCGTGGTCGTCGGCGGCTCCACCGGGGCCGGCAAGTCCACGCTGGTCAACAGCCTGGTCCGCACCCCGATCAGCCCGGCCGGCGTGCTGCGCCCGACCACCCGCGCCCCGGTGCTGGTCTGCCACCCGGCCGACATGTCCTGGTTCTCGCGGGCCAACCTGCTGCCGTCGCTCGCCCGCACCAGCGGCCCGAGCGGCAACACCCGCTCCCTGCAGATCGTCTCGGCCCAGGCCCTGACCCCGGGCCTCGCCCTGCTCGACGCGCCCGACATCGACTCCGTCGTGGACGCCAACCGGCAGCTCGCCGGGCAGCTGCTCGCCGCGGCCGACCTCTGGCTCTTCGTCACCACCGCGTCCCGCTACGCCGACGCCGTGCCCTGGAACCTGCTGCGCACCGCGCGCAACCGGGGCACCGCCGTCGCGCTGGTGCTCGACCGCGTGCCCGGCGGCGGGGCCGCGAACGAGATCGCCCCGCACCTGACCCAGATGCTGCAGGAGCAGGACCTGGGCGGGGTGCCGCTGTTCGTACTGCCGGAGACCCGCCTCGACAGCCAGGGCCTGCTCGGCGAGGCGCAGATCGGCACGCTGCACGACTGGCTCGGCCGGCTCGCCCGTGACGCCGACGCCCGGGCGGCCGTGGTGCGCCAGACCGTCGGCGGGGCCATCGACGCGCTCACCGTCGACGTGGTGATCCTCGCGGCCGCCGCCGAGGACCAGGTCGCCGCGGCCAAGGCACTCACCGAGGCGGTGCACGTCGCCTACCGGGCCGCCACCGAGTCGGTCGAGAAGGGCATCCACGACGGCGCGCTGCTGCGCGGCGAGGTGCTCGCCCGCTGGCAGGAGCTCGTCGGCACCGGCGACATCATGCGCGCGCTGCAGGCCCGCGTCGGCAAGCTGCGCGACCGCGCCGTGGCCGCGATCACCGGGCGCCCGGCGCCGGGCGAGCGGTTCCAGCAGGCGCTCACCTCGGGGCTCGCGATCCTGCTCAAGGGGGCCGCGACCGACGCCGCCGAGCGGGCCGGCACCGCGTGGAAGGCCCACCCGGCCGGGGCCGCGCTGCTCGAGGCCACGCCCGGCCTGGTGCACCCGTCCGACGACCTCGACGAGCGCATCGAGCGGCTCGTGCGCGACTGGCAGCGTTCGGTGCTCGACCTGGTGCGCACCGAGGCCGGCGACAAGCGCGTGGTCGCCAGGGCCAGCGCCTACGCGGTGAACGCGACAGGCCTGCTCGTGATGGTCAGCGTCTTCGCGGCGACGGCGTTCATCCCGACCGGGGCCGAGATCGCGGTCGCCGGTGGCACCACGATCGCGGCCCAGAAGGTGCTCGAGGCGATCTTCGGCGACCAGGCCGTGCGGACCCTGGCCGAGCGCGCGCGGCAGAGCCTCGCCGAGCGGGTCGCGGAACTCTTCGCCACCGAGGCCGGCCGCTTCAGCAGCGCCCTGACCGGCGCCGGCGTGGACGAGGACCTCTCGCCCCGGCTGCGCACGCTGAGCACCGACATCCACAACGCCCGCTCGGAGGTGGACCAAACGTGAGCGGTCCGGAGCGAAGCGGAGGGGCCGCGATCAATGGACGCAGCCTGTCAGGCTCGGGCCGGCGCCGGCCCCTGTGCGAGGCGGAGGTGACGGCATGAGCCTGGTCGAGCGGGTGAAGCAGATGGTGCCGCGGCAGCCCGTCAACGCCGATCGGCTGGTCGGGCGGGTCGAGGCGCTGCACCGGTTCGTCGTCGCGGCCGAGGGCCACGTGCCGGAGGACCGGCTCGTCACCGCCCGCACCGTGATCGACCGCTCCGGCGAGCGGCTGCGTCTGTCCCGGGCCCACACCGTCATCGCGCTGGCCGGGGCCACCGGCAGCGGCAAGTCGAGCCTGTTCAACGCGGTCTCCGGGTTCCAGCTGTCGCGGGTCGGGGTACGCCGCCCGACGACCGGCGTCGCGCACGCCTGCGTGTGGGGCCAGGCCGGCGCCGGCCCGCTGCTCGACTGGCTCGGCGTGCCTCCGAACCGGCGGTTCACCCGCGAGAGCGCGCTGGACGGCGACGACCAGGCGGCCCTGCGCGGCCTCGTCCTGCTCGACCTGCCCGACTTCGACTCGGTGCTGGAGCAGCACCGCCTGGAGGTCGACCGGCTGCTGCGCCTGGTCGACCTCGTGGTCTGGGTGCTCGACCCGCAGAAGTACGCCGACCGCGTCGTCCACCAGCAGTACCTCGCCCAGTTCCAGCACCACCGCGACGTGACCGTGGTCGTGCTCAACCAGGCCGACCGGCTCAACCGGGCCGACGCCGAGCGCCTCGTCGCCGACCTCGGCCGGCTGCTCGAGGAGGACGGCCTCGGCGGGGTGCCGGTGTTCGCGACCTCGGCCAAGGGCCAGCCCGGCCTCGGCGCCCTGCGGGGCGCGCTGGAGCGGGCGGTCGCCCAGCGGCAGGCCGCGCTCCTGCGCCTCAACAGCGATGTCACCGACGCGGTCGCCGACCTGCAGCCGCTGGTCGGCACCGGATCAAAAGCTTCTGCGGCGGTACCGCAGCAGACCGTCAACCGCCTCTCCGGCGCGCTCGCCGAAGCCGCCGGCGCCCCGATCGTGGCCGCGGCGACCGAGCGCACCTACCGGTACCGGGCCACCGCCTCCCTCGGCTGGCCCCTGCTGCGCTGGGCCCGCCGCCTGCGGCCCGACCCGCTCAAGCGCCTGCACCTGGAGGCCGGGCCGGTCGTGGCCCCCGACGCCAGCTCCCTGCCGGAGTCCACCGCCGCGCAGAAGGCCGCGGTGACGCTGGCCGCCCGCGAGGTCGCCGCGCAGGCCGGCGGCGGGCTGCCGGAGCCGTGGCCGACCGCGATCACCACCGCGTCGCGCTCGCGGGTCGACGACGTGCCCGACGCGCTCGACGTCGCCGTCGCCTCCGCGGATCTCGGCCTGTCCCGCCGGCCCGCCTGGTGGCGGCTGATCGGCGCGCTGCAGTGGCTCGGCGCCGCGACCGCCCTGGCCGGGCTGGTCTGGCTCGCCGTGCGGGCCGTGTTCGCCCTGCTCGGCCTGCCCAACGTCAGCGGGCCCACCGTCGGCTCCGGGGTTCCGCTGGCCACCGTGCTGCTCGGCGGCGGGCTGCTGTTCGGGCTGCTGCTCGCCGTGGTCGTGCGCCCCTTCGCCGCCATCGCCGCGCGCCGCGCCCGGGCCCGGGCCGAACGCCGGATGCGCAGCGCGATCGCCGGGGTCGCCCGCACCCACATCGTGGCGCCGGTGGAGGAGGTGCTGCGCTCGTACGATGACGCGCGTGAAGCCCTCGCCGCCGCCGCGTAAGCTCCTCCGCCCCGTCCGCCGGCTGGGCTTCGCCGCCCTGGGCCTGGTCAACCTGGTCTGGGGCGCGTGGGCGGTCGCGGCCCCGCACCACTTCTTCGACACCTTCCCGGGCTTCGGGCTGCACTGGACGGCGTCGTACCCGCCGTTCAACCAGCACCTCACCGTCGACCTCGGCGCCACCATGCTGACCCTGGCCGTCCTGTTCGCCGGCGCCGCGATCGCCGACCGGCCCGCGGTCAGCTGGCTCGTCGGGGTCGCCACGGCCGTCTTCGGCACGCTGCACTTCGGCTACCACGCCCTGCACGCGGGCCACATGGGCACCGCCGACCGCGTGATGAGCCTGCTGAGCCTGATCGGCGGAGCCGTGCTCCCTCCGGCCCTCGCCGCGAGCCACCATCTGGAAGAGTCCGAATAATGGACCTGCAGTACCTGCGGGAGCACCCGGCCCAGCTGCCCGTCTTCATCAAGCACCAGCGCATCCGCGAGACGCCGGTGCCGGGCGGCTCGATCTGCACGGCCCAGCGGCTGACCCTCGACGACGGCGGCTCGATCTTCGCCAAGTCCCTCACCGACCCGCCCCCGGGGTTCTTCGCCGCCGAGGCCGCGGGCCTGCGCTGGCTGCGCGCGGCCGGCGCCGCGCGGGTGCCCGAGATCATCGCCGAGCTGCCGGACCTGCTGGCCCTGGAGTGGATCGACCACGGCGAGGCGACCCCGCAGGGCGCCGAGGAGCTCGGACGGGGGCTGGCCGGCCTGCACCGCGCGGGCGCCGACGCGTTCGGGGCGCCCTGGCCCGGGTATATCGGCACGCTCCCGCTGCCCAACGAGCCCTCGGCGCGGCCCTGGGGCGAGTGGTTCGCCGAGCACCGCCTGCTTCCCTTCCTGGAGGCGTCGACCGAGGCGCTGACCCGCGACGACATCGCCGCGGTCGAGCGGGTGATGAGCGGCATCGCCGGCTACGGCGGGGACGAGCCGCCGTCGCGCATCCACGGCGACCTGTGGCCCGGCAACGTGCTGTGGGACCGCGGCGGCCGGGGCTGGCTCGTCGACCCGGCCGCGCACGGCGGGCACCGCGAGACCGACCTGGCGCTGCTCGGGCTGTGGGGCGGGGTGGTGCACCACGACCGGCTCTTGGCGGCGTACCGCGAGGCGTGGCCGCTGGCCGACGGCTGGCCGGAGCGGGTGCCGCTGCACCGCCTGTACCTGATGCTCGTGCACACCGCGCTGTTCGGCGCGTCCTACAGGGACGCCGTCCGGGCCCTGCTTCGGGCGCTCTGAACCGGGTACCGTTCGATGCATGACTCCATCGGCATCGCAGGAACCCCCCGGGGCCGGTCTGGGTGACCGGTTCGGGCGCGTGGCGACCGATTTGCGGGTCTCACTGACCGATCGGTGCAACCTGCGCTGCACCTACTGCATGCCCGCCGAGGGCCTCGACTGGCTGCCGAACCCGTCGCTGCTCACCGACGCCGAGATCGTGCGGCTCATCGACGTCGCCGTGCACCGCCTCGGCGTCACCGAAGTCCGCTTCACCGGCGGCGAGCCGCTGCTGCGCCGCGGGCTGGTCGAGATCGTCCGGGCCGTCGCCGGGCTGACCCGCCGCCCGCGCATGATGCTCACCACCAACGGCATCGGCCTCGCCCGCCTCGCCGAGCCGCTGGCCGCCGCCGGGCTCGACCGGGTCAACGTCTCGCTCGACACCACCGACCCGGCCCAGTTCAAGGCGCTCACCCGCCGCGACCGGCACGCCGACGTGGTCGCCGGGCTCGCCGCGTCCGCCGCGGCCGGGCTGCTGCCGGTGAAGATGAACGCGGTGCTGCTGCGCGGGGTCAACGACGACGAGGCCGTGGGCCTGCTCGCGTTCGCCCTCGAGCGCGGTTACGAGCTGCGGTTCATCGAGCAGATGCCGCTCGACGCGGGGCACACCTGGCGGCGCGAGGAGATGGTCACCGGGGCCGAGATCCTCGCGGCCCTGCGCTCGGCCTACACGCTGCGGCCCGACCCCGACGCGCGCGGCGGCTCGCCGGCCGAGACCTGGATCGTCGACGGGCACGCCGCGGTCGGCGGCGGCCCGGCCCGGGTCGGGGTGATCGCCAGCGTGTCGAGCCCGTTCTGCGGCGCCTGCGACCGGACCCGCCTGACCGCCGACGGCGCGATCCGCTCGTGCCTGTTCAGCCAGGAGGAGACCGACCTGCGCGGCGCGCTGCGGGGCGGCGCCGGCGACGAGGAGCTGGCCGACCTGTGGCGCAAGGCGATGTGGGCCAAGCCGGCCGGCCACGGCATCGACGACCCGAAGTTCCTGCAGCCCGCCCGGCCCATGTCTGCCATCGGAGGATGACCGAGTTGCTGCTCGTCCGCTACTTCGCGGGGGCCCGCGCGGCCGCCGGCGTGCCCGAGGAGAAGGTCGAGGCCGCGACCCTGGCCGACCTGGTCGCGACGGTGACCGCCGGCCGGCCGCGTCTCGCCGGCGTGGTGACCGCCTGCTCGTTCCTGGTCGACGGCACCGCCTGGCGGGACCGGGACGCCGCCCTGCCCACGGCCGCGACGGTCGACGTGCTGCCCCCGTTCGCGGGCGGCTGAGCCGGTGATCGCCGTCCTCCTGGTGGTCGTGCTCATCGTCGTCGGGGGCATCCACTGGTACCTCTGGAAGCGCCTGGTCAGGGACACCACCCGCACCCGCCGCGCCCGCATCATCGGCTCCGTGATCGCGGTGCTGCTGGCCCTGGTGATCCCCGCGACCCTGGCGCTGTCGCGGGCCCTGCCGCACTCGCGGCAGGCGATCGTGGCCTGGCCCGGCTTCCTCTGGCTCGCGCTGATGTTCTACCTGCTGGTCACGCTGCTGATCCTGGAGGTACCGCGGCTGGCGATACGCCTCTGGGCGTACCGCTCCCGCCTGGGTGAAGCCGCCCCCGCCGTCCCGGACGGTGACGTCGAAGAGAGCACCGCGTTCGCCGCCGAGCCGCCGCCCGCGCCCATCGCGGCCGATCCGGCCTTCGACACGGGGCGGCGCCTGCTGCTCGGCCGGTCGCTCGCCGTCACCGCGGGCGTGCTGTCCGCGAGCGCCGTGGGCATCGGGGTGTACCAGGCCATGAGCGCCCCGAACCTGAAGCACGTCCCCATCCGGCTGGCCAAGCTGCCCGCGAGCATGGACGGCTTCCGCATCGCGGTGGTGTCCGACATCCACCTCGGCCCGCTGCTGGGCCGCTCGCACACCGAGCGCATCGTGCGAATGATCAACTCGGTCGACGCGGACCTCGTCGCGGTCGTCGGCGACCTGGTCGACGGCAGTGTCGCCGAGCTCGGCGCGGCCGCCGAGCCGCTGCAGGACCTGCGCGGCAAGCACGGCAGCTTCTTCGTCACCGGCAACCACGAGTACTTCTCCGGCTACCAGGAGTGGGTCAACGAGGTGAACTCGCTCGGCGTGCGGGTCCTGCGCAACGAGCGCGTCGACGTGCTCGGCCTCGACCTCGCCGGGGTGAACGACCTCAGCGGCAAGGACGTCGGCGACGGCCCCGACTTCGGCAAGGCGCTCGACGGCCGCGACCCCGCCCGCCCCGTGGTGCTGCTCGCCCACCAGCCGATCCAGGCCCACGACGCGGCCCGGCACGGCGTCGACCTGCAGCTGTCCGGGCACACCCACGGCGGGCAGATGGTGCCGTTCAACCTGCTCGTGGGCCTGCAGCAGCCGATCGTGGCCGGCCTCGGCACGGTCGACGGCACCCAGGTCTACGTCACCCGCGGCGCCGGCTTCTGGGGGCCGCCCGTCCGCTTCGGCGCACCCCCGGACATCTCGATCGTCGAGCTCCACGGCGCGTAGCGGGCGACGCGTGGGGCTGCTGTGACAGGATGCAGCGTGCCTTCGAACGCCGCTACCGACTCGTTCGTCGCGGACCTGCACATCCACTCGAGGTACTCCCGGGCGTGCAGTCGTGACCTCAGCATCGAGACGCTCACCGGGTGGGCGCGGCGCAAGGGCATCGCCCTGCTCGGCACCGGCGACTTCACCCACCCGGCCTGGTTCGACCACCTGCGCGAGGCGCTGGTGCCGGCCGAGCCGGGCCTCTACCGCCTGCACCCCGACCGCGAGGCCGACATCCTGCGCCGGCTGCCGGCCCGCCTCGGCGGGGCCGATGTCGCCGCGCGGTTCATGCTGTCCGTCGAGATCTCCACGATCTACAAGCGCGGCGACCGTACCCGCAAGGTCCACCACCTGATCTACCAGCCCGACTTCGACGCGGTCGCCCGCTTCAACACCGCGCTCGGGCGGATCGGCAACCTCGGCTCCGACGGCCGCCCGATCCTGGGCCTGGACTCCCGCGACCTGCTGGAGATCACCCTGGAGGCGAGCCCGGACGGCTTCCTCGTCCCGGCGCACATCTGGACGCCCTGGTTCTCCGCACTCGGCTCCAAGTCCGGCTTCGACGCCATCGCCGACTGCTACGCCGACCTCGCCGAGCACATCTTCGCCGTGGAGACCGGCCTCTCCTCCGACCCGGAGATGAACTGGCGGGTGTCGTCGCTGGACCGGTACCGGCTGGTGTCCAACTCCGACGCGCACTCCGCGCCGGCGCTGGCCCGCGAGGCGACGCTGCTGCGCGGCGACCTGTCCTACCTCGGCGTCCGCGACATGCTGCGCACCGGCGAGGGCCTGGTCGGCACGCTCGAGTTCTTCCCCGAGGAGGGCAAGTACCACGCCGACGGCCACCGCGCCTGCGACGTGAACTGGCCGCCGGCCCGCACCCGCGAGGCCCAGGGCCGCTGCCCCGAGTGCGGCAAGCCGCTCACCGTCGGCGTGCTGCACCGGGTCGAGGAGCTCGCCGACCGGCCCGAGGGCTTCACGCCACCCGGCGCGCCCGGGGTCACCCACCTGATCCAGCTGCACGAGATCCTGGGCGAGATCAACGGGG
The DNA here is from genome assembly GCF_040648435.1 of Dactylosporangium sp. NPDC049140. Lineage (NCBI taxonomy): Bacteria > Bacillati > Actinomycetota > Actinomycetes > Micromonosporales > Micromonosporaceae > Dactylosporangium > Dactylosporangium sp. NPDC049140. Next base: position 653,543 of record NZ_JBEZDS010000001.1, on the reverse strand, counting down.
TCGGTCCGAAGTCGAAGACCGTCGACGAGAAGCTCGCGGCCCTGGTGGCGGAGCTCGGACCGGAGCTGTCGATCCTGCGCTCGGTGCCGGTCGAGGATGTGGCCCGGGCCGGCGGCGAGCTGCTCGGCGAGGCCATCGCGCGGCTGCGGCGCGGGCAGGTGCGGCGCACGCCCGGATACGACGGGGAGTACGGCGTCATCAAGCTGTTCGACCCCTCCGAACTGCGCGTGAGCGCCCACGAGGACGTTCTGTTCGAGGTACCGATGCCGGCTCTGCCCAAGCAGCGCAAGGCCGAGCCGGCCCCCAAGGCCCAGCCCCGGCGGCGGCGGAACGGGCCCGCGGAGGCCGCCCCGCCGCCCCCGCCGATCGCCCCGCCGCCCTCGCCGCACGAGCCCCTCGAGCCGATGCTCGCCGGGATGGAGGAGGTCGGCACCGGGCTGCTCGACCGGCTCGACGCGCTGCAGCGGGTCGCGGCCTCGGCGCCCGGCGGCCCATTGCTCATCGTGGCCGGCCCCGGCACCGGCAAGACCCGCACGCTTACCCACCGGGTCGCGTACCTCTGCGCCGAGCTGGGCGTCTACCCGGAGGAGTGCCTGGCGATCACGTTCACCCGCCGGGCCGCCGAGGAGCTGCGCGAGCGGCTCGAGGGGCTGCTCGGGCCGGTCACCGAGGCGATCACGGTCTCCACGTTCCACGCACTGGGCCTGTCCGTGCTGCGCGAGAACGCGGCCGCGGCCGGGCTCACCTCGCAGTTCCGCATCGCCGAGGACGCCGACCTGCTGGCCGCGCTCGAGCCGCTGAGCGAGCGGGAGGCGCGCCGGGCGCTCGCGGCGATGGAGCCCTCGACCCGGGAGACGCTGGCCAAGGCGCTGCGGGCGCGCGACCTGGTGTCGCTGGACGAGCTGCTCACGCTGCCCGTCGAGCTGCTGCGCGAGACGCCGGCGCTGGTGGAGCGGTACCGCGCGCGCTGGCGGTGGATCTTCGTGGACGAGTACCAGGACGTCGACCCGGTGCAGTACGAGCTGCTGCGGCTGCTGTGCCCGCCCGGCGGCAACCTGTGCGCGATCGGCGACCCCGACCAGGCGATCTACTCCTTCCGCGGCGCCGAGGTCTCCTTCTTCCTGCGCTTCGCCGCCGACTTCTCCACGCGCGAGGTCGACGCCCGGGTGGTCCGGCTGACCCGCAACTACCGCTCGTCGGCGCCGATCCTGGCCGCCGCGGTGCAGGCGATCGCCCCGACCACGCTGGTGCCGGGGCGGCGGCTCGACCCGGCCCGGCTCGACCTCGAGGCCCCGATCGTCGGCTTGTACCCGGCCGCGTCCGTCGCCGACGAGGCCGACTTCGTCGTGCGTACCGTCGACGAGCTGGTCGGCGGCCTGTCGCACCGCTCGCACGACGGCCGCGTCGACTCCCGCGCCGCCGTCGGCGCGATGTCGTTCTCGGACATCGCCGTGCTGTACCGCACCGACGCCCAGGCCGCGCCGATCGTCGACGCGCTGAGCCGGGCCGGCGTACCCGTGCAGAAGCGCTCGCACGACCGGCTGCTGGACCGCCCCGGGGTCGCCGCCATCGCCCGGGAGCTGCGCTACGCCGACGGCCTCGGCGGCTCGATCGCGGCCCGCGTCCGCCTGGCCGGCCAGGTCGTCGCCGGCCGTTGCGGCACGCTGGACAGCGACCTGATGGCCCTGGGCGAGGCCGACGTGTGGAACGCCGTCGACCTGATGACCCCGCTCGCGCGGCGGGCCGGCGCCGACCTCGAGGAGTTCCTCGGCGCGCTGGCCACCGGGGCCGAGGTCGACGGCTGGGACCCGCGCGCCGACCGGGTGAACCTGCTGACCCTGCACGCCTCGAAGGGGCTCGAGTTCCCCGTCGTGTTCCTGGTCGGCGTCGAGGACGGCCTGCTGCCGCTGCGGCCCTTCGCGGGCGCCCAGCAGACCGGCGACGACGTCGCCGAGGAGCGCCGGCTGTTCTTCGTCGGGCTCACCCGCGCCCAGGACCGGCTGTTCGTGTCGCACAGCCGCAGCCGTTTCCGCTACGGATCCGAGCGCGAGATGGCGCCGTCCCCGTTCCTGGCCGCGATCGACCCGGGCCTGCTGGAGCGGCGTGGTCCGGCGGCTCCGCGCCGGCCCAAAGATCGACAGCTGCGCCTGATCTGAACTCTTTTTGGCGTGGATCCGTGAGGTCAAGGGGGCATGGGGGAGAGCTACCGTTGCTGCATTGACGCCGATAGGCTCACCAAGCCGACCACCGGCCGCAGGACCAGGAGGACATCATGTCGGGTTACGGACCGCCGGGCGGACCGTACCAGGGTCAACCTCAGGACCCATGGGGGCAGGGCGGTCAGCCGGATCCCTATGGCGACCAGGGCCAGGGCCAGCAGCCTTCGTGGGGCCCGCCGCCGGACCAGAACCCAGGCCAGGGCGGAGGACGCCAGGGCGGCGGTGGTTACGGCCCGGGCGGGGGCGGCTACGGCCAAGGTGGCGGCTACGGCCAGGGCGGCGGTGGTGGCGGTGGCTACGGTGACCGCGGCTACGGCGAGCCCAACACCGGCTACGGCAACCAGGGCTATGGCAACCAGGGGTACGGCAACCAGGGCGGCTACCCCGACCAGGGGTACGACGACCGGCGCGGCGGTTACGACGACCGCACCTACCAGCAGCCCGGCGGCGGCTACCAGCCCTACGGCAACGAGCCCGGCTACCGGGACGAGCCGCAGTGGGGCCCGCCCCCGGAGCCGGAGGAGAAGAAGCGCTCCGGCGGCACGGTCGCGCTGGTCGCGATCCTGGTGCTGCTGCTGCTCGGTGGCGCCGGCGTCGGCGTGTACTACTACGTCCTGAAGGACAAGAAGACCGACACGAGCAACCCGCCGGCGGCCCAGTCCTCGGGCAAGCCCGGCGCCTCCGCCCCGGCCGCCGGCAACGGCGGGCAGTCGGCGCCGCCGAGCGCAGCGCCGTCGGCCAGCAAGCCCGGCGTGCAGGCCGGCGACGCGGCCTCGGTCCAGGTCGGCGAGTGCCTCAAGAACGTCGGCACGAGCAACGACAAGCCGCAGATGCAGAAGGTCCAGTGCGGGCCGGGCGCCTACGAGGTGCTCAAGCGCATCCCTGGCACGACCGACAAGAACAAGTGCGAAGGCACCCCGGGCTACTCCCACAACTACTTCTTCGACAGCCCGGTCGACGCCAACGACTTCGTGCTCTGCCTGAAATTGCGCAGCTGAGCTGCGGTTTTACCGAAGGCCCGGGTCCTCGCCCGGGCCTTCGGCGTTTTCGGGCCCCCTTGCGACGGGGCCCCGAACGGGTGTAGTACATTAGTTCGAGCCAGCCATCGAACGCGTGTTCGGTAAGCTTCGATGGTGCCTTATAGGGCTTTCTTGTGTGCGCGCTAGAAAGCCGTAGATGTTCCACGACGACACGCCGTAGAGGTTCCTCTACGCGGTTCTAGCCTGCGCGCTAGAAAGCCCGATACTGTGCGATTCGTGGACCCGGTTCGCAATCCTTATGCGCCCGGCGCCGGTCAGCGCCCGCCCGAGCTCGCCGGCCGCGACCGTGAGCTGCACGCCTTCGAGGTCGTGCTGGAGCGCGTGGCGCGTGGGCGGCCCGAGCGGTCGCTCATGCTCACCGGACTGCGGGGCGTCGGCAAGACGGTGCTGCTCAACACCCTACGCTCCGAGGCCATCTCGCACCTGTGGGGCACCGGCAAGATCGAGGCGCGGCCCGACCAGTCGCTGCGCCGCCCGCTCTCGGCCGCCCTGCACATGGCCATCCGCGAGCTGGCCCCGCACCACCGGGCGCCCGACCGGATCGACGAGTTCCTCGGCGTGCTCAAGGCCTTCGCGCTGCGCGAGGACCCGCGCAAGCCACCCTCCAAGCTGCGCGACCGCTGGCAGCCCGGCATCGACGCGCCCGCCGCGGTCGGCCGGGCCGACTCCGGCGACATCGAGATCGACCTCGTGGAGCTGTTCACCGACGCGGCGAGCGTGGCCACCGACGTGGGCACCGGGGTCGCGCTCTTCATCGACGAGCTGCAGGACCTCGGCGTCGACGACATCTCGGCCCTGTGCGCGGCCTGCCACGAGCTGTCGCAGACCGGCGCCCCGCTCATCGTGGTCGGGGCCGGGCTGCCGCACGTGCCGGCCCTGCTGTCGGCCTCGAAGTCCTACTCCGAGCGCCTCTTCCGCTACCAGCGCATCGACCGCCTCGACCGGATCGCGGCCGACCTGGCGCTCACCGCGCCGGCCGAGCGCGAGGAGGTCGAGTACGAGGCCAAGGCCCTCGACGCGCTCTACGAGGCCTCCGGCGGCTACCCGTACTTCGTGCAGGCCTACGGCAAGGCGACCTGGGACCACGCGCCGCGCTCGCCGATCACCGCCGCCGACGTGCGCGTCGCCGCGCCCGAGGCCGAGGCGGAGCTGGCGGTGGGGTTCTTCGGCTCCCGCTACGAGCGCGCGACCCCGGCCGAGCGCGAGTACATGCGCACGATGGCCACCCTGCTGCCGGCCGTGGACGTGTCCGAGGCGGTGCCGACCGCGGAGATCGCCCGCGCCCTGGGCCGCAAGCCGGCGAGCCTGTCGCCCGCCCGGGACGCCCTGATCAAGAAGGGCCTCATCTACTCCGGCGAGCGGGGCACGGTCGCCTTCACGGTGCCCCACTTCGCCCGCTACCTGCGGACTCAGCCCGCCGAGTGACGGGCTTCCGCCCCTTCACGATCCCGCCCGCTCCACGATCCCGCGCAGGTCCCGGTGCTCGATCGCGGCCGCCATCAGCTCCGGGAACACGTCCGGCGTGCAGGCGAACGTCGGCACCCCGAGCGCGGCCAGCGCCGCGGCGTTCTCCCGGTCGTAGTCGGGCGCGCCCTCGTCGGACAGCGCCAGCAACGTGATGACCTGCACCCCGGCCGCCGTCATGGCCGCGACCCGCCGCAGCATCTCCTCGCGCACGCCGCCCTCGTACAGGTCGCTGATCAGCACGAAGATCGTGTCCCGGGGCCGGCTGATGAGCTGCTGGCTGTAGGCGATGGCCCGGTTGATGTCGGTGCCGCCGCCGAGCTGGGTGCCGAACAGCACGTCGACGGGGTCGCTGAGCCGGTCGGTCAGGTCGACCACCGCGGTGTCGAACACGACGAGCGACGTCTTCAGCGAGCGCATCGAGGCCAGCACCGCCGCGAAGACACCTGAGTACACCACCGACGCCGCCATCGACCCCGACTGGTCCACGCAGAGCACGACGTCGCGCTGCACGGCCTGGGCCCGCCGCCCGTACCCGATCAGCCGCTCCGGCACGATCGTGCGCCGGTCGACCTGGTAGTGCTTCAGGTTCGCCCGGATCGTGCGGTTCCAGTCGATGTCGTGGTGCCGCGGCCGGTTGATCCGCGCCGCCCGGTTGAGCGCCCCGCTCAGCGCGGTCCGCGTCGGCTGCGCGATGCGCCGCTCAAGCTCGGTCACCACCTTGGCCACCACCTTGCGGGCGGCCCGCTTGCTCTTGTCCGGCATGACCCGGTTGAGCGAGAGCAGCGTGCCCACCAGGTGCACGTCGGGCTCGACGGCGTCGAGCATCTCGGGCTCCAGCAGCAGCCGGGTCAGGTTGAGCCGCTCGATCGCGTCGGCCTGCATGACCTGTACGACGGTCGACGGGAAGTACTGCCGGATGTCGCCCAGCCACCGCGCGACCCGCGGCGCCGAGGCCCCCAGCCCCGCGCCGCGCTGGGTGGGCGCCCCGTCGTCGCCGTGGTCGTAGAGCGCGCCGAGCGCCGCGTCGACCGCCGCGTCGGTCCCGGTCAGGCCGTAGCCGGTGCCCTCCGCCCCGGGCGCACCACCCAGGGCGAGCCGCCACCGCCGAAGCCGCTCGTCGCCGTCGTTGTCGTTGTCGTTGTCGTTGTCGTTGTCAGCGTCGTCAGACATGCAGCTCCCTTCCCAGCAGCCGCGCCGCCACCGGCAGCAGCAGCGCGCCCCGGGCCGCGTCGATCTCGTCGTCCGCGCCCGCCCCCGGCCGGCCTGTGCCGATGTTGGCCGCCCGCTCGCCGATCATGCGCCGCTGCGGCGCCGGGTAGCCGCTGAACGTCCGCCGCAGCAGCGGCAGCACCTCCACGAACGCGTCGGCCGGTATGCCCGTCAGCCAGGCGTCGACCAGGGCCAGCAGCCGCTCGTCGTGCACCAGCAGCAGCCCGTCGCCGGCCAGGAACCCCTCGATCCAGGCCGCCGTGCGGGCCACCGGCACCCCGACGGTGAGCACGAGCGCCATCCGCGCCCCGATCTCGTCGACGTCGACCGCGCCCGCGTCCAGCAGCAGCCGGTTCATCCGCCCGGTGAGCAGGCCGTGCAGGTCGTCCCGGGTGGACAGCCCGGCCAGCACCGCCTGCCAGCGCGCGTGTGCCTCGGCGTCGTCGACCAGCGCGAGCGCGCCCTGCACCCCGTCGATCCGGTCGCGCATGACCGCCGCCGCGGTGTCGTCGAGCCCGCCGACCGCCGCTGGCAGCCCCACGCAGATCCGGGTGATCATCCCGAGCGTGACATCCCGCAGTGCGGAGAAGTCGGTGCCGCGCACGTCGCCGTACCGGAGTGTCCGGGCCAGCGCCGGCAGCGCGTCCATCAGGTGGGCGACGTCGGCGTCGAGGGCCATCCGCTCGTCGAGCGCGTCGAGCACCCCGGGCAGCGCGTCCGGCAGGTCCGCGAGCAGGCACCGCTCCACCAGCGCGGTCACGTCGGCCAGGGTCGCCGCGCTCGCGGCCTGCTCGGCGACGCGGGAGGTGGCGGCCTCGAGCACCGTGGTGCCGTACACCCCCGCCTCCACCAGGTCCACCGCGAACTCCGGCTGCCAGGCGATCTCCCACTCCTCGCGGAAGGTGCCCTTGCCCTTGGCCGCGGCCAGCACCTTGCCCCACTCGACGCCGAGCAGCCGCAGCCGGTGCAGCAGCCGGCTGCGATCCAGGTCGAAGGCCTGACGCAGGTCGAGCTTCAGCTCCCGCCGCTCGACCCGGGGCGGCAGCCGCAGCCGTCGCTGGCTGCCGGCCACGTCCCGCGCGATCGGCACGCCGGGCGTCCGGTCCGGCACCCGCCCGAGCCGGTCGCCGACCACGAGCCGCCGGTTGATGAGCGCGAGCCGCAGGTCGTCGCCGTCGCAGAGCACCGCGTGGGCCGCGTCGGTGACCTCGGCCAGCCCGGCCAGCGGCCGCCCGCGCATGGTCGCGAGCGCGTCGGCCAGCCGGGTCGCCTCGATGACGTGCGCGCTGGACACCGGCACACCGTCCTTGCGCAGCACGCCCGCCGCCCGCACCAGCCAGCGCTCGATCACGTGGGCGTCGACGGAGGTGAAGAGGTGGTGGTACCAGCCGGGCGAGCGCACCCCGGCGCCGTACCCCTGCCAGGACGCCAGCCGCGCGTGCGTCCACGGCACCCAGGTCATCGCGACCTTGATCTTCGGCAGCCCGCGCACGACCGCGTTGTCGGCGGCGGCGGTGGGCAGCGGCCCGGTCAGCGCCGGCACGTGCCAGGCCCCGCACACGACGGCCACGCGCTCGAACTCCTTGAGCGCCGTGCGCAGCCCGATGCGCATGTACGCCTCGCGCCGCTCCTCCTCGACCCGCTCGGCCTCGCCCGGCACCGGGGCGTGCGCGCGCACGACGGTCATGGCCTCGGCGATGGCCGCGAACGGCGATTGGTCGAACCGGTGCTCGACAACGTCCTCCCACCAGCGCTCGGGATCGTCGTACCCGGCCGCCTCCGCCAGCGCCCCGATCGGGTCGAGCCGCACCGCGTCGTCGCCGGGCCTCGAAGCCGCCTGCGGGGCCGCCAGCCGGACCGCCGCGGGCATGTCGATGAACCGCACCGGCACCTCGCGCGCCACCGCCCACCGGATCGCCTGCCACTCCGGCGAGAACTCGGCCAGCGGCCAGAACGAGGCGCGCAGCTTCGGGTCGGGGTTGTCCGCCGGGTACGCCAGCAGCGCCACCGGCGCCCGCATGTCCTCGTCGCCGGCGAAGGGCACGAGCGCGTCGGCCTCCGGCGGCCCCTCGATCAGCACCACCTCGGGCTGGAACTCGGCCAGCGCCCGGCGCACCGCCCGGGCCGATCCCGGCCCGTGGTGGCGCACTCCGAGCAGCAGCGGCTCACTCGCCACGGCGGGCCGCTCGGTAGAAGTCGCGCCAGCCCTCGCGCTCGCGGACCACCGTCTCCAGGTACTCCTGCCAGACCACCTGGTCCGAGACCGGGTCCTTGACCACGGCCCCGAGGATGCCCGCGGCCACGTCGCCCGCCCGCAGCACCCCGTCGCCGAAGTGCGCGGCGAGCGCCATGCCGTTGGTGACCACCGAGATCGCCTCGGCGGTGGACAGGGTGCCGCTGGGCGACTTGAGCTTGGTCCGCCCGTCCTCGGTGACCCCGTTGCGCAGCTCCCGGAACACGGTGACGACGCGCCGGATCTCGTCGACGGCCGGCGGCAGCTCGGGCAGCTCCAGCGCCTTGCCGAGCGCCGCGACCCGCCGGGCCACGATGTCGACCTCCTCCTCGACGCCCGACGGCACCGGCAGCACCACGGTGTTGAACCGCCGCCGCAGCGCGGACGAGAGCTCGTTGACGCCGCGGTCGCGGTCGTTGGCGGTCGCGATGACGTTGAAGCCCTTGCGCGCCTGTACCTCCTGCCCGAGCTCCGGCACCGGCAGCGTCTTCTCGGACAGGATCGTGATCAGGGTGTCCTGCACGTCGGAGGGCACGCGGGTCAGCTCCTCGATCCGCGCGATCCGCCCGTCGGCCATCGCGCGCAGCACCGGGCTGGACACCAGCGCGGCCCGGCTCGGCCCCTCGGCGAGCAGGCGGGCATAGTTCCAGCCGTACCGGATCGCCTCCTCGGGCGTGCCCGCGGTCCCCTGCACCAGCAGCGTCGAGTCGCCGCTGATCGCCGCCGACAGGTGCTCCGACACCCAGGTCTTCGCGGTGCCGGGCACGCCGAGCAGCAGCAGCGCCCGGTCGGTGGCGAGCGTGGCGACGGCGACCTCGATGAGCCGCCGCGGCCCGACGTACTTCGGCGTGATCACGGTCCCGTCCGCCGCCTCGCCGCCGAGCAGGTAGGTGACCACGGCCAACGGCGAGAGCCGCCACCCCGGCGGCCGCGGCCGCTCGTCGCCGGCCGCCAGCGCGACGAGCTCGGCCGCGAACTCCTCCTCGGCGTGTCGCCGCTGCACGGTCTCGGCAACGGGCGCCCCGTCGACGTGGGCGGCGGTGACATCGACTGTGCTGGTCACGCGGACTCCTGGGGGTTGGTGACGGACGTCGGGGGTCATGCCAGCTCGAGCAGCATGTCTCGGCGGAAGCGCAGGGTGTCGGCGAAGCGGCCGACGATCGAGGACATCGGGTCGTCGGAGGGCAGGGCGGCGGCCATGGCGGTCGCGCGCTCGGCGGTGCCGGCGGGCAGCCGCAGGGCGGCCAGCTCGCACAGCCCGGCCAGGCGCCAGCCCGCGGAGCGCCGCCCGCCGAGGTCGTCCAGCGCGGCGAACACCGCCTCGACCAGCGGCTCCGGCCACGGCCGCGGGCACAGCTCCAGCACGTGCTCCACCCCGACCGCGGCGGCCCCGGCCAGCCCGCGGCGCAGGACGCCGACGGCGAGAGCGGCCAGGGCGTCGGAGGGCAGCGCGTCGTAGAGCGCCTCGAGCAGCAGCCGATCGTCGGGCCGCCCACCCGCGGCGACCTCCTCGGTGAGCCGCCCGGTCAGCGCCGTGGCCCAGCGCGAGTCCCGCTGCCCGGCCGCGGCCCGCGCCAGCCCGCGGCGCAGCACGGCGGCCCACTCGTCGGTCACCGGCAGCGCCAGGAACTCCTCCGGCTCGCCCCAGACCGACAGCGGCGTGCGGGTCAGCAGCTCCTCCAGCCACCACGCCCGCTCCCCGACGCCGGCGGGCGGCCGGGGCACGATCCCGTCGCGGCGCATGGCCCGGTCGCACGCGGCCGGCGGCGCGACCTGGATGCGGCCGCCCACGACCCGCACGCACGCCGTGCTCCGCTCGGTCATCCGCCGCGCGAAGCCGCTCCCGGGCAGCATCGCCAGCAGGTCGAGGGCGACGATCCGCACCTCCTTGCGCCGGTCGTCGAGCGCGCCCTCCAGCACCGGCTCGTCGGCGGCGGAGAGCCCGGTCGCGAACGCCCCGAGCAGCGCGGCCCGGTCGTCGGGTGTCTCGGTCGGCCAGACGTCGGCGAGCATGTCCCGCCCGCGCTGCTCCCCCGCGGCGCCGCCCCGCCGCACCGCGGTGAGGATGCCGACCCGCTTGCCGATCGAGCCCAGCTCCCACCCCTGCGGATCGTCGGCCGGCGCCTCCACCGCGGTCGCGCCGAGGAAGCCCCATTCGGGCCGCTGCCGCGCGAGCCAGCCGGCCCGCGGCCCGCCCGCCGCGGCGACGAGCGGCCGCAGCGCCCGGTGCCGCCGGGCCACCTCCAGCAGCGCCGGCAGCAGGTCGCCCGGGACCCGCCGCGGCCCCATGCCCCCCAGCCACTCGGCCAGCAACTCCAGCCGCCCGTCGGCGTCGCGCACCGGCACGGCGTTGCTCGTCCCGTAACCGGCCGCGTCGACCGCGAGCAGGTCCGCCGCCCGCGCGGCCGCCGCCCACGACACCAGCGGGATTCCGGAGTCGTCGGGCGCGGCCTCCGGAACCGCGAGCCCCCGGCGCGCCCGGAACCCCGCGCGCCGATACAGCGCCAGCGACCCGGCCGCGTCGAGCAGCGCCTCGGCCGGGTCCTCCCCGACCCGCCCGACCCCGGCCGGCAGCGTCCGCCGCTGCGTCCCCACGAGCGCCGTGGCGAGCACATCGCCCCAGTCCGGCTTCGCCTCGGGGTTCACAGCCGCACCAGCCGCTCGTCGGCCCAGACGCCCAGCGGCCGCAGCCCGCCCGCCGACCACTCCCCCGTGACCGTCGCCGGCCGTCCCGCGGTCACCGCGACCAGCCGCCACGGCTCACCCGCGGCCGGGTCGAGCGGCAGCCCGTCGCCGCCGGCGTCCACCAGCGCCCATCCGCCCCCGTCGCGCACCGGCGAGACCCCGTCGAGCACCATCGGCCAGTAGTCGAGCCACGGGTCTGCGGCCAACGCGACCGCGTGTGCCTGCAGGTTGTCCTCGACCCCGGCGCCCCCGGCGACGAAGTGCATGCGCTCCGGCGGCGCGTGCCGCTTGGCGATGAGCGCCCGCGCCGGCTGCCCGCCCGGGTAGAGGCACACGTCCGCGTCGAACTCGGTGCCGGGCAGCAGGTCGATCGGTAGCGACTGGCCCGCCACCGCGAACGACAGCACGATGAGCGGCGCCGCGGACCCGGCCCCGCGCAGCCAGGCCCGGCGCACGGTCAGCTGGTCTTCGATCTCGTCGCGCACCCCGTGCACCTGCCAGCGGTCGCGCACCGCCGGGCCGGCGAGCACCGTCTCGGTCGCGATGGGCACCCCGACGCGCATGCGGACGCTGGCCGCGAGCTCCTCGGGCAGTTCCTCCAGCCGCCGGTAGCCCCCGACGAGCAGGTGCAGCCGGGCCAGCTCGCCGAGCAGCCGCTCGGGGGAGCCCAGCACGGCGGTGGTGCGGCGCAGGATGCCGGCGGCGCTGGCCGCCTGGGCGTCGACGAGCCGGGCGATCATCGTGTCCCAGGCCGGGCCGCCCTTGCCCGAGCCCGCGAGGCCGGAGCGCACCTGGTCGGCGAGCCAGCGGTCGAGCTCGTCGAGCCCGGCGGCGATGCGGTCGGCCCGGCGCGCCTGGGCCTTCTCGCTGACGGGGGCCCGGCCCGAGCTGCCCCCGCCGGGCTTCTCGCCGACGGGGGAGGCCGGCCCCGCGACGGACCGGTTGGCCCGCGCGGCCCGGGCGGCCTGCCAGGCGCTGGCCCACGACGGCGCGACTGCCTCCGGTACCGCCCCCGACGACCACCGCAGCAGCAGGGCGAGCGCGTGCTTGCAGGGGAACTTGCGGCTCGGGCAGGTGCACTTGAACGCGGGCTCGGTGAGGTCGACGGCGGTCTGATACGGCGTGCTCCCGCTGCCCTGGCACAGCCCCCACAGGGTCGGGTCGATGTCGTCGGCGGCGCTCAGCCCGGTCTCCAGCCAGGCGCGGTCGGCCGCGAGCCCGCGCGCCGCCCGCTGCGCGGACGAGTCGGGGGCCAGCGCCATCACCTGGTCGGTCGTCCAGACCGTGGTGACCGTCGTTGTTTCCGCCATGCTGCTTACCGTAGTGAGGGGGTACGACATTTCGCGGGTGGGTATGTTTCCCGTCATGAGACCCGTACGTACCGCAGCCCGTTCGATGCTCGCGGCGATCTTCGTGGTCCAGGGCTGGGCCGCGTTCACGAACCCGGGCCGGCTGGCCGGCAAGGCCCGCGGCGTCACCGACAAGCTCGAACCGACGATCAAGGCGCTGCACCCGAGCCTGCCGACCGACGCCGAGACGCTCGTGCGGGTCAACGCCGCCGCCCAGGTCGCGGGCGGCGTGCTGCTGGCCACCGGGCACGTCACCCGGCCGGCCGCGCTGCTGCTGGCCGGCTCGCTGGTGCCCACCACGCTGGCCGGGCATGCGTTCTGGGAGATCGACGACCCGCAGCAGCGCCAGCTGCAGCGGATCCTGTTCCTGAAGAACATCGGCCTGATGGGCGGCCTGCTGCTGGCCGCGCTCGACCGGGAGGGCCGCCCCGACCTGCGCTGGCGCGCGGGTCACGCGGCCAAGACCCTGAAGCGGGCGCGGCGCCACCTCAGGGACAGTTCACCCATTCCTCTTCACCATCGGTGAACACCTGACGCTTCCAGACCGGCAGCCGGGCCTTGACCTCGTCGACGAGCCGGGCGCAGAGCGCGAACGCCTCCGCCCGGTGCGCGGTCGACACGGCCGCGGCCAGCGCGACGTCGCCGATCTCGAGCCGGCCGACCCGGTGCGAGACGGCGAGCCCGCGCACCGCGGGGTCGGCGGCGATCTCGGCCGCGACCTCGGCGAGCACGTCGGCCGCGCTGGGGTGGCCCTCGTACTCGAGTTCCACCACGCCCCGCCCGCCGTCGTGGTCGCGCACGACGCCGGCGAACGACACGACCGCACCCGCCGCCGGGTCGGCGACCGCCCGCTCGTGCGCCTGCACGTCGAGGGGCTCGGTGGTGACCTGGGTGCGGATCATGCGCGGTCCCCGTCCAGCAGCGGCACGAGCTGCGCGACCGTGCCCGCGTGGCCCTCGGTGCCGGGCGGGATGACCGCGAAGCCGACCGAGTTGGCCAGACCGCGCAGCATCGACGAGCCGACGTGCGCGACCGGGTGCGCGCGACCGTCGGCGAGGGTCACCAGGGCGAGGTGCGTGAAGTCGCCGCGGCCGGGGACGTCGGCGCCGAGGGTGACGGTGGCCGGCTCGGGAGCCGATCGGCCGGTGAGGCCGGTGAGCAGGGGAAGTACCAGCGAAACCAACGCAACAAACGTGGACTGCGGGTTGCCCGGCAGACCCGCGACGAACTGCCCGCCGGGCAGCTGCGCAACGAGCATCGGGAAACCGGGGCGCACGGCCACGGTGTTGACGACGTAGCGGGCGCCGAGCTCGGCCAGCGCGGGGTGCAGGTGGTCGACCGGCCCGTGCATGGTGCCGCCGGTGGTGCAGATGACCTGCGCGCCGGCGTCGACCGCGCCGCGCAGCGCGGCCACGTGGTCCTCGAGCGTGTCGGCGACCGGCCCGCGCACGTGCACGACGTCGGTGCCGGCACGGCGCAGCCAGGAGGGCAGGGCCGGGCCGAGCGCGTCGCGGACCCGCCCGTGCCCGGGGGCGCCGGCGGTGAGCAGCTCGTCGCCGAAGACCAGCACCGCCGTCTTCGGGGCGGGGCGGCAGGGCAGCGTGTCGTACCCGCACGACGCCGCCAGCCCGATGACCCCCGGCGTGATCGGGGTACCCGCGGGCAGCAGCACCTCGCCGGCCGCGGCCTCCTCGCCCTGCCGGCGCCAGTCGGGCAGCGTGCGCGCCTGGCCGGTGACCAGCCCGTCGTCGGTCCGGGACTCCTCGACGCGGACCACGGCGGTCGTGCCCTCGGGGACCATGCCACCGGTGGCGATCTCGACGCAGGTGCCGTCGGCGGTGAGCGGCCCGGCGGTGTCCCCGGCGAGCACCCGCCCGACGATCCGCCACGGCGCCGGCCCGCGCGCGGCCCAGCCGTCGACGCTGGAGGTGGCGAAGGCCGGCAGGTCGGTCAGGGTCACCAGGTCGGCGGCGAGCGTGAGGCCGTCGGAGTCGGCGAGGGGCACCGCCACGGGTTCCGGCGCAAGCGCCGAACCAGCGGCGCGGACCGCCTCGCGGGCGGCCGTCCACGCGATCGGTAACGTCACGTTCGAAGCCTAATGCTCAGGTCCGCGTCGCTTGCAGACCGTCGCTTCCAATCAGTGATCCCCGCCCCGGAGCTGCTCCACCGCGTGGCGCAGCACCGGGCCGAGCACGGCCAGGCCATCCTTGGCCCCACCCCGTGACCCCGGAAGGTTGACCACGAGCGTCCGCCCCGCGACCCCGGCGAGGCCCCGCGACAGCATCGCGGTCGGTACCTTCCCCAGCCCGGCCGCCCGAACCGCCTCGGCGATCCCCGGCACCTCGTAGTCGAGGACCCGGCGGGTCATCTCCGGCGTGCGGTCGGTCGGCGTGATCCCGGTCCCGCCACTGGTGAGTACGACATCGGCGTTCCCGGCGACCGCGTCCCGCAGGGCGGCCTCGACCGGCTCCCCGTCGGGCACCACGACGGGCTCGTCCACCTCGAAGCCGAGCGAGCGCAGCCCTTCGACGAGGAACGGCCCGCTGGTGTCCGCGTAGATCCCCGCCGCGGCCCGGTTGGACGCCACGACCACGACGGCCCTCATCGGTCCCGCTCCCACAGCCCGGTCTTCCCGCCCTCTTTGCGCAGCACCCGCACGTTCTCGATGGACGCCGCCGGGTCGACCGCCTTGACCATGTCGATGAGCGCCAGCCCCGCGGTCGCCACCGCGGTCAGCGCCTCCATCTCGACCCCGGTCCGGTCGGCCGTCTTGGCCGCCACCTCGATCTCGATCGTCTCGTCACGCAGCGTCAACTCAACGGTCACACCGTGCAGGGCGATCGGATGGCACAGCGGCACCAGGTCGGGCGTCCGCTTGGCGCCCATGATCCCGGCGATGCGCGCGACCGCCAGAGCGTCACCCTTCGGCAGCGATCCGTCACGCAGCAGCGCGACGACTTCGCTTGTGGTGCGTACGAATCCCGCGGCGACGGCCCGCCGGACGGTGACCTCCTTGGCGGCCACATCGACCATCCGGGCGGCACCAGAGTCGTCCACGTGTGTCAGCTCATTTGGCACGCAAAAGAGCTTATGCATCGGAGGCGCACGGTGGGGGTAGTCGTGCACGCTAGGGCTAGCCGCGTCGATTTCGCTATACGGAGCGTCACTTTCGGGTCGCTGAATCGTGACAAAGGCCGTTATAGTTCGCAAACTATGATTCGACGGACAATTCGCTTAGGGCATCTTGCGTTTTGCACCCTAGGCTGCGTTCAGCACTTCAGACGTCGATGAACATCGATATCTGGTGCTGAACGGGGGTCGTATCCGCGACGCGACCTTTAGGGGCGAAAAATGTTGAGAGACCACGACTGGGGCTGACCCGATCCCGGGTTGACAAGCACGTAGCGATATCGGTCACGATGAGGTGGCCGATGCAGAAAACACCGCGAGTCGACGACGCGACCAACCGGCGCCTGTGGCGTCTCGTTGGTCCCGTCGTCGTCGGCGGGGCGCTCGCCGCGCTCTGGGGTCTCTGGGGCGTCGCCAGCCGTCCGGCCGAGTTCGCCGGCCTGGCCGTGCTGACATTGGTGCTGGTCGGCCGGGGCTTCGTGACGATGGAGATCCGCATCCGGTCCGTGTCGGACGTGATCACACCGACCACCGCCGTGATCACGCTCGCCGCGGTTTTCCTGCCGGCGCCGGAGATGATCCTCGGCACAGCGTGCGGCACATTCCTGTCCCATCTGGCCCGGCGGGCGACCGATCCGACGAAGATCGGGTTCAATGTCGGAAAAGACACAATTGGCGCGGCCGCCGCCGTCGGCGCCGCCACTCTTGCCGGGACTCATCCGATCCTGCAAAATCCGGCATCCAACCCATTCGCTGCGATACCCGGGCTTTTCGCCGCATTTCTGGCCTACATGCTGATCGACGAACTCGTGGCCCACGCACTGTTCTCGATAATCACGCACAAGCCCTTCCGCCAGCTGCTGTTCGCACACGTCGACGTCCGGATCATGACCCGGCTCGGGCTCCTCGGCGTCGCGCTGCTCACTGTCGTGGCGTACCACATCAGCCAATGGCTCCTGCTGGTTCTTCCACCGCTCGCCGTGGCGATCCATCTCGCGTTCGCCAACAAGACCCGCACCCGCGCCGGCAACGAGGCCTGGCAACGCCTCGCCGAGGCCACCGACGAATTCAACTCGGTCGACCAGACCGACGTGCTCTACGCCGCCGTGCGCCGGGCCACCGACATCTTCTCCACCGACCAGGCCGAGGTCGAGATCCGCTCGCCGGGCGGCGACTCGCGCCTGGTCCGCAGCAACGGCCAGGAGATCCTCTACGACGGGCCACCCGCCGACGCCCCGGCCGCCGAGGGCTACCTGATCCCCGTCGCCCTCGAGAGTTACCGCGGCGACGGCGACCTCGGCCAGCTGCGGCTGCGCTTCCGCGGCAGCGGGCCGGTCAAGTTCACCGAGCGGGAGCAGTACACCCTGCGCACCTTTACCGCCGCCCTGTGCACCGCGATCCGCAACGCCGCGACCTTCGCCGAGACCCAGCGCCTCGCCGACAGCCACGCCCGCGCCGCGGCGCAGGACCCGCTCACCCGGCTGGCGAACCGGAGGCGGCTGCAGCAGTACGGCAACGAGATCCTCGCCGGCCAGGCGGGCGTGGTGGGCGTCCTGCTGATCGACCTCAACCACTTCAAAGAGGTAAACGACACCCTCGGCCACGCCGAGGGCGACCGGGTGCTCGTCGCCGTCGCCGACCGCCTCACCGCCGCGGCCCGCCCCGGCGACCTGGTCGCCCGCTTCGGCGGCGACGAGTTCGCGATCCTCCTGTCCGGCCTCAGCGCGCCGGCCATTGCCGAGCTGCGCGCCCACGCCATGCTCGACGCGCTCGCCCCGCCCATCGAGCTCGACGACATGCGCATCAGCGTCGAGGCCAGCTGCGGTGTGACCACCGGCACCGCCGGCAGCGTCGGAGAACTCCTGCGCCGCGCCGACATCGCGCTCTACCAGGCCAAACAGGAAGGCCAGCGAGTAGTCGTCTACGCCCAGGCCCGCGACACCGCCGACGTCGGCAGCCTCACCCTTGGCGGCGACCTCGCCCGCGCCGTGGCCGAGCACCAGTTCACCGTGCACTTCCAGCCCATCGTCGACCTCGCCAGCGGCCGCGTGATCGCCGCCGAGGCCCTGACCCGCTGGCACCACCCCGACCGCGGCCCCCTCTCGCCCGACCGCTTCCTCGGCGCCATCGAACGCTCCGGCCAGCTCGCCGCCTTCGCCGACGCCGTACTGGACCAGGCCCTGATCGCCGTGACGGACTGGGCCGACGCCGGCTACCCCATCCCCGTCGCCGTCAACGTCTCCCCGCGCAGCCTCCTGGACCCCTCCTTCCCGGACGCGGTCGCCCGCCGCCTCGGCGCCCGCGGCGTCCCCTCCTCCTCCCTCGTCATCGAGCTCACCGAGTCCGTGACGCTGAGCAAGCTCGAGGTCGTCGACGAGGTCCTCGCCGCCCTGCGCGACCAGGGCATCCGCCTGGCCCTGGACGACTTCGGCACCGGCTTCTCGTCCCTGGCCACCCTCGCCCGCGTACCCGTCGACGAGCTGAAGATCGACCGCAGCTTCGTCTCGGCCATGAACGCCTCCGCCCCCGGCGCCGTCGTGCGCTCCACCATCGACCTCGGCCGCAGCCTCGACCTCCTCGTGGTCGCCGAGGGCGTGGAGCGCGAGGACCAGCGCCAACAGCTGTGGGAGCTCGGCTGCCCCGCGGGCCAGGGCCACCTCTTCGCCCGCGCCATGCCGGCCGACCGCCTGCTCGCCCACCTCCACCGCGGCGAGGGCCACCTGGCCGACCCGCTGCACGACACCGGCGCGGTGATCCGGATGTCGAGAAGCCGGCGGGCCCGCCGCATGAGCCTCGGCTCCGCCGAACCCCCCGGCCGCGAGAAGTCCACCTAGACATCGGCACAATGGTCGGCATCGCTACCGACCTGCGCGCCCGCCTCCTGGACGCCGCCTTCTACGCCCTCTGCGCCGCCTTCGCCGCGGTGACCGCCCTGACCTCGACCCTGCTGCCGCACCGGGCCTGGGGCACGATCGCCTGGATCGCCTACGCGACGGGCGCGGCGCTGGTCCTCCTCATCGGCCGGCACCGCGTGGTACCCCTCCTCTTCGCCACCACCGCCCTGCTCCCGCTCCTGGTGGAGGCGATCCAGCGCGCATCCGGCCGCACCGACCGGGCGCAGGAAGAGGTCCTGGTCGTCGAGCAGATGGGCGGCCGCCTGGCCCACACCGGCACCCCGTACCTCGCGCGCGAGGCAATCGCCGCCCTCCCCGAGCCCGACCGCCTCCTCGGGTACGCCCCCTATCAGCCCGGGATGTCGGTCTTCGGCCTGCCGCGCGCCGGGTTCGGCGATGCCTGGTGGACGGACGCCCGCGTGTGGTTCGCGGTCGTGACGACGTTCTGCCTGGTGTACTGCCTGAACCTGCTCCGTCCTCACGCCGACCCCCTCCGCCTGGCCCAGGCGGTGGCGGTCCTGCCGCTGTGCACCCTGACCCTCGCCACCGGCGGCGACGACCTCCCGGTCCTGACTCTCTGCCTGCTGGCGCTCGCCCTGGCCGCGCGGAACCGCTACACCGCGGCCGGCGTGGCGGTCGGCCTGGCCGGCGCCCTGAAGCTCTTCGCCCTCCCGGTGGCCCTGGTCCTGCTGGTCCTGATCCTCGCCACCGCCTCCCGGCGCGCCATCGGCTTCGCCGCGACCGCCCTGGGCATCCCTCTCCTCGCCCTGCTCCCCGCCGTGCTGGTCAACGCCGACGCCTACATCGAGAACGCCATCCGCTTCCCCAGCGGCCACGGCCTCGTGACCAGCCCCGCCCAGTCACCCCTGCCCGGCCACCTGATCGCCACCGCACTCCCGGCCGGCCGCACGATCGCCCTGGCCCTGCTGCTCCTGGCCGGCGCGGTCATCGCCCTGATGCTGTTCCGCCGGCCGCCCAGGACCGCGGGCGTCGCCGCCGCGTACATCGCCGCCGGCCTCACCGCCGCCATCATGCTCACGCCGGCGACCCGCTTCGGCTACCTGCTGTACCCGGTCGCCTTACTGGCCTTCTGGTGGTCCCTGCGCAAGACGCCCGACCTCGACCCGGCGTAGACAGGAGGCATGGGCTTCCGCAACCGCGAGGAGGCCGGCGCCGCCCTCGCCGAACTGCTCCGCGACTACGCCGACCGCGAGGACGCCGTGGCCCTGGGCCTGGTCCGCGGCGGCGTACCGGTGGCCGCCGAGGTCTCCCGCCGCCTGCGCATCCCGCTGGAAGTCCTGGTGGTACGCAAGCTCGGCGTGCCCTGGGCCCCCGAGGTGGCCTTCGGCGCGGTCGGCCCGGGCGGCGTCCAGGTCCTCAACGACGAGATCGCCCTGCGCCTGGACGACGAGGAGATCGCGGCCGTCGTACGCCACGAGTCCGCCGAGCTCCACCGCCGCGAACGCCTCTTCCGTCGCTCGCGCCGCCCACTGGACCTCACCGGCCGCGTCGCCCTGGTCATCGACGACGGCCTCGCCACGGGCGCAACGGCCGACGCCGCCGTCACGGTCGCTCGCCACCTGTCCGCGAGCCGCGTCGTCCTCGCCGTTCCGGTCGGCGCAACGGCCGCGGTGGCCCGCCTGCGGCGCGCCGCCGACGAGGTCATCTGCCCGCTGGCCGAACCCTACTTCGGCGCCGTGAGCCGCTACTACGACGACTTCCACCAGCTGACCGACGCCGACGTGACCGCCCTGCTGACCCGACCGCCGTCCTAGATCGCCATGTCCACGAACCGCGACAGGTGCAGCTGCGCCGCCACCGTGATCGTGTCGGTCGGCCCGTTACGGTGCTTGGCCACGATGAAGTCGGCCTCGCCGGCGCGCGGCGACTCTTTGTCGTAGTAGTCGTCGCGGTGGAGCAGGATCACAACGTCGGCATCCTGCTCAATTGACCCACTCTCTCGCAGATCGGACAGCTGTGGGCGCTTGTCGGTGCGCTGCTCGGGGCCACGGTTCAGCTGGCTCACCGCGACCACCGGGCACTCGACCTCCTTGGCCAGCAGCTTCAGGCCACGCGACAGGTCGGCGACCTCCTGCTGCCGGCTCTCGGTGCGCTTCGGGCTGGTCATGAGCTGCAGGTAGTCGACGATGATGAGCTTGAGATCGTGGCGCTGCTTGAGCCGCCGCGCCTTGGCCCGGATCTCCATGAGGTTCATGCTGGGCGTGTCGTCCACGAACAGCGGCGCCTCGCTGATCTCGCCCATGCGCCGCGCGAGCTTGGTCCAGTCGTCGTCGGACAGCTGCCCGGACCGCAGCACGTGCAGCGGCACCCGAGCCTCGGCCGAGAGCAGTCGCATGACGATCTCGACCTTGGACATTTCCAGGCTGAAGATCGCCGAGGCCATGTTGTGCTTGACCGAGGCCGCCCGGCTGAAGTCCATGGCGGCAGTCGACTTGCCCAACCCGGGTCGGCCGGCAACGATGATCAACTGGCCCGCATGCAGGCCGTTCAGCAGGCGGTCCAGGTCACTGAAGCCCGTCGGTACGCCGGTCATCATGCCGCCCGTGGCGCCGACCGCCTCGATTTCGTCAAGGGTCGGCTGCAGCATTTCGGCGAGGATGGCGAAGTCCTCGCTGACGCGCTTCTCGGTCACGTCGTAGATGGCCTGCTGCGCGAGGTCCACGACGTCGTCGACGTCGCGGCCGCCCGGGCCGCCCGAGCCGTACCCGAGCTGGACGATCCGCGTGCCGGCCTCGATCACGCGGCGCAGGACGGCGCGCTCGGCGACGATGCGGGCGTAGTAGCTCGCGTTCGCGGCGGTCGGGACCGTGGTCATCAGCGTGTGCAGATATGGCGCGCCGCCGATCTTCGCGATGTTGCCGGTGTCGGCGAGCGTCGCGGCGACGGTGACGGCGTCGGCGGGCTCGCCGCGGCCGTACAGATCCAGGATCGCGTCGAAGATGACGCTGTGCGCCGGCTTGTAGAAGTCGGTGGTCTTGAGGATCTCGACGACGTCGGCGACCGCGTCCTTGCTCAGGAGCATGCCGCCGAGGACGCTCTGCTCGGCGGCGACGTCCTGGGGCGGCGTGCGCTCGAAGGTCTCGGCGGGGCCGGGCCGGGAGGACTTGCGCTCACCGGGCTCCGGCGGCGGCTCCTCGTCCCAGTTGTGGTCGCCGCCGCGCTTGTCTTCGGTGATCGACATATCCGCCCCTCAACGCCACATCCGCCAGGTCATTAGACCTCGGGGGTATGACAAAAAACCGCCGGCGCGCGATGCGCCCGCGCAACCGTATGGGGCGACTGGCGTTCGATGAAAGTTAGCCGGTGGACAAGCCTGCGGACAACCTGTGGACCGAGGCCCCAGACCTTGGGAAAGCCTGTGTACAGCCCTGTGGAAAACCTGGTGAACAGGCTGCTCAACCGGGCTCTGAGCTGCACGTACGGCGTCCACAGCCTGTGTGCGGTAAAAAGAGGGTCGCGGATTTTCGTCTGGACGACCGATTGCGGAAAGGTCACGAAAGCGTGACGCTCCGGCGGTGGGGTACCCGGATTGGGATCGGCCGCGTGGTCGAGAGCGGCAGGCGCCGGAGACGGGCCGCTGGGATCCGCGCCAGGAGCGCTGGATTCCGCAGCAGCGTGCGCCCGAGGGCGACGACTACGGCATCGAGCCGTTCCCGGCGCGCTCGGATCCGTACCGCCGCCCCGGCCAGGGCCGCGTGCTCGACCACGACGAGTGGGCCACGCGGCGTCCCCGCCGGCGTCTGCCCCTGCCGCCGACGCCCCCGCCGGAGGACCGGGAGGATGTCGACGACGAGGACGAGGACGACGAGGAGGAGCCGGACCAGCGCAGCGTCTACATCGGGTCGTTCATCTCGACGGCCTGCTGGTACCTGATTCCCTTCGCCGCATACGCCGGCTGGTCGATGACCCTGTCGGACGACCCGCGTCCGGGCTGCACCAACGCCTTCGGCCTGCCCTGCCCGTCGCAGCACGACGAGGCAATGGCGAACATCGGCCATCTGGTACCCCAGCTCGCGGTTTCGATGGCGATCAGCATCGTGGTCGCCATGCTGCTCGGCAAGGTGACGACGGGCTGGCGGCCGTTCGCGATCGGCTTCGCGAGCGCGGTGCTGGGCGCGGGCATTGCGACGGTCGGGTTCGCGGTACTGGCGACGCAGCACCTTCCTTTTTGACAACTCGTCGATCACCGTTCGGTCACCGTCGGGTCACGCCGGGAGCCGATCGCCGATCGCCGCCGTCTGACCGGCCAAACACCTCTCGAGGAGGCTTCGATGGCCGGTCGGCACTCGGTACGACGCCTGCAGGTCGCCGCGCTGGTGGCAATCGCCGCCACGCTGCTGGCGGCCTGCGGTGCGGCAGACTCCCCCAGGAACGACAGCGGCAGCGGCAACAAGGCGGCCCCGGGCCTCACCGGCGGGGCGCCGGACAAACCTCAGGGACTCGCGACGCCCGAGACGACCGGCGAGGCCGCGGCCGATCGCGCCGCGGCCGGCGAGGTGTCCGCGTCCGACGAGCCCGTGTCGACGTTTGCGGTGGACGTCGACACGGCCTCGTACGGCTTCGCGAAGCGCACCCTCGAGTCGGGCCGGCGCCCCGCGGCGAGTGCGATCCGCCCGGAGGAGTTCGTGAACTCCTTCGATCAGCAGTACCGCGAGCCGCAGGGCAACGGCTTCTCGATCAACACCGACGGCACCCGGCTACCGTCCACACACCGGGGCGCCGAGGACAACGCCCGCCTGCTGCGTGTCGGCCTGCAGACTCGCGGCGAGTCCGACGCCGAGCGCCCGGACGCGGCTCTGACCTTCGTGGTGGACGTGTCGGGCTCGATGTCGGAGCCGGGCAAGCTCGACCTGGTGCAGCACGGCCTGCGCACGCTTGTCGATCAGCTGCGCCCGACGGACTCGGTGGCCCTGGTCTCGTACTCCGACGAGGCCGAGGTGCTGCGCCCGATGACGCAGGTGCGCGACCGTGACGGCCTGAACCGGGCGATCGACCGTCTCAAGGTCGCCGGGAGCACGAACCTCGAGGCGGGCCTGCGCCTCGGCTACGACACCGCCCGCAAGGGCTTCCGCAACTCGGCCACCAACCGCGTCATCCTGCTCTCCGACGGCCTGCCCAACGTCGGCACGACGGACGCGACGCCGCTGGTCCGCGAGATCCAGGAGGCCGCGGCCAAGCAGATCACGCTGCTGGGCGTCGGTGTGGGCAGCGACTACGGCGACCAGTTCATGGAGCAGCTCGCCGACAAGGGCGACGGCTATGTCGTGTACGTCAGCGACCAGGCTGAGGCCGACCACGTCTTCGTGCAGCAGCTCCCCGCGACGGTCGCTCTGCGCGCGCTGGACGCCAAGGCCCAGGTCGAGTTCGATCCGAAGACCGTTTTGTCGTACCGCCTGATCGGCTACGACAACCGCGCGCTCTCGGCCTCGCAGTTCCGCAACGACCGGGTGGACGGCGGCGAGGTCGGCCCCGGCCACGCGGTGACCGCCCTGTATGCCCTGCACCTGCGCCCCGGCGCCGCCGGCCACCTCGCCGACGTGCGGGTCCGCTGGCAGGACCCGAAGACCCGCGAGGCGAGCGAGCTCTCCCAGCCGATCACGGCGAGCGCCCTGACCGCGGACTTCACGGAGTCCCCGCGCCCGCTGCGGATCTCCTACGTCGCCGCCTACCTGGCCGAGGTGCTGCGGGCCAGCCGGTACGCCGAGGAGGTCCGCCTCCCCGACCTTCGCACGATCGCCCAGAGCGCCGGCGACTCGACCCAGGTCCGGGACCTGACCAACATGATCGGTGACGCGATTCCGCTCTACAGCTGACCAAAGCCAAAGGGCCCCGGAGCGAAACCGCTCCGGGGCCCATTGCGTTGGCTTTACTTGGCCGCCGTGACCTTCAGCGTGAAGCTGGCCGCGACCTCGGGGTGCAGCTTGATCTGCACCTTGTAGTCGCCCACCGACTTCACGTGGCCCGGCAGCTCGAGCCGCCGGCGGTCGAGCTCGGGCCCGCCCGCCTTCTGCACGGCCTCGACGACCTCGGCCGGCGTGACCGAGCCGTAGAGACGCCCCTCGCGGCCGGCGCGAACGGCCAGCTGCACCTTGAGGTTCTCGAGCTGGGCCTTGACCTCGTTGGCGTGCCCGAGGTCGCGGATCTCACGGGCCCCGCGGGCCCGCTTGATCGTCACGATCTGCTTCTCGGCACCCTTGGACCACGGAATCGCGAACCCCTGCGGCAGCAGGTAGTTGCGCCCGTATCCGTCCTTGACCTCGACGATGTCGCCGGGGGTCCCGAGACCCGAGACTTCCTGGGTGAGGATGATCTTCATGTCACCGGCCCCCTTAGCGCGTGGTCGCGGTGTAGGGGAGCAGCGCCATCTCGCGCGCGTTCTTGACGGCACGCGCGATCTGACGCTGCTGCTGGGCGGTCACGCCGGTCACCCGCCGAGCGCGGATCTTGCCGCGGTCGGAGATGAACTTCCGCAGCAGCGCGGTGTCCTTGTAGTCGATGTAGGCGATGCCCTCCTTGTCGAGAGGGTTCACCTTCTTCTTCGGTTTGCGCAGGGCCGCAGCCTTCGCCATTGCTCTTGCTCCTGATGCCATTAGAACGGGGGCTCGTCGTCGAAGGAAGAGTTCGACCTGCCGCCGCCTCCGCCGCCACCGGCCGGGGTCGCGCTGGCCCACGGGTCTTCGTTGAAGCCGCCGCCGCCACCACCGCCCCCGCCGTTGCCGCCGGAGCCGAACCCGCCGCCACCGCCACCACCGGAACTGCGCGACATCTTCTGCACCTTGGCAGTCGCGTAGCGCAGCGAGGGGCCGATCTCGTCGACCTCCAGCTCGATGACGGTGCGCTTCTCGCCCTCGCGCGTCTCGTACGACCGCTGCTTGAGCCGGCCGGAGACGATCACCCGCGACCCGCGGGTCAGCGACTCGGCGACGTTCTCCGCCGCCTGCCGCCACACCGTGCAGGCCAGGAACAGCGGCTCGCCGTCCTTCCACTCGTTGGTGGTGCGGTCCATGAACCGGGGGGTGCTTGCCACCCGGAACTTGGCGACCGCCGCTCCCGACGGAGTGAAACGCAACTCAGGATCATCGGTCAGATTGCCTATGACCGTGATCGTGGTGTCTCCCGCTGCCATATTTGAGTCAACTCCTCGCGCGCTGGTGTATGGCCACCATGTCACAGGGGTACGACAGTTTTCCCGTCACGCCTCGTGGTCTGGGGCCGGGCGAAGCAGATCGATCTCGCCCGAATCCGCTTAGCGGACTTCGGGCCGGATGACCTTGGTGCGCAGCACGGACTCGTTGAGTCGCAGCTGACGGTCCAGCTCGGCAACGGACTCCGGCGAGGCCTGGAGGTCGATGACGGCGTAGATACCCTCGGTCTTCTTGTTGATCTCGTACGAAAGGCGCCGACGGCCCCACACGTCGAGCTTCTCCACCGAGCCACCCGACGTCCTGATCACATTCAGATACTGATCGAGCGACGGTGCGACGGTGCGCTCCTCGAGACTTCCGTCGAGGATCACCATGATCTCGTAATGACGCAAGACTTTCTCACCTCCTACGGGCTAAGCGGCCGCGGTCCATCCGCGGCAGGAGGTCGTGCGTCGTCAATCGGCCTGAGGCCGACGGACCGAACCAGAGTACACGCTGGGGGGTCCAGACAGAAAAAGACCGCGGGGCGCGTCATCCGCTTCGTTGGGTGGGACCTGGGGAGGAACGACCACACCGGTGCGTTGGATGACGGCGCCCCGCGGAGCTATGGAAATAGTACCTTATGCGAAGCTAGCACGTGATGCCCGCTACGCAATAATAGCCCGAATTGCGGCGATTCCCACATCCACCACGCACACTGTCGCGACCAATGCGAGCAGGCCGACCGGCCCGTTGCTCGCCGGGCCGCTCGCGGCCACGGGATCCGCGATCGGCGCCACGGTGACGGAAGACCGGCATACCGGACGCTTCGGCCCCCTCGGCCGAACCGGGTCGCGCGAAGTGTCACACCCACGTCGTAGGCTCTGCGGCATGCGAATCGGTGCTCACGTCGACCCCGCTGAGCCGCTGGCCGAGGCCGCCGCCCGCGGTGCCGACCTCATCCAGTTCTTCCTGACCGACCCGCAGGCCTGGACGGATCCCAAGGACCGCGCCGACGCCGAGGCGATCCGCACCGCCGAGATCGACGTCTATGTCCACGCGCCATACCGGATCAATGTGGCCTCGTCCAACAACCGGATCCGGATTCCGAGCCGCAAGCTGCTGTTCAGCCATGCGGCGGGCGCGGCCCAGGTGGGCGCCAAGGGCCTCATCGTCCACGGCGGTCACGTGGAGAAGGCCGACGGGCTCGACGCGGGCTTCGACAACTGGCGCAAGACCTTCGCCTACGCCGCGGAGCAGGGCGGGTTCGCCACGCCGGTGCTGATCGAGAACACGGCCGGCGGCGACAACGCCTGCGCGCGCCGGTTCGACAACCTCGCCCGGCTGTGGGACGCGATCGGCGACTACGAGGTCGGCTTCTGCCTCGACACGTGCCACGCCCACGCGGGCGGCGAGGACCTGCTCGACATCGTCGACCGGGTCAAGGCGATCACCGGCCGCATCGACCTGATCCACGCCAACAACTCGCGCGACGGCTTCGACTCCGGCCGAGACCGGCACGACAACATGACCTCCGGCGAGATCGATCCGGAGCTGATCGTCGCGGTCATCCGCGCGGCCGGCGCCCCCGCTCTCGTCGAAACTCCGGGTGGCGCCGAGGGCCAGGGCGCCGACATCAACTACCTGCGGGAGCGGCTGGCGTGAGCAACGTTTCGTCGGAGCCGACGGTGTCCGAGGAGCAAGACCCGAGCGAGCCGGACGGCCACCACCCACCCGGCACCACCGACTCGGGCGCGTCCGAGGGCGCCGACGGGAAAGTTTCGGACGCCGGTGCCGAGACCGCGTCGACTTCGGATACCGCCGACACGGACGGAACGGATATATCCGATTCGTCCGATAGGGCGAATTCGGCCGGCGACGGCGACGAGTCCGCGACCGGGACCCCGCCGGTGGAGGAGCTCGACGCCGTGGACGCGAGCGCGAGCGCCGAACCCGTCGAGAAGTCCGACACCACGGCGGACGAGGACGGCGAGAAGGCGAAGAGCGACGAGCCCTCCGACCCGTTCACCGCGTTCGCGCCCGAGCCCGAGTTCGTCCCCGGGCGCGTGGGCCGGATCTCCCGGACGAGCGGCTCGGCCCTCGTGCGGTTCTTCGCGCACGAGTGGACGCTCGCCGCGATCGGGTCGGTCCTGCTCGCCATCGCCATGACCTGGCCCGCGATCAGGCACCCGGCCACGACGATCCCGCAGGACATCTGGGACCCGACGCTGCAGGCCTGGCAGATGGCGTGGGCCGGGCACATCCTCACGACCGACCCGCTGCAACTGTGGCACGCCAACGCGTTCTACCCGGACCAGTACAGCTACGCGTTCTCCGACACCCTGCTCGGCTACGCCCCGGCGGGCATGATCGGCACGGGGCCCGAGGCCGCCATCGTGCGGTACAACTTCGTCTTCATCTTCATCTTTGCCTTCGCGTTCTTCGGGGCCTACGCGCTCGTCCGCCAGCTCGGGGCCGGTCGGACGGGGGCCGCGGTCGCCGGCGCGGCGTTCGCCTATGCGCCGTGGCGGCTCGGCCAGGCCGGCCACCTGCACGTGCTGTCGATCGGCGGGATCGCGCTGTCGCTGGCGATGCTGGCGCGCGGGCACGGGTTCTCGCTGCGCAACGGGTACGAGCCGGAGAAGCGCCGCTGGGGCTGGGTCGTAGGCGGCTGGGCCGTCGCCGCGTGGCAGATCAGCCTCGGCTTCGGCATCGGCATCCCGTTCGCCTATGCGCTGCTGTTCGTCGTGCTGGCCGCCGCGATCACGTGGGGCTACCGGCAGGCGTTCCGCTGGAAGGAGCGCCGGCCGTTCGGCTGGAAG
This sequence comes from Dactylosporangium sp. NPDC049140, assembly GCF_040648435.1. NCBI lineage: Bacteria > Bacillati > Actinomycetota > Actinomycetes > Micromonosporales > Micromonosporaceae > Dactylosporangium > Dactylosporangium sp. NPDC049140. The sequence goes on along the minus strand of NZ_JBEZDS010000001.1, from coordinate 625,351 downwards.
CTGCTGCTGGCCAACCTCGGCGGCGGGCTCCTCTTCGCCGGCGTGAGCGCGATGATGGCCTACCCCTACCTGCAGGTACTGAAGCAGCACAAGGAGGCCAAGCGCAGCGCGGAGATCATCAGCCTGTTCTCGCCGCCGCTGAAGGGCTTCTTCATCTCGCCGCCGGAGTCGTGGCTGTGGGGCGACGCCTACGCCAACGCGCGCTCGACGCTGGGCTGGGCGCCGGAGATGGCGCTGCTGCCGGGCTTCTTCCTCTACGGGCTCGCGTTCGCCGGCCTGTTCGTGTCGGTGTGGAAGCTCCAGCACCGCATCCTGCTCGGCGTCGGCGTGGTGATCACGGCCATGCTGGCGATGGGCAGCAACGGCCCGGGGCACGGCGACTTCGGCTACATGGCGCTCTACCGCGTGCTGCCCGGCTTCGAGGGCATCCGCACGTCGGGCCGGCTGATGGTCTGGGTGACGCTGTTCCTGGCGCTGCTCGCCGCGGGGGCGGTGAGCGCGTTCGCGGACCGCGCGGTCGAGCTCTTCGCCGACCAGACCCAGTCCGACATCGGTAACCGGGCGGGCGCCTGGCGCCTGATCACGCTGATACCGCTCGTGCTCGTGCTGGCTGAGGGCGTACACAAGTGGCAGCCCAACCCCGAGGTGCCGCCGTCGCCGGTCGCGATGAGCACGCTCGAGGCGCCCCTGATGGTGCTGCCGACCGGCGAGCTGCAGGACATGAACACCATGCTCTGGAGCACCGACGGCCTGCCGAAGATGGTCAACGGCGGCTCCGGCTTCACCCCCGACGACCAGCAGATCCTGCGCCTCAACATGCAGCAGTTCCCGGACCAGGCCACGGTCGACCAGCTCCGCGAACTGAAGATCCGCACCATCGTGGTCCTGCGAGACCGGGCCCAGGGCACCGAGTACGCGAAGGCCATCGACGCCCCCATCGACGGCCTGGGCATAACGCGCACCGAGCAGGGCAACGTCATCCTGTACAAGATCGACGGCTGACCGAGGTCCCGGCGCGGGCCGGGACCGCACCACCGCCCGGCGCGGGCCGGGACCGCACCACCGCCCGGCGCGGGCCGGGACCGCACCACCGCCCGGCGCGGGCCGGCCGCCGTGGCCGCATGCGGCCGCGGCATCGCGGCTGATCCTTCGCCGGTGGACGCGACCCAGTGCTGATGAGACTCGAGGCGTCTGCGGATGGTCGCTATGGCGGCGGGGCGCGAGAGATGGTCGCCCGGGCCGAATGCGGATCCGGCAGCCCGATGGCGGCGCCCCTGAGAAGGGGAAGGGTCAGGGCCGGGATCGATCCTCAGAGGCCGGAGCGCAGCAGGGCGAAGGCCTCATCCGCGTTGGCGACCGCAGACGGGTACACGGCGTCGGCGCTCTCCCCCGCCAGCAAGCGGTTCGTGTTCTCCATGACCAGGGCGTTGCGCACGCCCGCGATCATCGACGCCGCGGCGCGGTGGCGGAAGTCCGGGCCCAGCTCGGCGGCCAGTTCGTTCGCCGACTCGGCGAGCATCGCCAGCGCGCGCTGGGTCAGGCTCGGCGTCGAGAAGATCAGCTGCAGTACGGCCAGGACGTTTGGCTTGTCGCACAGGCCGGTGTTCGGGTCACGCCGCGCCAGGCCCTCCAGGAAGTGCCGGTGCAGCGCGTCCACCGGCGAGGCGCCCGGCGCCCGCGTGCGCACGATCAGGGCCGGCTCGCTGATGTGCTCCGACATCGGCCCCACGACCAGGTCTTCCTTGCTCGGGTAGTAGTTGAAGAAGGTCATCTTCGAGACGTCGGCCGCCGCCGCGATCTGGGCCACCGACACGTTGTCGAACCCGTGCTCGACGAACAGCTCGATCGCCGCGTTCCACAGCGCCGACCGCGTCTGCGCCTTCTTGCGCTCCCGCAGCGTCTCCCGCATCGGCGCGATCGCGGCCGCCCGCGCCGGGTCGGCGAGCACCTCACGCAGCAACTCACGCCGCCCGTCGGCGTCCCGGGGATTCAGAGCCATGCCAATACTGTACCAGGATTAAACTTGTACCGAGTCTAAAGTTGTGCTTAGTCTATTGAGCATGACGAAGTACCAACGGCTAGTCGGCGTCCTGCTCTGCATGTTCACGATCGTGCTGGCGATCCTCGACCAGAACATCGTTTCGTCGGCGATCGTGCCGATCGTGCGCGACCTCGACCCGGTGCACGGCGTCGAGCACGTCGCCTGGCTGGTCGCGGCCTTCGCACTGGCGTCCACCGTCGTCCTCCCGCTGTACGGCCGCCTCACCGACGCCTTCGGCGCCAAGCCCGTCTGGCTCTCGGCGATCGGCGTCTTCCTGCTCGGCTCGGTCCTCTGCGGCGCGGCCCAGAGCATGGGCCAGCTCATCGCGTTCCGCGCGGTCCAGGGCATCGGCGCCGGCGGCCTGATGAGCGTCACCATGGTGGTGCTCGCCAACCTGGCCGAGCCCGGCACCGACCGCGGCAAGAGCGCCGGCATCGGCGGCCTGTTCGCCGGGGTGGGCATGGCGATCGGACCGTTCATCGGCGGCCTCTTCGCCGACCACGGCAACTGGCGCGGCATCTTCTACATCAACGTCCCGCTCGGCCTGATCGTCATCGCCGGCGGCCTGTTCGCGATCCGCATCCCCCGCGTCACCCGCCGCACGGACCTCGACCTGCCCGGCGCCACGCTGGCGGGCGCGTTCGCGGCCGGCCTGCTGCTGATCTGCGAGTGGGGCGGTCAGCGGTACCCCTGGACGTCCCCGACCATCCTCGCGCTCATCGCGGGCACCCTCGTGAGCCTGGCGCTCTTCGGATGGCGGGAGTCGGTCGCGGCCCACCCCGTGCTCCCGCCATCGCTCCTGCGCGACCGCACGATCCGCGGCAGCTACGCGATCCAGCTGCTCATCGGCGCGGCGATGATCGGGGCGATGGTGCACCTGATGCTGTACCTCCAGGTCGCCCGCGGTGTCAGCGCCTCCGACTCCGGCCTGTACCTCGCGTTCATGGCCCTGGGCCTGACCGCCTCCGGCATGGCGGCGGCCCGACTCCGGCTCACGGTCCGCACCGCCCTGTTCCTCGGCACGGGCTCCGCGGCCGCCGCCCTGGGCGCGATCGTGCTCTTCGTGCACCTCGGCACGTCGCTATGGGCGATCCGCGGCGCGCTCGTGCTGCTCGGCGTCGGCTTCGGCCAGCTCATCGGGCGCCTGATCACGGTCGTCCAGGACGCCGCGCCCACCCACCAGCTCGGCGTGGCCACGACGGGCATCCGGTTCTTCCAGTCCCTGGGGACCGCGGTCGGCGCCGCGGCCCTCGGCTCCGTGCTCAGCCGGGTGTACGAAGGCCGGACCGGCACGCAGATGTCAACGGCCGCCATCGCCGCACAACCGGGCGCCCTCGACGGCTTCGTGACCGGCATCGAGGTCGTCTTCGCGGTCGCCGGCGCGGTCGTCCTGCTGGCCCTGCTGGTGGTGGCCCGCCTGCACCCGGTTGAACGAGACCTCGAGCCCGAGTCGATCAAGTCGCTCGATCACGCAACCTCATGAAATATTCGATAAGTCGCGATGCAGAGCGCCCGACTTATCGAAAAGAAGCGGCCCGGCTCGAGCCGGTAAAGGCATCGAACCGGGCCGATCATGGATTCACGTGAAACGGACAGTGGGGCCGCTAACCCCTCGCCAGCGCCGGCGATGGTGGCGGTGGCGGCTCCAGCAGGGCGTGTTCCTCCAGCGGATCCTCGTTGTAGCTGCCGCCATCGGGGTCCTCGCCCTCGTACGTCTGGCGCACCACGTCCTCCTCCGGCTTCCGGATGTCGTGGATGACGTAGCCGCAAAGGATCGCGAGCGTCACGAGGCGCAGGATCGAAGCCAGCACGAAGACGCCCTCAGGGAACACCTGGCGCCCGGACGCCCCCATGAGCTCCCCGTAGAAGGAGACGAAGTAGATGACCTCCGCCGCCTGCCAGGCCAGGAACGCGCCCCATCGAGGCCGGGCGAGCACCGCGAGCGGGACCAGCCACAGCACGTACTGCTGCGACCACACCTTCCCCGTGATCAGGAACGCAGCCACGATCAGGAACGCCAGCTGGGCCAGGCGCGGCTCCTTGGCCGACGTGAGCCCGAGGATGAGGATGCCCGCGCAGCAGATCAGGAACAGGCCGAGATAGAGGATGTTGAGCGTCGCGTGCTCGGGGTCCAGGTCGAGGTTCTGGAAGAACGGGAAGCCGTACTGCCCGTTGCCTCGCGGGAAGTGCGCGCCGATGTACCACAGCGTGCCCCAGTCGATCCCGCGTAGCTGGTTGAACTGCCAGAACTTGGACCAGGCGTCGTAGAAGAAGATCGCCACCGGCAGGTTGACCACCAGCCAGGTGGCCACGCCGGTGCCCACGGCTATGAAGAAGTCTCTCCACTTGCCTGTTCGTATGCTCAGCACCAGTAGGGCGCCGAGTATCAGCACCGGATAGAGCTTCGCCGCGGTCGCCAGGCCGAGGAACACCCCGGCGAGGACCGGTTTTCGTTTGGCCCAGTAGGCCATTGCGACAGCGGTCAGCCCGACCGTGAACAGGTCCCAGTTGACGGTCGCGGACACGAAGAGCGCGGGGGCGGCGGCCAACAGGGCCGCATCCCAGGGTCGACGTCGGCGCACCGCCAGGGTCGCGACGACCGCCGCGATGCCGAAGGCGCCGAGCACGACCGCGTTGACGTCGTAGAACGTCTGGCCGTCGTTCTGCACGATGCCGCGCTGGTGCAGGTCGTGCACCGGCAGGCCGAGGACGCCCATGAAGGCGCCGGTCAGCACCGGGTACTCGACCTGGTGGTCGGCGTAGGGGACCTGGCCCTCGTTGAGGCCCTCGGCGTAGTACAGCGCGAGGACGTCGGTGTAGCAGAAGTACTTGTACTGCTTCATGTCCACCCACGCGGCGTCGCGGCAGGGGGACTTCTGCATCCAGTGGAAGCTCAGCATGGCGCAGATCAGCAGCAGGACCACGCGTGCGGGCGTCCAAAAACGGCCGCCGCTACGAGACCGCACGGCGTGGTTGCCGATGGGGCCGCCGATCGACTCGGACAGGCCACCGATGAAGCGGTCGGAGTTGGCGGGCTCGTCGACTGGATGCTCGGGGCGCGCGGTTGGCTGGCCCGTACTCATCGGCATCGTGTCACCGTACCGTCGCCGGCTCGGAAGTCGATGCAAGGCCCGGCTCGACGCGGGCATCCTTCCGGATCGGCAGGGCAAAGAGGAGGGCGACCATCAGCAGCAGGTACCAATTCTTGATGATGAATCCCTGGATGCCGTGGCTCCAGGGGTCCAGGGGCAGCCCCTGCTCGAACCACGAGACCAGGCCGAGGCCGACGGTGACCGCGATGACCACGGCGAGCCAGGCCCGCCGGCCGGCCGCGGCGAGCACGATCAGCGCGGGCACGAACCAGTAGATGTGGTGCACCCAGGTGATCGGGCTGACCAGGCAGCCCACGATGCCGGTGATGGTCAGGCCGACCACCTCGTCGCCGGCCAGCGCCGCCTTGCGCGCCCGCCACAGCCCGAACCCGAGCGCCGCCAGCACCAGGACCGCCCAGACCAGGCGGTTGGCGTCGTGGGGCGCGGAGAGCCGGGCGAGCATCCCGTAGAAGGACTGGTTGAAGGTGTACGCCGCGTTGCCGATCCCTTCGCCCTGCCACAACGCGTCCGTCCAGAAGTCGATCGAGCCCCTGGGCATGACGGCGAACGCCAGCAGGCTCGCGGCCGCGGCGCTCGCGATCGCCGTGAGCCCGGCCCGGTACCGGCGGCTGATCAGCAGGTACACGATGAAGATGGCCGGCGTCAGCTTGATCGCGGCGGCGAGCCCGATGAGCACCCCGGCCCAGCGGCTGTTGCGCGGCACGAGCACGAGCAGGTCGGCCAGGACCAGCACGACGAGCACCATGTTGATCTGGCCGAACGTGTAATTCTCACGGATCGGCTCGAGCGCGCTGATCACGACGAGCGCGAGGACGAGCGCGAACACCAACTCCCAGCCCTTGCGCCGGGCCTCGGGGGCGACCAGCCAGTAGGTGGTGACCAGGGTCGCCGCGATCGTGATGACGCTGTAGAGCACCACGGCCCCGGTCCAGGGCAGCACCGCGAACGGCACCAGGACGAGCGCGCCGAACGGGGGATAGGTGAAGCCGAGCTGCCCCTGGGTGTCGTCGGGCTTGACGTAGTCGTAGAGCGGGTGGCCGTCGAGCCACCAGTTCACGGCCTGGCGGTAGATGCCGAGGTCGAACCAGTCGTGGCGGTTGCGGTACCAGATGTGGCCGTAGACGACCAGCGCCGCGAAGAGCCCGAGCAGCACCCACCGAACGACCCTGCGCGTGCCCGAGTCCAACGCATACCCCCACAAAAGAATGCGGCCACGGTCCCGGCGAACATACCGCCGGTGCCGTGGCCGCACACATCAGACCCTGCAGATGTCAGCGCCTTCGCGTCGCCTCGGTGGTCGGCACGGTGCCGCCGCCGTTGCCGCCGGGGCCCTGGCTCTGGCCGTTACCCGGGTTGTTCGGGTCCGGCACCTGGCCGTTGCCGCCCGGGTTGTTCGGGTCGATCACCGGCGCGCTCGGCTGCGGCGAGATGCCCGTGCCGACGTCCAGGCGGCCGGTGTTCGCCGGCGGACGGAAGTTGACCTTGGGTGCCTTGATCTGGGTCAGCGCGTCGTTGAGGAAGTCGCGCCAGATCGGGCCCGGCAGCGAACCACCGATGATCGACGCGCCCTTCGAGTCCTTGATCGGCTGCTCTTCCTTCTTGTTGCCGACCCAGACCGCGACCGCGAGGTCGGGGGACTTCTTCACCGGATCGTAGGCGGCGTAGCCGACCATCCAGGCGTGCGCGTTGCCGCTCTGGTTCTGGCCGTACTGCCAGGTGCCGGTCTTGCCGGCGATCTGGCGGCCGTCCTTCATCTTGAGGTTGTAGTGCTTCGGCACGCCCTGCAGCACGGTGTTCATGTCGTCGGACATGCCGTCGGTGAAGCCCGGGATCCGCTTCGGGTTGATGACCTCGTTGTAGGTCTTCTTCCCGTCGGTCCACACCTCCTTGAGGAAGTGCGTCTTGGCCGCGTAGCCGCGGGCGGCGATGGTTGCGATGCCGCCGGCGTGCTCGAGGACCGTGATCGGGTACTGCCCGAACGCCACCTCGGTGTTGAAGGTGTTCTTGAAGACGTCCTTGCCGGTCTTGTTGGTCAGGTCGATCTTGACCGACTTGCCGTTCTGGGTCGCCCACATGTCCGTGATGCCGGCCGCGCGGGCGGTGTCGATGACCTTGTCCGGGCCGACCTTCTCGGCGAGCGCGAAGAACGGTACGTTGAGCGACATGACGGTGACCTCTTCGAGGGTGCACCAGCTGCTGGAGCCCGACGCGCACTTCGGGTGCGAGACCGGGTTCTCACCGGCGTTCTTGACCGGGTTGCCGCCCTTGATCCCTCGGCCGCTCTCCGGGAAGTCGCCGGGGGAGTTGCCGTCCCACATCGAGTCGATGCGGTACCCGGCCATGAGCCCGGTCGCGAGCGTGTACACCTTGAACGTCGAGCCCGGCGGGTGCCCGCCGCAGCAGCTGTCCTCGCCCGTGCCGAGCACCGGGTCGTTGTAGTAGCCGGCGTAGTCGTTGCCGTTGCCGCTGTCGCCGCCGTAGTAGGCCTTCACCGCCCCGGTCCCCGGCTCGACCGCGACGAGCGCGGCCTGCAGGTTGTCGGGCTGCTTGTTCATGTTCGAGTCTTTGTTGCGGCTGGCTTCGCGCACCGCGATCGGCTGGATGTCCTTGTCGATCGTGGTCACGATCTTCATGCCGCCGTTGCGGATCTTGTCGAAGTTCTTCTTGCCGTCCGCGTCGGTGTCCTCGTAGAGCAGCTGCCCGGTGCGCGGGTCCTTGAGCTGCGAGACCTCGCCGAGCACGTGGTGGATGATCAGGCCCTCGGGCTTGTCGAGGTTCTGCGCCGCCACCGAGCGCTTGCGGGAGTCGGACGGCGTGATGACGTTCTCCGGGAACTTCATCTTCGCGTCGGCTTCTTCCGCCTTGACGAAGTTGAGCTTGACCATCTGGCCCTTGATGTAGTTGAACCGGTCCTGCGCCTGGGCCTTGTCGATATTCGGGTCGAAGGGCGAACCCTTGCCGCTGCCCTCGGGGTTCTTGATCAGGCCGGCCAGCAGCATGGCCTCGTTCGTCTGCAGGTCCTTGGCGGGCTTGGCGAAGTAGGCCTGGGCGGCCGCCTCCACGCCGTAGGCGCCGCGGCCGAAGTAGACGACGTTGAGGTACATCGTCATGATCTCGTCCTTGGAGTACTGCTGGTTGAGCTTCAGCGCGATGACCGCCTCGCGGACCTTACGGGCGTAGGTGACGCCCTCGAGGTCGGCCCAGCGCCGCGCGTACTGCTGGCTGATCGTCGAGGCGCCCTGCCGGTCGCCGCCGCTGACGTTGTTCCACGCCGCCCGCACGACGCCCTTGTAGTCCACGCCGTCGTTCGTGTAGAAGCTGTTGTCCTCGGCCGCGACCACCGCGTGCTGCATGTCGACCGGGATGTCCTTGAACGCCAGCACGGTGCGGTTCTCGCCGATGCGGCCCATCGGGGTCTGGCCGTCGGAGTAGTAGATCGTCGTCGACTGGTCCAGGGAGATGTCGTCGGGCAGCGCGACCTGGTCGAAGTAGTACGTGCCGGCGACCATGCCGATGCCCGCGATCATGATGAACGCGGCGATCGAGGCGATGAGGATGTTGCGGCGGCGGCGCTTCTTGGCCTTGGCGGTGGTGCTGCGGCCGTCCTTGCCGCCGGCGCCGCCCTTGCCCGGGGGAAGGTCGCCCGGGCCGCCCGGACCGCCGGGGCCGTCCATGACGTCGCCGCCGAACGGGGCGCCGACCGAGGCCGAGCCGACGACGGCGCGCCCGACGGTGGCACGGCCCGCGGCGCCCGGCACGGACGCCGCGCCCGTCACCGAGGCGCGTCCGGTCGGGCCCTCGGGCGGCGAGACCCGGGCCGAGCCGACGCTCGCGGAGCCACCGACCCGCGCGGAGCCGACGCTCGCCGAACCCGTCGGGGGCGAGACCCGGGCCGAGCCGACGCCGGCGGAGCCGCCGACACGGGCCGAGCCGGTGGGGCTGCCACCGACGCTCGCGCGCCCGACCTGCGCCCGGCCGGGTGGCGGGGCGGATGGGTTGGGGGAGGGTGGTTCCGGCTGGTTTCCAGGAACCTGCGCGCGGCCCGATTGGGGGTTGCTCGGGTCACCGTAGTTCATTCGTCCCACCTTGCCGGTTGCATCGTCGACGCATGCTCCGCCGCCGTCATGACTGTGAGGTGCACCACTCGCTGGTGCGACCGGAGCGGCGCAACCCCACACCCGTGACAACGCTTCGCCACGTGCAACAGGTTCACTCGACCGCCCCTTCGCGCATCCGCGAGGGCGATTCGCCGCCGTCGGCCGCGAGGCCGTCCCGGCCCAGGAGGTACTGCTCGACGAGGTGGTTCCAGCCGCAGGCGCGGCATACCTCCACCACGTACACGTGGAACTCACTCAGCGTCATCGCGAGGATCGGCAGCTCGGCGAGCCGGCGCGCCTGCCCGGAGGACTGCCGCAACTCATCCCCGTAGATGTAGTGCACGAGGGTGAGGTTCTCATGACGGCAGACCGGGCACAGCTCGTCGGTCGGCTCGCCGTGAAATTTCGCTGCACTCTTCAGGTAAGGCGACGCGTCGCACACCTCGTAGGTGCCGACGCGCCCGGATTGCACCTCACGCAGCAGGGCGCGTCTTCTCAGAGAGAAGTCGACAACCTGACGCTGGGTACGCATGGGCCCGAGGGTACGCGGTCCCGCGCCGCACTGCGACTCCCGTCACCATCGGTAACCGTCCGATCGACGACCAGCGGTGTGTCCCAGCGCACTTGGTCGGATTTGTTGCGCCCGCCCGAATCCCGATCTACCGTTCGATGTATCGGCCCGATACATCGGGCGGGTTACGGGAAGGAGGCCGGGAGTGCTCGAATTGGCGATCCTGGGCCTTCTGCACGAATCTCCGATGCACGGGTACGAGCTGCGCAAGCAGCTGACGACCAAGCTGGGCGCCTTCCGGTTCGCGATCAGCTACGGCTCGCTGTACCCGACGCTGCGCCGGTTGCAGGCGGGCGGCTGGATCACCGAGGGTGCTCCTCCGGCCGACGCCCCGGCCAACCCTGAAGACGTACCCCTGCTGACCGGCAAGCGGGGCCGCGTGGTCTACACGATCACCGCGGAGGGCAAGGAGCGCTTCCAGGAGCTGCTCAGCGCCGCCGGCCCCGAGACCTATGACAGTGAGGCCGGTTTCGGGGTGCACTTCGCGTTCTTCGCGCGCACCGACCCTGCTACCCGGCTGCGGATCCTCGAGGGCCGCCGCCGACGTGTGGAGGAGCGCCGCGAAGGCATGCGCGACGTGCTCGGCCGGGCCGCCGAGCGGCTCGACGCATACACGCTCGAGCTCCAGCGGCACGGCTTGGACGCGTGCGAGCGCGAGGTCCGCTGGCTAGAAGAGCTCATTGCGAACGAGCGCAATGGCACCACCCCTCAGCCGCCTTCGGCAGAAGATCCGGAGCGGTCATCGTGAACAACAAGAAGGAGGCATCCGCGATGGGCTCCGTCCGCGTTGCCATCGTCGGTGTCGGCAACTGTGCTTCGTCCCTGATCCAGGGCGTGGAGTACTACCGCAACGCCGACCCGAATGACCGAGTACCGGGTCTTATGCACGTCAAGTTCGGCGACTACCACGTCGGCGACGTGGAGTTCGTGGCGGCGTTCGACGTCGACGCGAAGAAGGTCGGCCAGGACCTGGCCGCCGCCATCGGTGCGAGCGAGAACAACACCATCCAGTTCTGCGACGTACCGCCGACCGGCGTGACCGTGCAGCGCGGCCCGACGCTCGACGGTATGGGGCAGTACTACCGCGAGATCATCGAGGAGTCCGACGAGCAGCCGGTCGACGTGGCCGCCGCCCTGCGCGAGGCGCGGGTCGACGTGGTCGTCTCGTACCTGCCGGTCGGCTCCGACGACGCGGACAAGTTCTACGCCCAGGCCGCGATCGACGCGGGCTGCGCCTTCGTCAACGCCCTGCCGGTCTTCATCGCCTCCGACCCGGTCTGGGCGAAGAAGTTCGAGGACGCCGGGCTGCCGATCGTCGGCGACGACATCAAGAGCCAGGTCGGTGCCACGATCGTGCACCGCGCGCTGGCCAAGCTGTTCGAGGACCGCGGGGTCGAGCTGCTGCGCACCTACCAGCTCAACTTCGGCGGCAACATGGACTTCATGAACATGCTGGAGCGCACCCGCCTGGTCTCGAAGAAGATCTCGAAGACCCAGTCGGTTACGTCCCAGATCCCGCACGAGATGGTGAAGTCCGACGTGCACATCGGCCCGTCCGACCACGTGCCGTGGCTGGACGACCGCAAGTGGGCGTACATCCGCCTCGAGGGCAAGTCCTTCGGCGACACCCCGCTCAACGCCGAGCTCAAGCTCGAGGTGTGGGACTCGCCGAACTCGGCCGGCGTCATCATCGACGCGCTGCGGGCCGCGAAGATCGCCAAGGACCGCGGTATCGGCGGCCCGATCCTGTCGGCGTCGAGCTACTTCATGAAGTCGCCGCCGGTGCAGTACAACGACCACGACGCGCACGAGTCGGTCGAGAAGTTCATCAAGGGCGAAGTCGAGCGCTGACCCGCCACGGAGACGGCCGGCCCGCACGGGCCGGCCTTTTTCGTCGTCTACAGTCCGAATTCGCGTTCGATGCGCACCCGCGCCTCGAGCTCGAGCAGGATCTTCTTGCGCCACACGCCGCCGCCGAAGCCGACCATCTTGCCGTCGGCGCCCACGACGCGATGGCAGGGAATGATGACCGGAATCGGATTCCGGTTGCAGGCGGTGCCGACGGCGCGGGCCGCGTCCGGATCGCCGACCGCGGCCGCGATCTGGCCGTATGTGCGCATCTCGCCGTACGGAATGGCGTAGAGCTGCCGCCAGACGGCGCGCTCGAAGTCCGAGCCCCCGCGCACCGACAGGGGCACCGCGAATGCGACTTCCTCCCCGGCGAAATAGCGCTTGAGTTCGTCGCTCGCGCGCTCGAGCACCTCGTCGGGCTCCGCGGCCGTCGCATTCGCCGGCAGCCCGCCGAAGCGCACGCGGCAGATTCCCGACTCGTCCACCGCCACGCCCAGCGCATCGATCGGCGCCTGCACCTCAACCCACCGCACGTCGTCGATTGTGCTCCTTTCGCCGGACGCTTCCGCTGGCGCGGTGGGGTTACCCTCCAGGTGTCCTGGAGGGAGGGGGACGGTGGAGACGACGTTCCTGGTGATCGGCGGCGTGGGTGTGGTGATCCTCGCCCTGTCCGTGCTCATCGGCGACCTCTTCCACTTCGGCCATCCCGACGCAGCCGGCCCGTTCTCGGTGCCCGCCGTCGCCGGGTTCATCGGCGCCTTCGGCTTCGCCGGCGCCGCCATCGGGGCGATCACCGGCGCCGACGGGCTGCTGCTGCCCGTCGCCGGTGGCGTCGTCGCCGCGGTACCGACTGCCTGGCTCGCCACCCGCCTGGCCCGGCTCGCGCTCAACATGCGCACCGATGCCACCCCGACCCAGCGCGACATGATCGGCACGACGGGCGTTGTCGTCACGCCCATCACCGGCAGCGGCTTCGGCGAGGTCCGCATCTCCCTGGCCGGCCAGCCCCTCAAGGTCAGCGCCCGCGCCGACCGGCCCATCGCGCTCGGCGCCCGGGTCTTCGTGGTGGAGGCGACGAGCCCCACCAGCGTGATCGTGGAAGAAACCCCCCTCTAGATATTCCCCGGAAGAAGGAGCGGATGGACACTGTCCTGCTCGTCGCCATCGGCGGCGGCCTGCTGTTGATCTTGCTGATCGTGTTCTTCATCGTTTCGCGCATCAAGGTGGCCGGCCCCAACGAGGCGTTCATCATCACCGGCCGCAAGGGCAAGTCGGTGCAGGGCGTCGACGGCAGCCGCTCGACCGACCTGTCCGGCCAGAAGGTCGTCATGGGCGCCTCGGTCTTCGTGGTGCCGATCGTGCAGCGCCTCCAGGTGCTCGACCTGTCCAGCCGCCGTATCCACGTCGAGATCACCGGCGCGGTGAGCAAGCAGGGCATCCGCGCCAACCTCCAGGGCGTGGCGATCGTCAAGGTCGGCGGCACCGAGGACGCCATCCGCGCCGCCGCCCAGCGCTTCCTCAACCAGCAGCAGGGCATCGACCTGTTCACCAGCGAGGTCCTGGCCGGCGCGCTGCGCTCGATCGTCGGCCGGCTCACCATCGAGGAGATCATCCGGGACCGCACCGCGTTCGCCAGCGCGGTCGCCGAGGAGGCCGAGCACTCGCTGACCAATCAGGGCCTGGTGCTGGACACCTTCCAGCTGCAGGACATCTTCGCCGAGGGCTCCTACCTCGCCGACCTGGGCCGGCCCGAGGCCGCCCGCGTGCTGCGCGACGCGGCGATCGCCGAGGCGCAGGCCCGGCAGGCCGCCGAGTCCGAGCGCCTGCGCTCGGAGGAGGCGATCGCCGAGGCGAACCGGAACCTCTCGCTCAAGCAGGCCGGCATCCAGGCCGAGATCGACGCGGCCAAGGCGAAGTCGGCCGCGGCCGGCCCGCTGGCCCAGGCCGAGCGCGAGCAGGTCATCCTGGCCGAGCAGCAGAAGGTGGCCGAGCGCAACGCCGAGCTCAAGCAGCGCCAGCTCGACACCGAGGTGCGCAAGCCGGCGGACGCGGAGCGGTACAAGGTCGAGCAGGAGGCCGAGGCGGCCAAGAACGCCGCGATCCTCAAGGCCGAGGCGCAGCGGCAGGCGGTCATCGCGGCCGCGCAGGGCGCCGCCGAGCAGGCCCGCCTCACCGGTGAGGGCGAGCGGTCCCGCCGCGCCGCGCTCGCCGAGGCCAACGCCATCGAGGGTGCCAAGGAAGGTGAGGCGGAGCAGCGTCGCCGTGTCGCCATCGCCGAGGCGCTGGAGCGCGAAGGTGCGGCCGAGGCGTCGGCGATCCTGGCCCGCGGCCAGGCCGAGGCCGAGGCGATGAAGCTCAAGGCCGACGCGTTCGCCACGTACGGCGAGGCGGCGATCCTCGACCTGCTGGTCCGCGTCATGCCCGACGTCGTCAAGGCGGCCAGCGACCCGATGGGCAACATCGACAAGATGACGGTGATCTCGACCGACGGGGCCTCGTCGCTTACCCGGTCGGTGGCGAACAACGTCGCCCAGGGCCTCCAGCTCGGTACCGACCTCACCGGCATCGACCTGCAGAAGCTGCTGAGCAAGCTCGGCAGCATCGCGGGGGACGACGTCGTCGAGCCGGTCAACGGCCGGCCCGCCGTCGAGGCGCCCAAGTCGTAGCCGTGACCTTTCGGAGTGGGGCCCTCACCGAATGGTGAGGGCCCTTCTGTGTTCGTGCGGGGTCGTGCGGGCAAGGTTCGCCGTAGGCTTTGGCGGTGTCCGCCAGCACCATCGCCCCCCGCCAGCAGAAGCACTACATCCGCGCCGTGCTCCGCCAGCGAAGCTTCCGGCGGCTGGTCTCGGTGCGGGTGATCGCGCAGATCGGCGATGGGCTGTTCCAGGGTGCGCTGGCCGGCAGCGTGCTGTTCAACCCGCAGCAGCGAGCGGGCGGCATGGCCATCGCGGCCGGGTTCGCGATCCTGCTGCTGCCGTACTCGCTGGTCGGCCCGTATGTCGGCGTGTTCCTGGACCGCTGGCGGCGCCGCTCGATCGTCAGCGTCGCCAACATCGCGCGGGCGCTGCTGGTGCTGCCGATCGCGCTGTACATCTGGGGCGGTGAGAAGTCGCCGATCCCGTTCCTGCTCGCCCTCGTGGTCATCGGCCTCAACCGGTTCTTCCTGGCCGGGCTGTCCGCGGCGACCCCGCACGTGGTGGCGGACGCGACGCTGGTGACCGCCAACTCCGTCGCCGGCACGCTGGGCTCGCTGAGCTACTCGCTGGGCATCGGGGCGGGCGCGACGCTCATCAAGACCGTGCTGGCCACGTCGTTCCACGGGTACGCGCTCGTCGCCGCCCTCGCCGCGGCCTTCTATCTCGCCTCGGCGCTCGTCGGGCAGGCATCGTTCAGCCCGGACGAGCTGGGGCCGGACGCCACCGACCGGCGGGGCGGCTCGATCCTCGCCGCGCTCGTGGAGACCAGCCGCGGCACGGTCGCCGGGGTCCGCCACCTGGCCGCCAAGCGCGGTGCCGCCTACCTGATGCTCGCGCAGGGAACGTTCCGGCTGCTGTACGGCGTGGTCCTGCTCGCCTGCCTGCTGCTGTTCCGCACCGGCTTCAACCACGGCAACGACGTCACCGGCTCGTTCGGCACCATCGCCAACGCGTTCCTCGCGGGCGGCCTCGGCATGCTGCTCGCCTCGTTCGTCACGCCCCCGGTCGCGCGCCGGATCGGCGGCTGGCGCTGGGTGGCGATCGTGCTGGCCGGCACCGGGGTGGGGATCCTGGGCTTCGGGCTGCCGTTCGACCCGGTGCTGCTGCTCGGTGCCGTGTTCATCACGAACCTGGCCGCGCAGGGCATCAAGATCGTGACCGACACCTCGTTGCAGCACGAGTGCGCGGACGAGTACCGAGGCCGGGTTTTCAGCATCAACGACACCGCGTTCAATCTGACGCTTGTCGCCGGGATGTACGTGGGCGCGCTCACGCTGCCCGACACCGGGCGCTCGGCGGCCGTGCTGTGCGTGGTCGCCGCCGGCTACGTGCTGGCGGCGGCGGGATACGCGGCCCTGGGCGGGCGCTGGGCCCGCCGGGTCGGCGACGACATCGCCGGCCCCGGCGGGGCGCTACGACGGGCGGATCAGTAGCTCGACGACGTCTTCGTCGCGGTGCTGTTGATCTGCGAGGTGCTCATCGTCAGGTTGTTGCCGTTGCAGGTGTACTTCGCCGGGTTGTCGTCCGTCTGGAACGGCTCGGTCTGGTCGAAGTTGATCGACGGCGCCTTCGTGTTGATGGTGCCCGTCGCCTGCACGTTCTGGTACGCGATGCTGCCGCTCGTCGTCGACACGTTCGAGGTGACCGTGGCGTTGACCGTCAGCGTGATCGCGACCGCCTGACCCGAGATGGTCGGGTTGCCGGTGAAGGTGCTGTCCTTGTACGTCTCGGTCATCTTGCCGTCCGGCGTGAACTTGAACACCGAACCGTTCTTGGTCAGGTTGATCGGCACGTTGCCGACGCCATCCATCGCGACCTGCTCGGTGTACGTCTGCGTGGTCCACGTGCCGACCAGGCACTCGTCGATCACGGCCTTCTCGGCGGCCTTGCCGGTCGCGCTCGGTCCACCGGTCGGGTTGTTCGCCTGCGGGTCGGTCTTCTTGTCGTCGCCGCTCTTGAGCGCCGCGACCACCACGATCGCGACGACCAGGATGACCAGGACACCCGACAGCGCGAGGATCGGCATCAGGTACTTGTTGCGGCCGCCGACCGACGGCGACGAGCCGGCGCCGCCGTACGTCGCACCGTAAGCGGTGGGAGGGGCCGAGACGGGGTCGGAATATGAGGGTGGAGCCGAATATTGCGGTCCGGAGCTGGTGGGGTATCCGGCATAGGGCTGCTGCCCGCCGTACGGTGCGCCGGTGTACGGCGTGCCGCTCGTCGGCTGCTGGGGCGCCTGCGGGACGCCTCGATAGGTGCGGCACTGCGTGCAGTAGCCGTTCGCATCAATGCCCATGCCGCCGCAGGTTGGACACGGCTGCATGTCTGCCTCCAGGTTCAGTACTTTCCGGGGGTTTGCGTGCTAGCGACGGTAGCCCACCGGGTCTACGCGCAGAACCAGCCGAATCGCCACATGCACGACGCTTACGGGGTCGGGGTTCCGACAACCTGACGACCTCCGGCAACCGGCTCACGGGCCGTTGCTTTAGGTAGTCGTGCGATTACTTCATGTCAACACCACCGGAGCCCGGCGACCCGCGGCCGCCGGAGCTCGCCGAGCCGCTGCCGCCTGCCGCACCGCGTGCGCACGAGGATCCGCAGTTCCCGCCGCCGCTCGACCCGACTCCCACGCCGCCCGGCCCGTCGCCCGATTCGGCGGTGTTACCGCCCGCGCCGCCGGCCGAGCCACCGCCTCCGCCCGCGTCGAGGGCGCGCCGGCTCGTCCCGACCGGATCGCCGCCGCGGACACCACGACGGGCCAGCCGGACGGCGCGCCCAAGCTCGGATCACCGAGATCCGGGTGGCGTGATGCCCTCAGCCTCGGCCCACTTGTGCAACTCGGCGATCGCCTCTTCGTGCTCGAGCGGCCCGCGCTCCAGGCGCAGCTCCTTGAGGTAGCGCCAGGCACGGCCCACGAGCGGGCCCGGGGGCACCCCGAGCAGCTCCATGATCGCGTTGCCGTCGAGGTCGGGCCGGACGCGGGCCAGGTCCTCCTCGGCGGCGATGCGCGTGATCCGCTCCTCCAGCGCGTCGTAGTCGGCCGCGAGCTGCGCCGCCTTGCGCTTGTTGCGGGTGGTCACGTCCGAGCGGGTCAGCGCGTGCAGCCGGGACAGCAGCGGGCCCGCGTCGGTCACGTAGCGGCGCACGGCCGAGTCGGTCCACTCGCCGCGGCCGTACCCGTAGAAGCGCAGGTGCAGCGCCACCAACTCGGCGACGTCGGAGATCACGTCCTTCGGGAACTTCAGCGCCCGCATCCGCTGCTTGGTCAGCCGGGCCCCGACGATCTCGTGGTGGTGGAAGCTCACCCCGCCGTCGGGGCCGACCGCCTTCGTGGCCGGCTTGCCGATGTCGTGCATCAGCGCCGCCATGCGCAGCGTGAAGTCGGCGCCCTCGCGCTCGTGGGTGATCGCGTTGCGCACGACGATCAGCGTGTGCTCGTAGACGTCCTTGTGCTGGGCGTGCTCGTCGATCTCCAGCTTGAGCCCGGACAGCTCCGGCAGGAACTGCTCGGCCAGGCCACTGTCGACCAGCAGCCGCAGGCCGGCGATGGGGTCTTCGCCGCACATGAGCTTCACGAACTCGTCGCGGATCCGCTCGGCCGTGATGCGCGCCAGGTCGGGCGCCATCGCGATCACCGCGGCCAGCACCTCGGGCGCGACCGCGAAGCCGAGCTTGCTCACGAACCGCGCGGCCCGCAGCATGCGCAGCGGGTCGTCGGCGAAGGACTCCTCCGGCCGGCCCGGGGTGCGCAGGACGCCCTCGGCCAGGTCGTTGAGGCCGCCGTACGGGTCGATGAACTCGTGCCCGGGCACCGAGACCGCCATCGCGTTGACGGTGAAGTCGCGCCGGCGCAGGTCGTCGGCGAGGTTGTCGCCGTAGCGGACGATCGGGTTGCGGCTCACACGGTCGTACGCGTCCGCGCGGAACGTGGTGATCTCGATGCGCAGCCCGCGCCGGGCCAGGCCGATCGTGCCGAACTCCTGGCCGGTGGTCCACACGGCCTCCGCCCAGCCGTCGATCAGCCGCAGCGTCTCCTCCGGCCGCGCGTCGGTGGTGAAGTCGAGGTCGTCGCCGAGGCGCCCGAGCAACGCGTCGCGAACGGAGCCGCCCACCAGGTGCAGCTCGCGACCCGCCTGGGCGAAGCGGTGGCCGAGCTCGTCGGCGACGGGGGAGACGCGCAGCAGCTCGTGCACGGCGCGGCGCTGGGCCTCGTTGAGGGCGCGTGTGGTCTCGGGCATCGGTCGGTCAGCCTATCGCGACGGGGAAAGCAGGCACCGAGGGTAGCCGCCGCGTGTGCGTCCGGTCGCCCGATAATCGGCGGCCCCTCGGAAGTGTCAGGGGGTGCCACTATGGTCGGTGCGGCGAGCGTGAACGTACGGCCGAGTTGGGATGTGGCGAATGGATCCGGGGCAGGACCCGGCACAGCGCGGGCGCTGGAGCAATGACCCGACCGTTTCCATGCGGCCGGGCTCGGACGCGCCGTCCGCGGATGACGAGGGTTGGCCGGACCCCGCCTCGGAGGCGCCTCGCCGCCGGGGCGCGCACCGGGCGCCCGAGGAGCCGACCCAGATCGTGCCGCCGACGCCACCGGTGTCGCCTTTGCCGCCTTTGCCGCCTTCGTCCGCTCCTCCGGCTTGGTCCGAGGCCTCGCCGGCCGGGGCCACCGAGGTTCTGCCGCCGTCCCCGCAGGCCTGGGGCGAGGGCAACGCACCCGCGGGGCCGACACAGATCGTGCCGCCGCCGGCACCGCCCGGCTGGAGCGCCACGCCACCCGCCGGGCCGACCCAGATCGTGCCGCCGCCGGCACCGCCCGGCTGGAGCGCCACGCCACCCGCCGGGCCGACCCAGATCGTGCCGCCGCCGGCACCGCCGGCCGGCGGCAACGAGTTCCTCTCCGGCCCGACGCAGGTGCTGCGTCCGCCGCCGGGGCCGGTCGACCCCGGCCAGACCGTCCGGCTCCACGTCGGGCGGCGGCCCGATGGCATGCCCGTCGACCCCGCCAACGCGCCGACCGTCGCCCTGCCCCTGATCACCCCGCGGCCGCAGGTCGTGGCCGACGCGCCGATCGTGGAGGAGTCCGCCCCGCCGAGCGCCGCCGACGACGACAGCACCGGCACCGTCGTGCGCAACAGCGGCACGATGGCCATCCTGAGCCTGGTCAGCCGGGCCACCGGCTTCATCCGGGCCGCGGCCATCGCGGCGGCCATCGGCGGCGCCGTGGTCGGCGACGACTACACGCTGGCGAACAACCTGCCCAACCAGGTGTACGAGCTGCTGCTCGGCGGCGTCCTGGCCAGCGTGCTCATCCCCACGCTGGTGCGGGCCCGCAAGGAGGAGCCCGACCGCGGCGAGGCGCACGCCCAGCGCCTGCTGACCCTGGCCGCAGTCGCGCTCGGCATCGCCACGCTGATCGTGGTCGTCGCGGCGCCGCTCATCACGGCCATCTACACGCTGGGCAACGACAAGGTCACCCAGCACGACCGCGACCTGATCACGCTGCTCGCGTACCTGCTGTTGCCCGAGATCTTCTTCTACGGCCTCGCCGGCATCTCGGCCGCGATCCTCAACGTGCGCGGGCACTTCGCGGCGCCGATGTGGACGCCGATCCTCAACAACGTCGTCATCATCGTCACGGCCAGCGTATTCATGCTGGTCCGCGGCGGCGGGCTGCCGACCCCCGACACGATCACGCTCACCCAGGTGCTCGTCCTCGGCATCGGCACCACGCTGGGCATCATCGTGCAGGCGGCCGGGCTGTGGCCCGCGATGCGCAAGACCGGGTTCCGCTGGAAGTGGCGCTTCGACTTCCGCAAGCTACACCTGCGCGAGCTGGCGAAGCTGGGCGCGTGGATGCTGCTGTACGTCGGCGTGTACCAGCTGGGCATCACCGTCGTCATGGCGCTGGCCAAGAACAACCAGCTCCGCGGTGGCGAGGGGCCGGCCGTGTTCAACAACGCCTTCCTGATCTTCATGATGGCCCACGGCATCGTCGCCGTCTCCGTCATCACGGCGATCATGCCGCGCATCTCGGCCGCCGCCGCCGACGGCCGCTTCTCCGACGTGACTGAGCAGCTCGCCCAGGGCAGCCGCCTGGCCTCGGTGATCCTGATCCCGGCCGCGGCCGTCTACCTCGTGCTCGGCCGCCCGCTCGCGGTCACGCTGTTCAACTGGGGCAGCTACGACTACAACCAGTCCCTCGCCACCGGCTCGGTCGTCGCCGCGGCCGGCCTCGGCCTCGTCCCGTTCGCGCTGAGTCAGATGCAGACGAGCGTCTTCTACGCCATGCGCGACACCAAGACCCCGGCGCTGGTCAACATCGGCGGCGTCGCCGTGCGCCTGGTCCTCGACGTGGGCTTCTACCTCGTCCTGCCGGTCGCGGTGGTCACGACCTCGCTGATGGTGGGCACCGCGCTCTCCTACATCGTGGCCCTGGTCGTCGGTTACGTGCTGCTGCGCAAGCGCCTGGGCCGCCTGGGCCTGCGCAAGCTGCTGGACACGCTCATCCGCCTGACCGCCGCGGCGGTCGCGGGCGGCCTGCTGGCCCTCGGCGTGACCTGGCTGATCGGCATGATCATCGACCCGGGCAAGCTGCAGGGCGTCGTCCAGCTGATCTTCGGCAGCGCGGTGCTGCTGGCCGTGTACGCGGCCGGCGCCGTCTTCCTGAAGGTGCCCGAGGTCAACCAGTTCGCGTCGATGATCCGCCGCCGCCTCGGCCGCTGATCCATTCGCTCGGACTGCGAAGGTTGACGGTCGCGGGTGCCTGATGGCGATTCGACAGGTTGCGCACCGACAAATGATCGGAGATCGGCGTCTCACTTGCCGGCGCGGTTGAACCCGAACGGGGTCCGAATACGTGACACCGATGTGGTGGGCGTGACGCGTGCCCCGGCCCGGCCGCGACACGCGGGCGGTGCGGCAATTTGTGACATTTGTCGAATGCCGTCCGGACCGTCCCGGCCGCGGCCCGCACCGCCCACGTGACCGCCTGGGACGATTCGGTGAAAAGTGGGTGAAGGGGAAATGACGGTCGTGTCCTGACATGGGTGATCAATTGGCCTCGCACAGGGTGGTCCGGAGATGATGACGTGTCGGCGACCGAAGAGCCGACAGGTAAGGTCAACCCCGGCGCCCCGCCGAAGCGCTTAGGCTTAGTGACTGCGACTCGGGTTACGTCAGACGCCACAGGTCGGCACACGGATCGGAAGGGAGGACGGGTGGCTGAGCTCGACGAAGGGCTGGAGGCTGGGGGCGTTCCCCAGGTCCTGACCTTCGGCACCCCATCCGTCGGTGAAATCCTTGCCGAGCGCTACCAGCTCGAAGAGCACATCGGCAACGACTCGCTGGGCCGCCAGCTGTACCGCGGCATCGACGTCATCCTGCGCCGCCCGGTCGCGGTGGTCACGCGCTACCCCGGCGGGGACAGCGCGAAGGAGATGCTGGCCGCGGCCGTGGCCATGAGCCGGATCGTGCACCCGCACCTCGTCGGCGTCTACGACGCAATCGACGAGGGCGAGCGTGCCTACGTGGTGCGCGAGTGGGTGGACGGCATCGCGCTGCGCGACATCGTGGCGCAGGGTCCGCTCGACGCCGGCCGCTCGGTCGCGATCGCCTGGGCCGTCACCGACGCCGTCGCGGCGCTGCACGGCACCGGGATGGCGCACGGCAACGTGCACCCCGGCACCGTCCTCGTGGCCCACGACGGCCGCGTGGTGCTCACGGACGCGCGGGCCGACGACGGCGCCACCCCCGAGACGGACATCCGCTCGATCGGCGCCATCCTCTACTGCGCGCTGACCGGCTACTGGCCGCACGCCGAGGCCGGCACCTACTCCGTGCCCGACGGCGTTCGCGACTCCAGCGGCGCGCTGCAGACCCCGCGCCAGGTGCGTGCCGGCGTCCCCGCCGCCCTCGACTCGCTCGTCGCCGACCTGCTCAACCCCGACCTCCCGCTGCCCTCGGCCGAGTCGCTCGCGGGCGAGCTCGCGTCGTTCGGCAGCCTCGACGAGGAGGACCTGGCGGCCGAGGACGGCGGGCGCGTCGACTTCGCCGCGTTCGACTCCGCCGCACAGTCCACCGCCCCGCCGCGGCCCGCCGGGCGCAAGCTCGCCGTCGGCGTCGTCGGTCTGCTGGTGCTGGCCCTGGCCGGCACGCTGGCCGCGGCCCGCGTGCTCGGCGACCCGGCCACGCCCGACGCCACGCCCGGCAGCGCGCCGCCCGGCACGAGCGCGTCGCAGCAGGCCAAGCCGGCCGGGCAGCCGGTCGTGTTCAAAATCGACCCCTCGAAGGTCCGCATCATCGACCCGGCGGGCACCCGCTCCGAGGTCAAGGACGCCGACAAGACCGTCGACGGCGACCCCAACACGGTGTGGAAGACCGAGCGGTACAACAAGGCCGAGTTCGGCGGCAAGAAGCCCGGCATGGGCGTGTGGATCGACCTCGGCGAGGAGAAGCAGGTCTCCTCCGTGCAGGTCGTGTTCCAGACCCCCGGCGCCGACGGCGAGCTGCGGGCCGGCAGCCAGGACCTCGGCAGCGGCCAGGCGCAGGACCAGGCGACGATGCAGCAGTACGCCACCGTGGCCGGCACGCCCCGCCAGAACATGGGCAGCACGACGATCTTCAACGGGCCCGAGCAGAAGACCCGCTACCTGATGGTGTGGATCACGAAGCTGCCCAAGGAGAGCAACAGTGGGTACCGCGTGGCTATCGGAGAGATAACCGTCCGGGTGCAGTGACCCCACGAACCGTCCGCGGTCGATAGGGTGCCACCCGTGGACGCTGCGGAGCCGGGCGCGCGCGAGATGCGCGACGATGCGTCGCTGCTGCGCGCCCACTCCGATGGCGACCCCAATGCGTTCAGCGAGCTCGTCCGGCGCCACCGCGACCGTCTCTGGGCGGTCGCGCTGCGCACCCTGGGCGACCGCGAGGAGGCCGCCGACGCGCTCCAGGACGCGCTGCTCTCGGCGTTCCGCGCGGCCGGCAACTTCCGCGGCGACTCGGCCGTCACCACCTGGCTGCACCGGATCGTGGTGAACGCCTGCCTCGACCGGGTCCGCCGCCGCCAGGCCCGCCCGACGGTGCCGCTGCCCGAGACGGACGTCACACCGGCCCCGGCCAGCGACCGCGACACCGCCATGGACGTGCGCCAGGCGCTGCAGCAGCTGCCCGCCGACCAGCGGGCCGCGCTCGTGCTCGTGGACGTGCAGGGCTACCCCGTCGCCGAGGCCGCCGTGATCCTCGGCGTCGCGGAGGGCACCATCAAGAGCAGGTGCGCGCGCGGCCGGGCCCGGCTCGCGCTGCTCCTCGGCCACCTGCGGAACCCCGTCGACGGTGGCCGCGTCCCATCTGAGGTGGCATCAGACGTCCCATCCGCGTCCGGAAAGGAGAGTGGCGCGTGACGGCCTTCTCCGAAGCCGATCTCGACCGGCTCGCCGACTTCGTCGGCGGGGCGCTGGACGGCACCCCGGAGGCGGACGACGTGCGCCACCTGGTCACGACGGAGACGAGCTGGGCCGAGGCCTACACGATGCTCGTGTCGGCCGACGCCGCCATGCGTGACGAGCTGCATGCGCTGGGGGCGGAGGCTCTGCCGGTACCGCTGAATGTGCAGCAACGCCTGGATGCCGCACTGGCGTCGGCCGTGGCCGCACCCCCGGCGGACGCCTCCGTGGTCGACCTGGCCCGCGCGCGCGAGGCGCGCAAGCGGCGCCGGATGCGCTGGACCGCCGGGCTCGCCGCGGCCGCCGCCATGATCGTGTGCGCCGGCGTGGGCGCGCAGGTCCTCCGGCAGAACAGCGCCGACCGGGAGGACCGCTCCTCGTCCGCCGTGCCCAACGTCGCCGCGGGCGGCCCCGAGCGCAGCACCGCCACCGCCGCCGGTGACTCGGCCGCCGGTGCGTCCGGCGACTCGCCGATCATCTCCAGCGGCCGCGACTACGCCCCGGGGACGCTGGGCGACCTCACCGGCACCGTGACCAAGACGCAGTCCCGCAACGCCCTGCAGGGCGACGGCGGGGCGAGCACGGCCGACAACGGCGCCAAGGCCCCCGCGAGCGTGCCCGGACCCCTCGCGCGGCTCGCCGAGCCGGCCGCCCGGGCCGCGTGCCTCGCCGCCATCACGAGGGAATACGGTGGTCAGGTGGCGCTGGTCGACTACGCCGCGTTCGAGGGACAGCCGGCGCTGGTCGTGGTGGTCGAGGGTTCGCGGACCGCGGTGGGCAAGCGGCTCGTGATCGTCGTCGGGCCCACCTGCGGCATCGGCGGCGCGATCGCCGACGAACGGTACCGTGCCACCGCCCCGTAGCGGTGATGTGGCACACGAGTCACCCTCCACCGGGAATGGCCGGTTCGTAGGATGGCGTTTTGCTGGCACAGGCTGAATTCGAGGAGTCGACCGTGGATGAGGTCCGCAACCTGATCATCGTGGGGTCCGGTCCCGCCGGGTACACGGCTGCCGTCTATGCGGCCCGGGCCAACCTCAAGCCGCTGGTGATCGAGGGGGTCACGTCCGGCGGCGCGCTGGTGACCACCACCGAGGTGGAGAACTTCCCGGGCTTCCCGGACGGCATCAACGGGCCCGAGCTCATGGACAACATGCGCAAGCAGGCCGAGCACTTCGGGGCCGAGTTCATCACCGACGACGCCACCCGGGTGGCCCTGGACGGCCCGGTGAAGAGCGTGTGGGTCGGTGAGACGGAGTACCAGGCCAAGGCGATCATCCTGGCCACCGGCTCCGCCTGGCGCCCGCTGAACGTCCCGGGCGAGCAGGAGCTGCTCGGCCGCGGCGTGTCGTCCTGTGCCACCTGTGACGGGTTCTTCTTCCGTAACGAGAACATCGTCGTCGTGGGCGGCGGTGACTCCGCGATGGAGGAGGCGACCTTCCTCACCCGCTTCGCCACCAAGGTCACGATCATCCACCGCCGCGACTCGTTCCGTGCCAGCAAGATCATGGCGGAGCGGGCCCTGGCCAACGAGAAGATCGAGGTCCTCTGGAACAGCGTCGTGACCGAGGTCCTGGACGGCGGCGGCCGCGTCGGCGCCGTGCGCATCAAGAACACCTCCAGCGGCGAGGCGCAGGACCTGCCGGTGGCCGGCGTGTTCGTCGCGATCGGCCATGACCCGCGCAGCGACCTGTTCCGCGGCCAGGTCGAGCTCGACGACGAGGGCTACGTGAAGGTGGCCGCGCCGAGCACCCGCACCAACATCGAGGGCGTGTTCGCCGCCGGCGACGTCGTCGACCACACCTACCGGCAGGCCATCACCGCCTCCGGCACCGGCTGCGCCGCGGCCCTCGACGCCGAGCGGTACATCGCGGCCCTGTAGAGCCAGAAGAGCTTTGAGACAAGGAGAGCGCATGGGAGCCATCCAGCCCGTCAGCGACAAGACCTTCGAGGTCGACGTCCTCAAATCGGATATTCCGGTTCTGGTGGACTTCTGGGCGGAATGGTGCCAGCCGTGCCGCAAGATCGAGACCATGCTGAACGAGATCGCCGTGGGCGAGCTCGCCGACAAGGTCAAGATCGTGAAGGTCGACATCGACAGCAACCCCGAGACCGCGCGGGCCTATCAGGTCCTCTCGGTGCCGACGCTGACCGTGTTCAAGGACGGCGAGCCGTTCCGGTCGGTCGTGGGCGCGAACCCGAAGAGTGCGCTGGTCCGGCTGATCGAGTCGGCGCTCGACCCGGCCTGATCGGGCTCTCCCGGCATCCCGATGCCCCGTCTCCGTGCTCACGGAGGCGGGGCCTCTCTGTAACACCGCACCGTCCCGCGACGCTTAGGGGCCGGGTGCTTTCTTCGTGATGCAGCGCCGGGTAGAGCGCGGCACCGGGGCGGTGGTAGTACGCTGCCTCGCGGATGCGGCACTGCGCGGGTAAATCGCCCCATAACGGCGCGCTCTGGTGGGCACGTACGATTCCGACGCGGGGTACAGGCACTTCAGGAGGAATATATGCGGGCTATCCGGCACGGGGCGCGGGGCGCGGCGGTCGCCGAGATCCGCGGCATTCTGGTCGTGCTGGAGCTGCTGGAGGACCTGCTGCCGTCGGATCCGTCGCGGGACGATCCCGAGTACGACGCCGACGTCGAGCACGCCGTGCGCGCGTTCCAGCAGAGCCGCGGCCTGACCGTCGACGGCGAGGTCGGCGACGAGACCTGGCGCGCCCTGGACGCGGCCCGCTGGCGGCTCGGCCAGCGCGCACTGTTCCACACCGTCGGCGACCCGTATGTCGGCGACGACGTACGCCAGCTGCAGGAGCGGCTGCTCGAGATGGGGTACAACCCGGGCCGCGCCGACGGCATCTACGGCGGGCTCACCGCCCACGCCGTCGCCCAGTTCCAGCGCGAGGTCGGCCTGCGTCCCGACGGCGAGTGCGGCCCGGCCACGGTCGGCTCCCTGCGCCGCCTCGGCCGTAAGGTCATCGGCGGCCGGCCCCAGCTCCTGCGCGAGGCCGAGGCGTTCCGCGAGTCCGGCCCGACGCTGCTCGGCAAGCGCATCGTGATCGACCCCGGCCACGGCGGCGCCGACACGGGGCACGTGGTGCCCGACGGGCCGCTGCGGTGGGTGGAGGCGGACCTCGTGTATGACCTTGCGGCCCGCCTGGAGGGCCGTCTGGCGGCCGCGGGCATGCGGGTGAATCTCACCAGGGGTCCGCAGCCGACGGGCGTCCTGAGCGATCGTGACCGGGTACACCTCGCCAACGAGCTCGGCGCCGACCTCCTAATCTCGATCCACCTCGACGGGCACGCGACGCCCCTCGCCGACGGCGTGGCCACCTACCACTACGGCTCGGTCTCCGGCCCCACCTCCGTCGTGGGGGAGCGGCTGGCCGGCCTCGTCCAGCGCGAGATCGTGGTCCGCACCGGCCTGCGCGACTGCCACACCCACCCGAAGACGTGGGAGCTGCTCCGGCTCACCAAGATGCCCGCCGTCCGGGTCGACGTGGGCTACCTGACGTCGCCGGGGGACCGCCGGCAGCTCATCGACCCGGCGTTCCGCGACCGCGTCGTGGAGGCCATCATGGCCGCGGTTCAGCGCATGTACCTGCCCGTCGAGTCCGATGTCCCGACGGGCTCGATCGACGTGAGCCTGCTGCGCGCGCTGACGGGCACGAGCGCTCCGACCGCGTAGGCCTTTGTCCGGATCGGCTACTTTATGGCCGGATTCTCAGCCGGAGGTCATCTCCCGGGTCGCCGGGCGGACCGGGAGCACCGGACGTAGTAGCGACTCCGGGCTCATCGACCCGAGGAGCTTCTCCAGCGCGTACTCGACGTCCGACTTCCAGGACAGCGCGGTTCGCAGCTCGAGACGCAGACGGGGATAGCGCGGATGCGGTCGTACCGTCTTGAAGCCGATCGACAGGAAGAAGTCCGCCGGCGCCAGGCAGCCGCGCTCGTTGCGCCCGGCCTCGTCCACCTCGCCGAACTTCGCGTCGCCGAACGCCTCGATCGCCTTGACGCCGCGCTTGGTCAGATCGCGCGCGACGCCCTGGACGAGCATGCGCCCGAGCCCGCCGTCGGCGAACGGCTGTACGACGTGTGCGGTCATGAGCAGCACCGCGTCGGCCGACACCGGCGAGGTCGGGAACGCCATGCTCCGGGGCACATACGCGGGCGGCGCGAACATCACGAACCCGGCCGGCATCCCGTCGACGTACACCAGCTTCCCGCAGGAGCCCCACTCGAGCAGCGTCTGCGAGACCCAGGCTTCCTTCTCGAGCCCCGGATCGCCGTTGGCGCAGGCCCGATCGGCGGCCACGGGATCGAGTTCCCAGAACACGCAGTCACGGCACGATCGAGGAAGATCCTCGAGGGTGTCCAGCGTCAAACTGACGAGACGTCGCGACATTGGCCCATCTCCACGCACCCGGGATTAGCTCGTCATGATGGTACGCACTCGCGACACGCCGCGGGACCCATCCGAGGACAGTTCCTCGCCCGGCCCGCTGCGCCGGACCTCATTACACCCGGTCGGGTGGTTACCCCGGGCCCCGGGGTTCGATGACCTCAGGTTCACGGGCGGGCTGGGTTCGACGACCCGACGTCCGGGGTAGTCAACTGTGCTGACCGTCCGGGTGGCCGAGTTCGGCGGCCGCCCGGGCGGTCACCGGAGCCCCGAGCGGACCGTGCCGCCCGCCACGGGTGCCCGTCGTTCTGTCCCGTGTCGGTGCTGCCTCGGACCTGTGCCGCGAGCCTGGCCCCCTCAGTTGGCGCGCGTCGGGGGCTCGGTCTCCTTCTGCCCGGCGGCACTCGGCTCGTCGTCGGGTGCGTCGCCGTTGCCTTCAGCCGGCTCGGGTACGACCACGTCGTCGTTGTCCACGGCGGTCGCGGCCGGCTCCAGGGCGTCGTCGGGCTGAGCCTCGGCCTCGCGCTCGGCCAGGCTCGTCGGGGCGGTCCAGTTGATGCGCGGCGGCTCGGCCAGGGGGCGACCGCCGAACTCGGCCAGCCACGCGGCGACCATGGCCAGGTTCTCGCGCCAGCGGTCCTCGGGGATCGGCGGGAGGATGTCGTCCCACAGCGCGAGGAAGGTGCCTTGGAGTTGGAGCCGGCCGTACGGCCGGGCGAGGAACCACACGTGCAGGTGCGCCGCGCCGTCGCCCCACCGATTCACGTGAACCCGGGCCACGCCGTCGAGCGAGCGGATCGCGCGCTCCAGGCGGACCGTCATCACGCCGAGCTCGGCCGCGAGCATGTTCGGCAGGTCGCCCAGGTCGAGGTGCGAGCGGGACTCGAGGATCAGCACCGCGGGCAGGCCCGTCGGGCGGTCGAGCGCACGGACGCGCCAACGGTCGCTCACCCAGATGTACGCCTCGTCCGGCGCCGCACACGCCCGGCACTCGGCGGGGTTGTCGCCATGGCGCGGGGGCTCGATCGGCACGGGTTCGAGGAGGCGCTTGACGCGGATGTCGCCCTCGAACGGGAATGTCGGCCAGTAGGTGAAGGCAGGGAGCTGGTGCGACTGTTGCGGTTGCTGCGGCGACTCGGGCACGAAGCCGACCCTAGCCGACCAGGAGGCCCGGTGTCCGTACCCTGTGGATAGCGGGCGAGTTATCCACAGGGGCGGTGGAAATCGCTGTGGATGGTGTAGTCCAGGTCGGCGGGGCGCGGTTGCGTTCATCCACAGGGGTGCTCGCGCTCTAGCACGTGGTTTCACGTGAAACGGCTGGGCCTGTGGATAACCCCTGTGGATAAGATTCGCCCAGAGCCGTTCTCTCAAGATTCGTTTGCGGCGCAATCTTCCCGCCCGGCGGCTTCCAAAGGGCGCTTTTGGCGCCCGGCTCTTCGTTCTTGGCCCCACGGACCTGGCTGGGCGGTTCCCCTCCGGCCGAAGGCCTTCGGCACCGCCCATTTGTCTGGCGGGAGCGACGGTCCGCAAGTGACGCGGGCCCGAGCCAAAGCCCAAAAAGCCCGAAGGCCGATCCCGATCAGGGATCGGCCCTCGGGCCGTCGTTCGTCGTTGCTTCTACTGATCGCGCTGCGTCGCCGACTGCTCCTCCGGCACGCCGATGATGCCCACGATCCGCTCCAGGTCGTCGACCGTCGCGAACTCGATCGTGATGCGCCCCTTGCGCCGGCCGATGTCGACCTTGACCCGCGTGTCGAAGCGGTCCGAGAGGCGGTCGGCCAGATCCGACAGCGCCGGCGCGTGCGGCTTGGCGCGCCGCTGGGCCGGGGCCGACTTCTTCGGCGCGTTCTCCAACACGGACAGCTGGACGAGCTCCTCGGTGGCGCGCACCGACAGGCCCTCCGCGACGATGCGCGTCGCCAGCGACTCCTGCTCGTCCGAGTCCTCGAGGCCCAGCAGCGCGCGGGCGTGCCCGGCCGAAAGCACGCCGGCCGCGACGCGGCGCTGCACCGGCGCGGGGAGATTCAGCAGTCGAATCGTGTTCGAGATTTGCGGGCGGCTCCGGCCGATGCGCCGGGCGAGCTCCTCGTGCGTCGCGCCGAACTCCTCGAGCAGCTGCTGGTACGCGGCCGCCTCCTCCAGCGGGTTCAGGTTCGCCCGGTGGATGTTCTCCAGCAGCGCGTCGCGCAACATCGCGTCGTCGCGCGTCTCGCGGACGATCGCCGGGATGGCGTCCTTGCCCAGCGCCTGGGCGGCCCGCCAGCGGCGCTCGCCCATGACGAGCTCGTACTGCTTCTCGCCATTTGCCTCGCGCAGCTCGCGCACGACGATGGGCTGCAGGAAGCCGACCTCCTGGATCGAGGTCTTCAGCTCCTCGATCGCCTCGTCGTCGAACACCTGCCGCGGCTGCTTCGGGTTCGCCGTGATGGAGCCGACCGGGATCTCCGCGAAGCGCGCGCCCGGCACCGGGGCCAGTGCGTCGGCCGCCGGCGCCACGGGCGCCACCGCCGCCGCGGGCTCCGCGGGCGCACCGTTCGTCACGTTCGGGGGAGTGGCGAGCGCGGTCGCCGTGCCGGTCGAGCCCTCGGCCGGCGCGGCGGCGGTTGGGATGAGAGCACCGAGCCCTCGCCCGAGACCCCCACGTCGGTTGGACTTCATGCGACCCCTCCCACCTGCGCGCCTTGCGCGCCGCGCAGCGCGATCTCCTGCGCCGCCTCGAAATAGCTCACCGCACCCCGCGAACCGGGGTCGTACGTCATGACCGACTGGCTGTAGCTCGGCGCCTCCGACACCCGCACGTTGCGGGGGATCACCGCGTTCAGGCACTTCTCGCCGAAGTGGTTCCGCACGTCCTGCTCCACGAGGTCGGCCAGGCGCGTGCGCCGGTCGTACATCGTCAGGAGCACGGTCGAGATGTCGAGCTTCGGGTTCAGGTGCGACCGGACAAGCTCGATGTTGTTCGTGAGCGCCTGCACGCCCTCCAGCGCGTAATACTCGCACTGGATCGGGATCAGGACCTCTTCGGCGGCGACGAGGGCGTTGACCGTGAGCAGCCCCAGCGAGGGCGGGCAGTCGATGAAGATGTAGTCGTAATTGTCGCCCCCGGCCTCGATCGCGCGCTTGAGCCGCGACTCACGGGCGACGACCGAGACGAGCTCGATCTCCGCGCCGGCGAGGTCGATCGTCGCCGGTACCGCCCACAGGTTCGGGATGCCCTCGACCTGCTGGGTCACCGCGTCGAGCGGGGCGCCGTCGATGAGGCAGTCGTACACGTCCGGCACGCCCGAGTGGTGGGGCACGTTGAGCCCGGTCGAGGCGTTGCCCTGGGGGTCGAGGTCGATCACCAGTACGCGGTTGCCATGGAGCGCCAGGGCGACGGCGATGTTCACCGCGGTGGTCGTCTTCCCGACGCCGCCCTTCTGGTTGGCTACACACATCGTGCGGCGCCGTGGTGGGCGGGGCATAGTGATCTCCCCGCTCGGGTTGAGAATCTCCACGGCGCGCTTTGCCTCCTGTGCCAGCGGGGGATCTTCGGTTTCACGTGAAACATAAGCGTCGGTCATGGCGCCCTCGGTATCCGCGGTGACGACGGTCGGGTCGGGTCGGGGGGACGGTGGGTTCCGTCGTTCGGGCCTCACCTCGGCCGGAGAAGCGTCGACTGCTGGCGATGCTCCCCGGCCGTAAAGGGTACCGGTTGTGCTGCGCTCGGTCGGCCCGGTGGCCTGAAACTCCACCGTGCCCCCGCGTGTCGACTCGGATTGCGGTGGAACGGACACGGGATTTCGCGGCTGTACCGTATGCGGCGCGTTCGGCGCCGGACTGGATCCGGGAGCCCCGAACCGCACCGGCTCGACGGGTCGGGGAGAGTCGCCCGGCCGCGGCTCCCCGTTCTCTGTACGGGGCTGCGGCACCGACCGGCCGGCGGGACGTACACCCCAGCCCTCTATCCCCGTTTCACGTGAAACGTGATTGTCTGCATCGCCGTAGCCCGGACTATCGTCGCTGTCGCGCACCATGTCAGTCCCGTCCCGCTCGGAGAGATGAGCACCCGCGGCCGCCTCGTCCGCCGACCCGCACTCCGGGAACAGGAACCCGGCGCCCCCGAGCTGGCGGGGGTGGAGGAGTCACCGGGGGCCGCTTCCGCGGGGGATGGTGGGCCGGGGTCCGTCGCCCTGGGGGGTCGTCCCGGCGGTACCGGCTCCGGAATGATCCGGCTCCGTTTCGTCCAGGCCGGCTTCCTCGGGTGCCGTTCCGTCGGACAGAAGATTGGCGCGGAGCCAGCCTACGGCGCTTCGCCGGGAGGAGCTATGACTGACCGGCGCGTCGTTGGTCTTCTCACCCCAACTCGGGCGCCAAAAGACCAGAAATCCGTCAACTCGCCGGAGCGGGCCGCCGAGTCGTTGTAGCGGCGACATCGGCCAACCGATGCCGACCGCCCTGCCGTCCCCCATGAGTCTTCCCCGTTCCCCCTTGCCCGGGGTCGCGGTTCCGGCCCCCGGGTCATCGGCCGCGGCGCCCTCCGGACTTCCGAGGGCGCGCGCCTTCTTGCGGCCGCGCGTCTCCGGTCTCCCGGGGACCCGCGGTGTCGCGGCGCCGCGCGTCCCCGGCTTCCCGAGCGCTCGCGGCTTCGCGGCGCCGTGAGTCTCCGGCTTCCCGGGGATCTGCGGCCTGGCGCCGCCGCGCTTCTCCGGTCTCCCGGGGACCCGCGGTCTCACGCCGCCGCCGCGCGTCTCCGGACTTCCCGGAGTCGGCGGCATTCCGTTCGCGAGCGCCGCTCGACTTCCGCGGACGCTCGCCTTCCCGCTCTCGCACGACGTCGACCACGGTGGTGGGCTCGGCGAGGACGGCTTCCCCGCACGTGCGCACCGACGCGGTACCCGCACCGAGCCGCGTGAGGGACTCCGCATGCTCGGCGATCTCGGCCGCCGCGGATGCGCCCTTCATCGCGAGCAGATGGCCACCGATGGCGGTGAGGGGGAGACACCAGCCGGCGAGCCGGTCGAGCGGAGCGACGGCTCGGGCGGTGACGACGTCGGCGAGCGGGAGCTTGCCGACACACTCCTCGGCGCGGGCGCGGACCACGGTGGTCCGCTCGAGGCCGAGGGCCGTCACCGCTTCGGAAAGGAATGCGGTACGTCGTGCGAGCGGCTCGACCAGGGTGACGGAAAGGTCGGGACGAGCCACTGCCAGCACCATACCGGGCAGACCGGCCCCAGACCCGACGTCGACGACGGAGGCACCCGTCGGAATGAGATCTGCGACCACGGCGCAGTTCAGGAGGTGCCGTTCCCAGATGCGGGGCGCCTCACGCGGCCCGATGAGCCCGCGCACAACTCCGTCGGTGACGAGCAACTCCGCGAAGCGAATCGCGGCGGGGAGGCGATCGCCGAAGACTTTCTCGGCGGCGGAGAGGATCTCGCTGGGTACTGCACCGGCCATGCCTCAAGCAAACCACGTACGGGGCGGGGGCTTGGGACGCGGGCCGTTTCACGTGAAACAGCGTGGAACGACGGCCCGGCGGAATCCGGATCGCGAGCGGCGGCACGGCCCCGGAAGCGATCCAAGGGGCAGCCCCCAGCGGTCAGATGGACCCTTGGCTGTTGCGGCCACGGGCGGCGGCGACAAGGGCCCTTGGTGAACGTCATGGGCGGCAGTGAGCGGGGCGAGGTCCAAGCGGCGTGGTCCACTCTCGAGCACGGGCCGGGAGGGGCGGCTCAGCGGCCACCCCTCCGGCCCAGGTTTCACGTGAAACGGCGCTCTGCGGCTTCGATCGCGTTGCGGAAGAGCATGGCCACCGTTGTTGGGCCGACGCCGCCCACTCGCGGAGTGATGGCGCCCGCCACCGCGCCGCAGGACTCGTCGACGTCGGGGAGGAGGCGGCGCCCCTCGTACCGCACGCCGCCGCCAACCACGACCGCCCCCGGCTTCACGTGCTCCGGCTGAATGATCCCCGGCACGCCGGCGGCGGCAATGAGGATGTCGGCGCGGAGGGTGTACCGGGGCCAGTCCGGCACGCCGGTGTGCACGACGGTGACTGCCGCGTTGGCGGTCGGTCGCTTCTGGGCCAGCAGCATCGCCAGGGGCCGGCCGAGTGTGGCGCCCCGGCCCAGGATGACGACCTCGCGGCCGCTCACCGGAATCTCGTAGTGGGCGAGGAGCGCCTCGATGCCGGCGGGCGTGCAGGGGAGCGGGCCGGGGATGCCGGCGGCGAGGCGCCCCAGGTTCAGGGGGTGCATGCCGTCGACGTCCTTGTCCGGGTCGACGCGCATGAGGGCGGCGTCGTAGTCGAGATGCTTCGGCGTCGGGTACTGGATCAGGAGCGCATGCACGGCGGGGTCGGCGTTGAAGCGGTCGATCGCGGCGTGGAGGTCGGCCTGGGTCGCGTCGGCCGGGAGGTGCTCGTGGGGGGAGTCGAAGCCGAGCTCGGCGGCCTGGCGCTGCTTGATCCGGATGTACCCGGCGCTGGCGTCGTCGTCGCCGACCAGGAGCGTGGCGAGCGACGGGGTGATGCCCCGCGCGCGGAGGGAGGCGACCCGGGTGGCGACGTCGGCGAGGATGCTCTCGGCCACCGGGGCGCCCGGCAGCAGACGGGCCGGGCCGACGGGTCGAGCCGCCGCAGACCCGGCCGCCGCGCTCGAAGCCGAGGCACCCGCACCGGAGCCGACCGGCGCAGCCGAGGAGGAAGAAGCGGCCGACGCGCTCGAAGCGGGATCGGCGGACGCACTCGACACAGGAGGAGCCGATGCACTCGACGCGGGAGAAGCCGATGCACTCGACGCGGGGGTGTCGGCCGCGGTCACCGGCGAACCGGCGGAGGCACCCGGCGGAGTCACGGTCGCCGAATCGGACGAGAGGGAAGAAGGCGAGTTGGGCATACGCTGCTCCTCGTCTGCGTGAGAGCCCAGGCGGTCGACTCCCACGACGAGGCTTCCCGATGGTTGCCCATCCTTGATGCCGCCAGTCGCGTCCCTCAAGTATGCCCCAGCAGACAAAAGCAAACCGCCCCGGTCGCGGGACCGGGGCGGTTCAGGAACGCAAGGCAGAACTAGGCGGTCGGGCGGACCACGATCCGGCGCGCCGGCTCCACGCCCTCCGACTCGCTCTCAACGCCGGGAAGGGCGTTGATGACGTCGTGCACGCACTTGCGCTCGAACGCGCTCATGGGCTCCAGGCGCACGGACTCGCCGTACTCCTTCACCTTCTCCGCCGCGTTCTTCGCGATCGCGCCGAGCTCCTTGCGCCGCAGCGCCCGGTAGCCCCCCACGTCGAGCAGCAGGCGACTCGGCGAACCCGTCTGCCGGAACACGGCCAGCCGGCTCAGCTCCTGCAGCGCCTCGAGGGTCGCCCCCCGCTGCCCGACGAGAGCCTGCAGCCGCTTGCCCGAGCCGTCCCCGCCCTCCACGACCTCGACGACCGGACGGCCGCTCACGACGAGCTCGTCGATGTCGCCGTCGTAGTCGAGGATGTCGAGCAGGCCCTCGACATAGTCGGCCGCGATCTCGCTCTCGCGGAACAGGTCCGTACTCGAGCGACCCGAGCCGTTGGCCGCGGCCCCGTCGGCCTCCGCGGACTCGGACTCCGAGGACTCCTCCTCGTCGACGTCCTCATCGTCGTCCTCCAGCTCCGCGTCCGCGGGCTTGGTCGACGACGGCGAGGCTGGCTGGTGCTGATCCAGGTCCTCGGCGCCGAGATCACTGGTGGTGTCGGTCACGAAACTCATCTCCGCTTGTTTGGGGCGCCGAAGCGCCGTCACAGGTCGTCGGTGAGGGGTGGGTTGCTACAGGGAGCGCCCCGCGCCGGGCCGATTGAGGGGTGGCCCGGCGGGGTCGCATCAACCCGACTGCCGCTTCGCGGCGCCACCCTTCTTCGGGTTGATCGGCTTGGCGCCGGGCTTCGGGGCCCGGGACGGCCCGGCCGCCTCGGGGGCCGTGCCGTTGGCCTTGGCGCCGGTCGCCTTCGCGGCCTTGCCGTTGGTCCGCTGCTGCGCGGCGGCCTCTTCGCGGGCCTTGCTGAACAGCGCGCCGAACCCGCTGGGCTGCTTGGCGTCGGTGGCCTTCTTGGCGCCGCCGCTCTTGTACGGCACGTTGCTGGACGACGCGCTCGCCGGCGGCGGGTACTTGTGCAGCACCCAGTACTGCTGGCCCAGCGTGATGGCGTTGTTCGTGACCCAGTAGATGATGACGCCGATCGGGAAGTACCAGCCGGAGGTCAGCGTGAAGAACGGGATGCCGTAGAGCATGAACTTCTGGATCATGCGCTGCTGCGGGTCGGTGTTCCAGCCGGTCTTCTTGATCATCTGGCGCTGCGTCAGGTAGGTCGTGGTGATCATCAGCGCGACCAGGATGGCGGCGACGATCTTGACCGTGGTCGAGTTCGCCTCGATCTGCAGCAGGTCGGCCGTGCTGCTGCTGAACTTGGCGACGATCGGGGCGTCGAAGAGGCGGGCGTCGACGGCGCTGAGGAACTCCGACTTGGTCCAGCCGTAGAGCTCCATCTGGTGGTCCGAAGTGCCGGGCTTGAGGTGGCGCAGCACGTGCAGGAGGCCGATGAACACCGGGATCTGCAGGAACATCGGAAGGCAGCCCATGAGCGGGTTGACCTTCTCCTCCTGGTAGAGCTTCATGACCTCCTTCTGGAGGGTCTCCCGGTCACCCTTGTGCTTCTCCTGCAGCTCCTTCATCTTCGGCTGGATCGCCTGCATCGCGCGCTGCGACTTGATCTGCTTGACGAAGATCGGGAACAGCACGACCCGGACCGTGATCACCAGGAAGACGATCGCGAGGACCCATTGCCAGTTGGAGCCCAGCACCCGGTGATCCGGCATGATCGAGTCCCAGACGGTGTGCCAGAACAGCATCACCTTCGAGATCAGCCAGTAGATCCCGCCCATCAGCTTGCTAATCACGACACTGCTCCAGTCACGTCGACTCGGGCTCGGGCGAGTGTCCCCGGCGCGGAGGCACCGGGTCGAACCCACCGGGGTGGAATGGGTGGCACCGCAGCAGCCGCCAGATCGCGAGGCCGATTCCCTTGACCGCGCCGTGCGTGCCGACCGCCTCCAGGGCATAAGCGCTGCACGACGGGTAGAACCGACAACGCGCCGGCAACGCCGGGCTTATCCAACGACGGTACGCGACGATGGGAGCTGCCACGATCCGGGATCCGGCGTTCATCGACGGACACCTCGGTTCTTCGGTCGGCGCACGGCGTCCAGCGCCGCGTCAAGATCTTGTTGCAGGGTGGCGTACGGCCGGGCCGCCGCCTCGGGCAGCGCTCGGACGACGAGCACGGAGCCGGCGGGCAGGCCGGCGAGGAGCGGACGGACCAGATGCCGCAGGCGCCGCTTCACGGCATTGCGCACCACGGCGTTGCCGACGGCCTTGGAAACCACGAAGCCGGCGCGGGCGGAGCCGACCCCGGAGTCGGGCGAGGCGGGCAGATCAGACGGAGGCATGGTCGGCAAGCCGGCAGTGGACGAGGCCGGCCGACCGGAAGCCGGCAAGGCCGACAAGTCGGAAGGATCCGGAACACCGGAAACCCCGGGTCGCAACGACCCGGGGTTCAGGAAATGCACAACCACGGCCCCCCGGCCGGCCCGGCGGCCGTTGCGAATGGTGGCGGCGAAGTCTTCCCGCCGCCGCAGTCGCTGAGCGGCCGCCAGCACGCTGCCTCCCGGAGGGCCCGGTCGAAGTGACGGCTCAGGCCGAGAGTTCGGCGCGACCCTTGGCGCGGCGCGCCGAGAGGATCGCGCGGCCGGCGCGGGTGCGCATGCGCAGCCGGAAGCCGTGGGTCTTCGCGCGCCGGCGGTTGTTCGGCTGGAAGGTGCGCTTGCTCACGTCGGGGCTCCGTCTTCGTGACTTGGCGGGGACCCGACTCAACGAGAGCCGCGCCCACTGGATGTCTAGGTGGTTGGAGTTTACCAGGGAACGGTGCTCCAACCGAAACAGGGTACGCGCCACCTCACTGACCGTCAACGATCACCCCGCGGGCCGCGATGTGCACAGTAAAAGCCCTGGTGGGAGCCGTAATCCACAGGTTAGTTGTGGACAACGGTTGAGTGGTTGTGGACAACGCTGTTAACGTGCCCGGTTGCCGGTAGACACCGCGACTTCCGGCGACGGGGTACAACTGGACTTTCCTGAATATCGGCGGGCGCTCTGCGAGGGGGTCAGACACGCGCCCGACCTGTATGACCTCTGTGTACGCGCTGATCACCGCACAGTCAGCACGGGACGAAGGGGAATCAGGACGATCCGTCCACGGGACATGACTCGTTGATACACAGGTTGTGGAAAACCTGTGGACAATGGTGACCCGGGGCGGCGGGAAGATCTGGGCACCGTCCACTCGCGGTGGGGGGCCGCGAATGATGATGGGGGTGCGCGAACGGTGACTGACACCGACCTCGCAGCGATCTGGAACGCAGCGACGAACCAGCTCGCCGACGGGCTCGACTCGGCGCAGCAGCGTGCGTATCTGCGCATGACGCGGCTGCGCGCGATCGTCGAGGACACCGCACTGCTCTCGGTGCCGGACCCGTACTCACGCGACATGATCGAGAGCCGGCTGCGCCCGGTCATCACCGAGGCGCTCTCCCGGCTGCTGGGCCGCGCGATCCAGGTGGCCGTGACCGTCCGCCCGCCGGAGGACGCGCCATCGCTGCCGGCGCCCTCGGCGTCGCACTGGTCCAACGGGGCGTCGGCGTCGCTGCGCGACCCGCTGCCGGGCGACGAGCCGACCGACCGCGGCGCCGGCGGCCTGGCCCCGGAGCGCCGGATCGGCGAGCACCGGGGCGTTGCACAGGTACCGCCGCCGGAGCATGACCGCCTCTTCGAGCTTCCCGGCGATCCCAAGCCCGCCGACTCCTGGCGCAACGAGCACTCCGGCACCGCCGTGGAAGCCGCGGCCGACGCCGGGCGCTACGAGCCGTCGAAGTACGAGTCGCTGTACGAGCCGCACGAGCCGCCGCGGGACGAGCTTCCGCCGGCGCGCCCGTCGACGCCCGGGACCGGCCGCGAGGACCGCCGCGGCGCTCCCACGCCGGCCGGGGACTCGGCGGGGAACCGGCTCAACCCGAAGTACACGTTCGAGACCTTCGTCATCGGCTCCTCCAACCGTTTCGCGCACGCCGCGTCGGTCGCGGTCGCCGAGTCGCCGGCCAAGGCCTACAACCCGCTGTTCATCTACGGCGGCTCCGGCCTCGGCAAGACGCACCTGCTGCACGCGATCGGGCAGTACGCCACGATGCTGGGCAACGCGCGCTTCGTGCGGTACGTGTCGACGGAGGAGTTCACCAACGACTTCATCAACAGCCTGCGTGACGACAAGACGCAGGCGTTCCAGCGGCGGTACCGCGACGTCGACATCCTCCTGATCGACGACATCCAGTTCCTGGAGACCCGCGAGCGGACCCAGGAGGAGTTCTTCCACACGTTCAACACGCTGCACAACGCCAACAAGCAGATCGTGATCAGCTCCGACCGCTCCCCGCGGCAGCTGGCCACGCTGGAGGACCGGCTGCGCACGCGGTTCGAGTGGGGCCTGCTCGCCGACATCCAGCCGCCGGACCTCGAGACCCGTATCGCGATCCTGCAGAAGAAGGCGGCCCAGGAGCGGCTCTTCGCCCCGCCGGACGTGCTGGAGTTCATCGCGTCGCGGATCGCGTCGTCCATCCGCGAGCTCGAGGGCGCCCTGATCCGCGTCACGGCGTTCGCGAACCTGACGCGCTCCCCGGTCGAGCTCAGCCTGGCCGAGGAGGTCCTGCGTGACTTCATCCCCGACGGCTCCGGCCCGGAGATCACCGCCGACCAGATCATGGCGTCGACGGCGGACTACTTCGGGGTGAGCCTGGAGGACCTGCGCGGGCACAGCCGGTCGCGGGTGCTGGTGAACGCGCGCCAGGTGGCGATGTACCTGTGCCGCGAGCTCACCGACCTGTCGCTGCCCCGCATCGGGCAGGCGTTCGGCGGCCGCGACCACACGACCGTCATGCACGCCGACCGCAAGATCCGGCAGCAGATGGCCGAGCGGCGCTCGCTCTACAACCAGATCGCCGAGCTGACGAACCGCATCAAGCAGACGACCTGATCGGCTTTTCCACAGAAAAATGGTCGTCCACCGGCCCTTTTCACAGGGTGTGGACAACGGGTTGTCCACATGCCGCAGCCGCGGCTGACCTCGTGGCAGTTGCCAAATGGCCCTACGTTGTCCACACCCCGCCCACAGGTTGAGGCCGGTCGTCCACAGCCGGTTCGGGCCCCGATCGGCTCGGTTGTCCCCAGCTTCCACACGCTGTCCACAGAAATCTTGTGGATAACTCGGTTCGTGCCAAATTCCGGGGGTGAGTCACCGGGTGGCTACCGTTCGCACACAGGCCGGCCCCACAGGCTGTGGATAACTTCTGGGGACTAGGTGTGGAAGACCTGTGGATGCATCCGGAGAGTAAGCGGATGACCGACCGAACGTGAACGAGGTTCGGGCCCTACGATATCCACAGCCACGGGAAAACCCTGGGGATTACCGGTGGACAACCGGTGGACAAAGGCTGTGGACAAAGCTTCATCCACAATCCACAGGGCTGAGCCCACCGGGTCATGCACAGCTCATACCCAGTGCTATAAGTGGTTTGAGCTGGGCGAACACCGGTTTTCCACAGTTTCCACACCACCTATGATTACGAGTAGTTTTTCTTTTAAAGAGAGAAGAAAAGCAATCATCAGTGTGTGGATCGAGCCGGGCCGCCGGATTCGGCGGGGTCGGTGCACGACCCCGCCCCGGAGGCCCTAAGGTTCGATGAGCGACCCCGGCACCGCCGAGCATCGAACCCACGGCCATGTACGCCCCGGAGCGAAAAGCTGGCGGCCCGGGCATGTGGCGTGCGACTAGCGGCGAACATGAAGTACCGATGACGATGCGGGAGGACCGCGATGAAGTTCCGAGTCGAGCGCGACGCGCTTGCCGATGCCGTCGCCTGGACGGCCAAGAGCCTGCCCAGCCGCCCCTCGGTGCCAGTTCTCGCCGGCGTCCTGCTGCGGGTCGCCGACGGCCGCCTCCAGGTGTCCGGCTTCGACTACGAGGTCTCGAGCCAGGTCACCGTCGAGGTGCAGGCCGACGCCGACGGCGCGACGCTCGTGTCCGGCCGGCTGCTCGCCGAGATCACCAAGGCCCTGCCGGCCAAGCCGGTGGACTTCGCCGCGGTCGGGGCGCACGTCGAGATCACCTGCGGCAGCGCGCGGTTCACGCTGCCGACCATGCCGGTCGAGGACTACCCGACCCTGCCGGAGATGCCCGAGTCCGCAGGCAGCGTCGAGGCGACCGTGTTCGCCGGGGCCGTCTCGCAGGTCGCCATCGCGGCCGGCAAGGACGACACCCTGCCGATGCTGACCGGCGTGCGCATCGAGATCGAGGGCAGCAAGCTCACGCTGCTGGCGACCGACCGCTACCGCCTCGCCGTCCGCGAGCTGGAGTGGCGCCCGGACGAGCCCGACATGAGCGTCGCCGCCCTGGTGCCCGCCCGCACCCTCGACGACACCGCCAAGACCCTCGGCCCGCTCGGCGGCTCCGTCTCGGTCGCGCTGTCCCGCGGCAAGATCGGTGAGGGCATGATCGGCTTTGCCGGCGGCGCGCGGCGCACGACATCACGCCTGCTCGACGGGGACTTCCCGAAGGTACGAGCGCTGCTGCCCGACACCCACAACGCCCAGGCGCGGATCCCGGTCGCGGCGCTGAACGAGGTCGTCCGGCGCGTCGGACTCGTCGCCGAGCGGCAGACCCCGGTGCGGCTGTCCTTCAGCACCGACGGGCTCGTCGTGGAGGCCAGCGGCAGCGAGGACGCGAAGGCCAGCGAGGCGATGGACTGCCAGTACGAAGGCGAGCCGATGACGATCGCCTTCAATCACCAGTATCTGCTGGACGGTCTCAAGGCGCTCGACGCGCCGATCGCCGTGTTGTCCTTCACTGACCCGAAGAAGCCTGCGGTCATGTCCCCGGCAAAGGATGATGGAGAAATCGTCCCTGGGTACTGGTACTTGATCATGCCGGTTCGCATCGGCAGCTGATTCGGAGGCACCACAAATGCAGCTCGGTCTTATCGGCCTGGGCAGGATGGGCTTCAACATGCGCGAGCGGCTCCGGGCCGCCGGGCACGAGGTCATCGGCTTCGACCACCACCCCGACGTCACCGACGTGCCGTCCCTGAAGGAGCTCGTCGAGAAGCTCGCCGCGCCCCGCGTGGTCTGGATCATGGTTCCGGTGCAGTTCACCGAGCCCACGATCGACGAGCTCTCGGGCCTGCTGCAGTCCGGCGACATCGTGATCGATGGCGGCAACTCGCGTTTCAGCAACGACAAGCCGCGGGCCGAGCGGCTCGCCACCAAGGGCATCGGCTACCTCGACGTGGGCGTCTCCGGCGGCATCTGGGGCCGGACCAACGGCTACGCGCTCATGGTCGGCGGCGAGAAGCAGCACGTCGACCACTGCATGCCGATCTTCGAGGGCCTCAAGCCGGAGGGCGAGTTCGGCTTCGCGCACGCCGGCGGCCCCGGTGCCGGGCACTACGCGAAGATGGTCCACAACGGCATCGAGTACGGCATGATGCACGCCTTCGCCGAGGGCTACGAGCTGCTCGAGGCCTCGGAGTACGTCGACAACATCCCCGAGGTCATCAAGAGCTGGCGGGCCGGCTCCGTCGTGCAGTCGTGGCTGCTCGACCTGCTCGACCGCGCGCTGGACGAGGACCCGCAGCTCGCCAGGATCAAGGGCTACGCCGACGACACGGGCGAGGGCCGCTGGACCGTCGAGGAGGCCATCCGCCTCGCCGTACCCATGAACGTCATCGCCGCCTCGCTGTTCGCCCGCTTCGCCTCCCGCCAGGACGACTCGCCGGCGATGAAGGCCGTCGCCGCGCTGCGCAACCAGTTCGGCGGCCACGCGGTCAAGAAGGACTGAATGTGTACGTCCGGGGCCTGGAGCTCGTCGACTTCCGAAGCTATGAGCGGGTCGTTGTCGAGCTGGGCCCCGGGCCGTGCGTGTTCGTAGGGCCCAACGGGGTCGGCAAGACCAACCTCGTCGAGGCCCTCGCCTACGTGGCGACCCTGGAGTCACACCGGGTCGCCACGGACGCGCCGCTCGTACGCTTCGGCGCCGGCCGCGCCGTGGTCCGCTGCGCCGTCGTGCACGACGAGCGTGAGCTGCTCATCGAGCTCTCGATCGAGCCGGGCCGCGCCAACAAGGCCCGCCTCGGCCGGGCGCCCGTCGCCCGGACGCGCGACATCCTCGGCGCCCTGCGCCTGGTGCTCTTCGCGCCCGAAGACCTCTCGCTGATTCGCGGAGACCCTTCAGAGCGGCGGCGGTACCTCGATGAGCTCCTCGTCGCCCGCCAGCCCCGCTTCGCCGGGGTCCGCTCCGACTACGACCGGGTGCTCAAGCAGCGCAACGCGTTGTTGCGCAGCTCCTACCTGGCCCGCAAGACCGGCGGGAGCCGCGGCGGTGACCTGTCCACGCTCGACGTGTGGGACACGCACCTGGCCCGCCACGGGGCCCAGCTGGTGCGTGCCCGGCTCGACCTGGTCGACGCGCTCGCGCCGCACGTGGCCAAGGCGTACGCCGCGGTCAGCGCGAGCCGCTCCGACGCGCGGATCGCCTACAGCGCCTCCTACCCGCTCGGCGACGATCTCGAGGCGGCGCTGCTCGCCGCGCTGTCGGAATCGCGACCGTCGGAGATCGACCGGGGCGTGACGCTGGTCGGCCCGCACCGCGACGAGCTCACGCTGACCCTCGGCGAGCTGCCGGCCAAGGGGTACGCCAGCCACGGCGAGTCGTGGTCGTACGCGCTGGCCCTGCGCCTGGCCGCGTACGACCTGCTGCGCGACGACGGCGTGGAGCCGGTGCTCGTGCTCGACGACGTGTTCGCCGAGCTCGACGCGGGCCGGCGTGACCGGCTCGCCGGGCTCGTCGGCGGGGCGAGTCAGCTGATCGTGACCTGCGCGGTGGAGGATGATGTCCCGTCGGCCCTGCGCGGAATGCGCTTCGAGGTCGGCGGGGGTGAGGTGCGACGTGTCTGACAAATCCGAACAGTCGGGTCCCGAGCTGGCCCGGGCCGCGGTCGAGGCCGCGCTGGCCAAGCACCGCGCGCAGCCGCGGCGCAGGTCCGCGCTTGACTCCCAGCCGCGCCGGCGCGGGTACACCGGACCGGGCCCGGACCAGCGCGACCCGCAGCCCTTCGGTGCGGTCCTCGACCGCCTGGTCAAGCAGCGGGGCTGGTCGCAGCCGACCCGCGAGGCGCGGATCTTCGGCGAGTGGGCCAAGGTCGTCGGCGACGACATCGCCGCGCACAGCCGCCCGCTCAAGCTGGAGGACGGCGAGCTGACCATCGAGGCCGAGTCGACGGCGTGGTCGACCCAGCTGCGCATGCTGGCGACCCGGTTGCTGGCCCAGATCGCGCGTGAGGTCGGTCACAACGTGGTCAAGCGGCTGCACATCCAGGGGCCGAGCACGCCGTCGTGGAGCAGCGGGCCGCGCCGCATCCGGGGCCGCGGGCCCCGCGATACCTACGGCTAGGTCCTGTCCTGCCGGTCATGTCGAGCCGAGACGAGGTCCAGATTTCGCCTGCGTGTGCCCCGCGGAGGCCTGGCTACCGGTGTCGTAACCCGGCCTTCGCGGGGTGCGCGCAGGCGAAATCCGGGCCCGGCGCAGGCCGGCATGACCGGCAGGACAGGACCTAGAAGTCCGCGTACACCGCGAAGCCG
This sequence comes from Dactylosporangium sp. NPDC049140, assembly GCF_040648435.1. Taxonomy (NCBI): domain Bacteria; kingdom Bacillati; phylum Actinomycetota; class Actinomycetes; order Micromonosporales; family Micromonosporaceae; genus Dactylosporangium; species Dactylosporangium sp. NPDC049140. The sequence goes on along the minus strand of NZ_JBEZDS010000001.1, from coordinate 580,400 downwards.
CGGTTGGCGCACCGGCGGTAGAACTTGGCCAGGACGTCGAGCTCGGCGATGGAATACGACCACTGCGGCGCGTTGCCGGCGTCGTCGCGCAGCGCGTCGAGCCGGCTCTGCAGCCAGCGCAGCTGCTGCTCGGCGAGGCGGGAGCCCTCGAGGGCCTTGCGCAGCACGGCGCTCACGGTCTCGAAGGTGATCTCGTCGCCGTACTCGGCGTGGCCGTTGACGAACCGTTCCAACCCGCCGGCGATCCAGGCGCAGTCATCGGGGCTGATGACCGGATCCTCGTCCTCGGCGGCCGCATCTGTGGCGAAGAGCACGCCGTTGAGCCCGAAGAGGAGGTCGACGAGCTCGGTGTACCCGGTAACGCGCACGGTGCCCGTCTTGGCCACGTGATCGGCCAGGGCCGCGGCCGGCCCGGCGTGCAGCGGCAGCGCCTCCGCCAGGTCCGCGAAGTCGACGAACTCGGCCGGCGCGACCGGGTCGTAGAAACGACCGGTGCGCGGCCACTGCACGGCGACGTTGTCCAGCCCCATCGCGCACCCCTCATCTTTCACTTCTGTACGCCCGCCCCCGCGGCGGGGAACATACGGCACGAACGGCCCCTTGCGCGACCCCCGGAACCTCCAAATGGTGGATCCGGATGCCGTACTGCCTGTGCCGCCCGCCACCAGGCGCCAGGACCCCTCGTGCATGGGGGGACCTTCGCCCCGCACCGTTCGGGCCGCTACGGCGATTACAGACCCGTCCCGGTGCGAAATTGTCGCCCGGACACAGTAGGATTACATCGGCTCAGAGAACAGTCGATCACATCCCGCGTGCACGTCACAGCGGTGGTCGGCCCGCCGGAGTTGAGGGCGCCTGCCAGAGCGGCGCCGGATACCGGCGTGCCTCCTCCGCTCCGGACGCGCCCGCACCGACTCCGCACGAGACCCGGGACGCCCTCCGCGTGGCCGGCCAGTGCGAGAAAGCGACCGAGGGTGGCAACAAACAAGCCCGAACAGTCCTACGACTCCTCTTCGATCACCGTCCTCGAGGGGCTCGAGGCGGTCCGCAAGCGGCCAGGCATGTACATCGGCTCCACGGGCGAGCGCGGCCTGCACCACCTGGTGTGGGAGGTCGTGGACAACGCCGTCGACGAGGCGCTGGCCGGATTCTGCGACACGATCGAGGTCACGCTGCGCGCCGACGGGGGCGTGCGGGTCGTGGACAACGGCCGCGGCATTCCGGTCGACATGCACCCCAAGGAGAAGCGGCCCACCGTCGAGGTCGTGCTGACCGTGCTGCACGCCGGCGGCAAGTTCGACGGCCAGGCCTACGCGGTCTCCGGCGGTCTGCACGGCGTCGGCATCTCGGTCGTCAACGCGCTCTCGACGCGCATCGACCTGGAGATCCACAAGGACGGGTACGTCTGGCGCCAGACCTATAACAACTCCAAGCCCGACCCGCTGCAGCGGGGCGAGGAGACCGACCGCACCGGCACGAGCGTCACCTTCTGGCCCGACCCGACGATCTTCGAGACGACCACGTTCGTCTACGAGACGCTGTACCGGCGCATCCAGGAGTACGCCTTCCTCAACCGCGGCCTCAAGATCGAGCTGCGCGACGAGCGCCCGGACACGCCGGAGGAGAAGCGGGAGGTCGTCTTCTGCTACGAGGGCGGCATCGCCGACTTCGTCCGGCACCTCAACGCGACCAAGACCCCGATCCACCGCACCGTCGTCGAGTTCGGCTCCGAGGGTGAGGGCATCGCGGTGGAGATCGCGATGCAGTGGAACGAGTCCTACGGCGAGAGCGTCTACACGTTCGCCAACACGATCAACACGCACGAGGGCGGCACCCACGAGGAGGGCTTCCGCAGTGCGCTGACGTCCGTGGTGAACAAGTACGGCGCGGACAAGAAGTTCCTCAAGGGCGACGAGAAGCTCACCGGTGAGGACATCCGCGAGGGCCTGGCCGCGATCATCTCGGTGAAGCTGGCCAACCCGCAGTTCGAGGGCCAGACCAAGACCAAGCTCGGCAACACCGAGGCGCGCAGCTTCGTGCAGAAGGTGTGCAACGACCGGCTGGTCGACTGGTTCGACCGCAACCCGGCCGAGGTCAAGACCATCATCACCAAGGCCTCGCAGGCCGCCCGGGCGCGCATCGCCGCCTCCCAGGCCCGCAAGCTGGCGCGGCGCAAGTCGCTGCTCGAGTCCGGCTCGATGCCGGGCAAGCTGGCCGACTGCCAGTCGAACGACCCGCGCCTGTGCGAGGTGTTCATCGTCGAGGGCGACTCGGCCGGCGGCTCGGCCAAGCAGGGCCGCGACCCGCGGGTCCAGGCGATCCTGCCGATCCGCGGCAAGATCCTCAACGTCGAGAAGGCGCGCATCGACCGCGTGCTGAAGAACAACGAGGTCCAGGCGCTCATCACCGCGCTGGGCACCGGCATCCACGACGAGTTCGACATCGAGAAGCTGCGCTACCACAAGCTGATCCTCATGGCCGACGCCGACGTCGACGGCCAGCACATCCAGACGCTGCTGCTGACCCTGGTGTTCCGGTTCATGCGACCGCTGATCGAGCTCGGGCACGTGTATCTCGCGGCGCCCCCGCTGTACAAGATCAAATGGAACAAGAAGGGCGACGACGCGCAGTACGCGTACACCGACCGGGAGCGCGACGGCCTGATCGAGCTGCGGCAGCGCACCAAGCCCAACGCGAAGCCGGACGACATCCAGCGGTTCAAGGGTCTGGGCGAGATGAACTATCCGGAGCTGTGGGAGACCACGATGAACCCGGAGACCCGGATGCTCCGCCAAGTGACCTTGGACGACGCTGCAACCGCGGACGAGCTCTTCAGCGTCCTCATGGGCGAAGACGTGGAGGCGCGCCGCTCGTTCATCCAGCGGAACGCCAAGGACGTCCGGTTCCTCGACATCTGATCTGGCTCGGTCCAACCGAAGACTGGCATAGCAGAGATAAGGAATATCCAGCGTGACGGAACCGACTTCCACCCCTGAGAACCCGGGAGAGACTCCGGCTGAGGGTGGGTCTGCGGTCGCCAGCCGAATCGAGCCGGTCGGCATCGAAGTCGAGATGCAGCGTTCGTACCTCGACTACGCGATGAGCGTGATCGTCGGGCGCGCCCTGCCCGACGTGCGCGACGGTCTCAAGCCGGTGCACCGCAAGATCCTCTACGCGATGTTCGACGGCGGGTATCGCCCCGACCGCGGGTACGTCAAGTGCGCCCGCGTCGTCGGCGACGTGATGGGCAATTACCACCCGCACGGCGACGCGTCCATCTACGACGCCCTCGTGCGTATGGCCCAGAGCTGGTCGCTGCGGTACCCCCTCATCGACGGCAACGGCAACTTCGGCTCGCCGGGCAACGACCCCGCCGCGGCCATGCGGTACACCGAGGCCCGCCTCGACCCGCTGGCCATGGAGATGCTGCGGGACATCGACGAGGACACCGTCGACTTCGTCCCGAACTACGACGGCCGGGCCCAGGAGCCCACCATCCTGCCCTCGCGCATCCCCAACCTGCTGGTCAACGGCAGCACGGGCATCGCGGTCGGCATGGCGACAAACATCCCGCCGCACAACCTGCGCGAGATCGCCAACGCGGTGCAGTGGTGCCTCGACCACCCGGACGCCGACGAGGCCGAGACCCTCGACGAGCTGATCGGGATCGTCAAGGGCCCGGACTTCCCCACCAAGGGCCTCATCGTCGGTACCGCGGGCATCGTCGACGCGTACCGCACCGGCCGTGGCTCGATCCGCATGCGCGCCGTGGTCGAGGTCGAGGAGGACCCCCGGGGCCGGACCATCCTCGTGGTGACCGAGCTGCCCTACGCGGTCAACCCCGACAACCTCGCCGAGCGCATCGCCGACCTGGTGAAGGAGGGCAAGCTCGCCGGCATCGCCGACATCCGCGAGGAGTCCTCCGGCCGCACCGGCATGCGCCTGGTGATCGTGCTCAAGCGCGACGCGGTCGCCAAGGTGGTGCTGAACAACCTCTACAAGCACACGCAGCTGCAGGAGACCTTCGGCGCCAACATGCTGGCCCTGGTCGACGGGGTGCCGCGCACGCTCAACCTGGCCCAGTTCGTGCGGCACTACGTGGCCCACCAGGTCGAGGTCATCGTGCGGCGGACGCGGTACCGGCTGCGCAAGGCCGAGGAGCGGGCGCACATCCTGCGCGGCCTGGTCAAGGCCCTGGACATGCTCGACGAGGTCATCGCCCTCATCCGGCGGTCGCCCAGCGCCGAGGAGTCCAAGAACGGCCTGATGAACCTGCTCGACATCGACGACATCCAGGCCACCGCGATCCTCGACATGCAGCTGCGCCGGCTCGCCGCCCTGGAGCGCCAGCGCATCTTCGACGAGCTGGCCAAGATCGAGATCGAGATCGCGGACTACAAGGACATCCTGGCCAAGCCCGAGCGGCAGCGGCAGATCGTCTCCGAGGAGCTCGCCGAGATCGTCGCCCGGCGCGGCGACGACCGGCGCACCCAGGTCATCCCGTTCGACGGCGAGGTCTCCATGGAGGACCTCATCGTTCGCGAGGACGTTGTGGTGACGATCACTCGGACCGGCTACGCGAAGCGCACGAAGGTCGACCTGTACCGCTCCCAGAAGCGCGGCGGCAAGGGCGTCTCGGGTGCGACACTGAGGCAGGACGACATCGTCAGCCACTTCTTCGTGTGCTCGACGCACGACTGGATGTTGTTCTTCACGAATAAAGGTCGGGTTTATCGGGCAAAGGCTTACGAGCTGCCCGAGGCCAGCCGGTCGGCGAAGGGTCAGCACGTCGCCAACCTGCTGGCATTCCAGCCCGACGAGCACATCGCGCAGGTGATCGAGATTCCGAACTACCTGGTATCGCCGTACCTGGTCCTCGCGACCAAGGATGGCCTGGTGAAGAAGACCAGGCTGGAGGAGTTCGACTCCAACCGGTCGGGCGGCATCATCGGGATCAACCTGCGCGAGGACGACGAGCTGGTGGGCGCCGCGCTGCTCGGCCCGGAGGACGACCTCCTCCTGGTGAGCAAGCAGGCCCAGGCTATCCGGTTCACCGCCAGCGACGAGGCGCTGCGACCCATGGGGCGCGCGACCTCCGGCGTGATCGGGATGCGCTTCGCCGAGGGTGACGAGCTGCTCGCCATGGAAGTGGTGCGCGAGGGGATGGACCTGGACGTTCTGGTGGCCACCGACGGTGGTTTTGCCAAGCGGACTCCCATCGAGGAGTATCCGGTGCAAGGGCGCGGCGGCAAGGGCGTCCTGACCGCTAAAATCACGTCGCGGCGCGGTGGTCTCGTCGGCGCGGTGGTGATCAGCCCGGATGACGAGCTGTTCGCCATCACCTCCAACGGTGGCGTGATCCGGACTCCCGTGAAGCCTGTACGGCGTACGAGAGATCGGAACACAATGGGGGTCAAGCTCATGGACCTTCCCGAGGGTGTGACCATCGTCGCGATCGCCCGTAACGCCGATGAGCCCGACGAACAGGACTAGTTGGATGACAGACACTCAGGCGAAGTCGGGGACCGCCTCGGCAACCGATGAGGCCAAGAGGGCCGGAGAGGCTGCCATGACGGGATCTGACTCGGGGGCGCCTGCCGCCGGTGGAGAGCCTGGCTCGGTCAACGGGGCCGGCTCGTTCGGCTCGTCGAGCTCTTTGGGCTCGCCCGCCGAGCACACGAGCGGCGGCACGCCGAAGTTCCAGCGTGCCCCCGGCATGGCCCCGCCGCCCGACTCACTCACGGTGCCGATCCAGTCACCGGCGAGCCTCGGCGGCGCAACGGCCCCGATTTCCGGCTCGGCCATGGGCTCGACCGCCACGGGCACGGCCAGCGTCTCGGCCATCGCCCGCGCGGCGGTGCGCACGCCGGCCGCGGCCGCGACGCAGGCCATCCACACGCCGACCCCGGCGGTGAGCGGCTCGGCCCGCGTCACCGAGGCCGTCCGCGCGGCGCGCAAAACGGTCAGCTCCGCCGTGGGCCGCGGCCCGCGCCGGGCCCGCCTGCACCTCAAGCGGATCGACCCGTGGTCGGTGATGAAGTTCGCCTTCGCCGTGAGCTTCGTCCTCTTCGTAGTCCTGATCGTCGCGACCTCGGTCCTGTACCTGGCCCTGGACGCGATGGACGTCTTCAAGAGCATCAACAAGCTCCTGGCCGACCTGGTCAGCTCGACCGGCGGCTCGGCCGACAGCACCTTCCGCATCACCGCGAAGGGCGTCATCGGCGGCGCCGCCCTCCTGGGCGTCGTGAACGTGGTCCTCTTCACGGCCCTGGCAACCCTGGGCTCGTTCATCTACAACGTGTGCGCCGACCTGGTCGGCGGCATCGAGCTCACGCTCGCCGAAAAGGACTGACCTGCGGTTTCGTCCCCCCTGGCGGCGGCTCGCCGTGCCAGGGGGGAACCGGTTTGAGCCGGGCGCGTGGGGTACGGTAACCTTCTGTTCGCACCGCTTCGGGGAGTTCTTCCCAGCGGCTGTGTTGCTGGGGCTATAGCTCAGTCGGTTAGAGCGCAGAGCTGATAACTCTGAGGTCGCTGGTTCGATTCCAGCTAGCCCCACATGTGGAAAAAGGTGCTTCTGGTGGTCGCCGTCGTCGGAGCCGCCGCCTACGTCGCGAAGCGCGTCAAGTCCGCGAACGAAGAGCGCGCCCTCTGGCACGAGGCGACGACCGCTCCGGACCTGCGCTAGTCTGTAGCCCACCCCGAGCGGGGGCGTAGCTCAACTGGCAGAGCACCGCCTTTGCAAGGCGGGGGTTAGGGGTTCGAGTCCCCTCGCTTCCACCATGAACGGCGTCTGACCTGCAGTTGCGCAGGCGCCAAGATCGCCCGGTAAGTCTCGGGTAAACCTCATCTGCCGCGCGCGGCCAGCAGAGCCTCGCCGAAGATGCCGCGCGCCTTGACCCGCTTGGGCCACCACCCGACGTCGCCGCCGCTGCCCTCGTACTGCGCGGCCCGGTCCCGAGCGGCGTTGAGGGCGTTGCGCCACTGGATGCGCTGTGCGAGCGCGCGGAGGAGCCGGTGCCGCATCGGCGGCAGGTCCGGATCGTTCGGCCGGGCCAGCTCCCACGCAACCGGCGCCGGCGACTCAGGCTCGGGCGCTTCGACGCCGAGCGCGGACCCAGGCGACGCGGCGTGACCCGCAGTTCCCGCCAGAACCGGTCGAGCAGCCGCGGGAAGGCGATCGCGACCCACGCCGCCCGCCGGTAGTCGTAGCTGTTCGGGTCGACAGGGGAGCCGTCCGGGCGAACCGGGGCGGTGCAGACCCGGCCGATGGTGCGCGGGTCGACCTTCTGCCGGGGCAGTGCGGGTGCGTCCTGCCGCCGCTTCGTGGACCGCTGCCGCTTCGGCTCCGTCGGCCTGTCGTACGACGGCGCGATTGCTTCCTCAACTTCGCGGATCGCGTCGTCGACCTCACCCACCTGATCCCATTGCGCGGCGCGGACGGCTTCGTCCCGGCCGTGCTCCAGATGGGCGCGGAGGCTGGCCGTAGACCCGCGACCGCGCTCCGGATTCTTGACTTGTAGGTACAGAATGACTAGCGTCACCTACATGGGCCGGCCGAAGCAGTTCGATCCCGACGTAGCCGTGAACAAGGCGATGGAACTCTTCTGGCGCAAAGGATTCGCCGAGACCACACCTCAGGATCTCGTTACGGAGCTGGATATCGGCAAGGGCAGTCTCTACAACACTTTTGCCAGCAAGCGAGCCCTGTTCGACCTTGCGCTGCGGCGCTACGTCGAGATGCGGGTGGCCGGCGTGGTCGAGACGCTGGAACGGCCTGGCCCGGTCACCGAACGCCTGCGGGTGGCGTTGCGGCGGCTCGCCGACGCGGATGTCACGCTGACCTCCCGTGGTTGCCTTGGGGTCAACACGGCCGTGGAGCTGGCCGGCCAGGACGAGGCGGCAGCCGAGGTGGTCGGGCGGTTGTTCGATCGCATCGAGGCTGCGTTCCGGGCGGTGATCGAGGAAGGGCAACGCAGTGGAGAGATCGCGGCAGGCCGGGATTCCCAGCAGCTGGCTGGCCTGATCCTCGCCTCGTTCATCGGCATGTCTGTCCTGGCGAAGACCGCGGATGCGCAACGGTTGCGGCGAACCATCGACGCGGTGATGGCAGTCCTCTGACCTGATCTTCCGATCAGATGACTTATCGCACCCGCATTTTTGACCCGACGTTACAAAAAGGGAGTCGGAGAATGGAAACCCCAGAAGGAGCAACAGAGATGGCCCAGCACACCGCGAACGTCGGACCGGAAGTGACAAAGGGGCTCTTCGTCCGGCTGGAGGCCAAGCCCGGCCGGGAGGCGGACCTCGAGGCGTCCCTCAAGTCTGGTCTCGCTGCGGTTCTTGCGGAACCTGACACCACGGCCTGGCTGGCGATCCGTCTCGGGCCGACCAGCTTCGCGGTAGTTGACGCGTTTCCGGATGACGCCGGCCGGCAATTCCATCTCGACGCCGGCAAGATCCGGGTTACCAACAACGCGTATCTGGAGATGCTCGCCGGGCCGCCGTCGTTCACCCACACCGACATCGTGGCATCCAAGCTTCCGTTGCGGGCATAACGCCTGCCGGCCGCGCCCGTCACCCGGCCGCCGGTGTCAGGCGGCCCGTGGACACCGTCGAGCGCGGCTTGCAGCACCGGGTAAGGTCCGTGTGCCGGCGTGGCCAGTCGTCCATCGCGTCACCCTCTGTCCGATTCGGGTGATCTTCAGATAGGTGGGCGAGTCAGGGGTTCGAGTCCCTCGCTTCCACCGTCGATGGGCGCACCCTGCTCACAGGTCGGCGCCCTGTTCGCCGTTGCGACGGTGGGTCCTTCCCGCTCGCTTCGCTCGCAGAGCCAGTTGGTCGCTTTGGCCTCTGGGATTCGTCGCCTTACTTGGCCAGCGCCTGGTTACAGCGGTAGCAAGTTTGGCAGCCAGGCGGCGTAGCGGTCTACGGTGGCCAGGCCGATCGGGGCCAGCAGCAGGGTCGCGACCGCGCCGTGGAGCAGTGCTTTTCTCATTTTTGACAGGGCTGGCGGCGGCGTCAGGAGGCGTTGCAGCCGCTCCATGCTGTTGCCCGGGTGGATGGCCAGCAGGCCGTCTGGCGGTGAACTGGATGTCGGCTGGGCCATGGTCACCAGGGCCCGGGCCACGTCCAGCCTCGAGCTGCTGCGGGTCGCTCGGTCGTCGGCGCACAGCTCGACCAGCCGGTCGACCTGGCGGCGGCCCAGCTGGAGGCAGCGGACCCAGGGGAAGGCCTGCGACAGCAGCCGCATCCAGTGGGTGAGCGCGTAGTGCCGGCCCGCGTGATGGGCGCGCTCGTGGGCCAGGACGGCCGACAGCTCCGCCTCGCCGAGTTGCTCGACCGCCGCGGAGGTGATGATGATGTCGGCGCTGCCGGGCATGAGGTACGCGGCGGGCTCGTGGTGGTCGATCACCGTGGCGCCGGGCAGCGCTCCGGGTACGGCGGCCACGCGCACCAGCAGCCGCAGTTGGGACCGGCGGGCACGCTGGGCGCCCAGCAGCCGCCACGCGCTGAGGGCCAGTCGGGCCGCCAGCAGTACCAGGCCCAGCAGGCCGGCCGCCGCGGCGACCCGGCCCGGCCAGCCGTGGTGGCCCAGGAGGGCGTCCAGGCAGACGTGCCACGCGCCGTCGACGAGGTCGTGGGTGCGGTCCCAGTACAAGGCCAGGGACAGGCCCGCGAGGGCGACGCTGCTCACCATCGCGCTCGTCAGGGCCAGCCAGACCAGCACGGCCAGCCGTGGGGCGCGGACCGGCCAGTCGGCGGCGGCCAGGCGCGGGGCCAGCGCGGCGACGGCGCCGGCGAAGAGCAGCAGCAGCGGACTCACCGGCCGCTGATCCGATGCTCGTAGCTGACCAGCGCGGCCCGCAGTGCCGCGGCCTCGTCCATTGTCATCTTGCCGACGAAGGCGGTCAGGGCCTCCAGCCGGTCGCCGCTGTCAACCAGGGCGTCGTGCATGGTCTTCGCGACGTACTGGTCGCGGGTCATCGTCGGGGTGTACCGGTAGGCGCGGCCGTCCGGCTCGCGGGTGAGCCAGCCCTTGCGGTACAGGCTGTCGACCACGGTCATGACCGTGGTGTACGCCAGTTCGCGATGCCACTGCAGCTCGGTCAGCGCCTCGCGGACGGTGGTGGCGGTTCCTCGGCTCCACATCAGGTCCATCAGGGCCGCCTCGAGCTCGCCGAGTCCCTGCATGCGCACCTCCGCTGCGTCGCCTACGGGCCACGATAGTAGATGGCCGAGCCGACCCGGGGGAACAAGATCAGCCCAGCCATTCACGTTCAGCTCGACGCGATCGACAGGCCACCGTCGCCGGTGCCGAGCGCGGGGCCCTCAGCGAAGGTGCCCTCGGCGAAGTTGGTCTCGAACTGCGCCTTCAGCGCGTCCAGGCCGGAGAACTCGGCGAAGTGCGACGATTCGCTGCCCTGGGCGGCGAACACCGAGTCGGACTCCTGCGAGTCGTTGGAGTAGCTGGTGTAGTCGCTGGACTCGAAGTGGCTGCCGTCCGCGCCGGTGTACTCGACGCTGCGGCCGGTCTCGAAGTCCGTGGACTCGGCCGCGCTGTGGTCCTGGGCGAAGACACCGAACTGCGAGTTGTAGTCCTGCTCGCTGCCGGCCTCCTGGTGCACCTGCTCCAGCTCACCGGACTCGTGACCCATGCTGTAGTCGCCGTACTCGCTCATCTGCGTGTTCCTCTCGGGGTGGTGGTCAACCGCTCGACGCCGTTCGTCAGCGCCGATATGAAGAACACTACTAAGAGAGGTAGTAGATGGAATCCCCGAATCGTGCCACCGTAGCTGCCCGGGAGGGCATCCCGCGCAGCCTTCTACGGTCGTATCCGTAGACGTAGACGTTCAGGCCTCGGAGAGCGGGGCCAGCTCGGGACGCTTCGCGGTCACCATGTCGCCCGAGGACTTGCCCGTCAGCCGGCGCTTCACCCACGGGGCCAGGTGCTGGGTCGCCCACTTCGCGTCGGCCGCCTTGCGCGACATCCACGACAGCTCCTCCGGCGGCGGTGGCGCGGCCAGCCAGTCCGGGTCGCACGCCACGTCGAGCTTGCTCAGCACGTGCGCGGCCACGCGGCGATGGCCCGCCGGCGACAGGTGCAGGCGGTCGATCCCCCACAGGCGCGGGTTGGCGAACTCGGTGTCGTCCCAGAGCGAGACCACGTGCGCGCCGTACTTGTCGCCCACCGCCTCGATGGCGTTGTTGAACAGGTCGACCCGGGGGCGCAGCATCTTGCCGCCCGGCATGCGGCCCGTCATGTCGGCCCAGCGGAACATGACCACGTCGGCGCCGGTGGCGCACAGCCTCTCGATGGTGCGGTCGAAGCGGGCCACGATGCCCTCGTGCTCCCAGTTGCGGCGCAGCGCGTCGTTGCCGCCGCCGGCGAAGCTGATCAGGTCGGGCTTCATGGCCACCGCCAGCGGGACCTGCTCGGCCGCGATGTTGTCGAACAGGCGGCCGCGGACGGCCAGGTTCGCGTACCGGAACTCGGGGCGGCCGACCGCCAAGACGCCGGCCACAAGGTCGGCCCAGCCGCGGTACCCCTTCCCGTCCGGCCGTGGATCATCGAGCCCCTCGGTGAAGCTGTCGCCCACCGCCACAAAGCTCCCCCACCGCTCCAAGGTCGTGCTCCTCCCCGTTGACAAAACCCCCGTTCCGCATCCTTTCAGGGCCCAAGTACGTGCGAAAGCGACTTTGCCGCACACCACACTTTCACCGGTGGTACCTGTGGATAACGCCTGTGTACTTGTGGAAAAGCTGTGCACAACTAGGGTCGGATCATGATTTTCGTGCCGTACCACCTCGATGAGCGGCTGTCCGGGCTCGAGGCCGACCTGCCCGCCGCGCCCGGAACGACGGTGACCGCGGAGCTGGCCGAGGGCGACGTCTGGGCGCGGCTCGCGGCGCTGTACGACCGGGTCGCCGACGTGGTCGCGGCGCAGGAGACGACGCCGATCGTCGTCTCCGGTGACTGCACCGTCTCGCTCGCGGCCGTGACCGGGCTCCAGCGCGCCGGCGAGGACGTCGGCGTCGTGTGGTTCGACGCGCACGGGGATGTGCAGACGCTGGAGACGACGACCTCCGGGTACATCGGCGGCATGCCTTTGCGCCTGCTGGTCGGGTATCGCCGCGAGCTCATCGCCGAGCGGCTCGGGCTGCGGGCCGTGCCCGAAGAGCGTGCGGTGCTCGCCGGAGCGAGGGATCTCGATCCCGCCGAGATCGAATATCTGGCCACGGCTACGCTTGTGCAGTACAACATCAATGCAATTCGTCCTCCGGACGGTAAGTTTCTCGTTCACGTGGATCTGGACGTCGTGGATCCGACGGAGTTGCCCGGGCTGATGTATCCGGTCGGCGGCGGGCCCTCCGCGGACGCGCTCCTGACCTCGGTGCGCGAGCTCGTGGCCACCGGGCGAGTGGCCGGCCTGGACATCGCCTGCACCTGGCGGCCCGACGGCGGCAATGCTCAACGGCGGAATTTGATCGCCGCGCTTACTAAGAGTCTCTAAAGCAAACCCACAGAGTTTCGAACTCAAAGTAATCGCACAAAAGCACAGTGTATTGAGCGCCCGCGAAACACCTTCACGATTGGCCGAACGCGTGACCCAAGAAGCGCTTGTCTAGGGAATATTGGTAGCTGTGAGAGGACGGCATCGGGCCACGGACCTGAGGAGCAACGGGTTCGTCGCCCTCGCGGCCGGCATGATCCTTCCCCTCGTCGCCATCGGTGCCGTCTACAGCGGGTACCACGCCATGTCGACGTCGGGCTGCGCGGGGACGGTGCGCCTGTCCATCGCCGCCAGCCCGGAGATCGCGCCGGTCATCAAGGACGTCGCGGCCCGGTGGGTGAAGACCGGTCCGCGGGTAAACGACGAGTGCGTCGCGGTCGACGTGGTCTCGGTCGCCTCCAGCGAGGTCGCCGCGGCCATCGCCGGAGAGAGCGGCGCGACAGTGCCCGGCCTCGGCCAGGCCGAAGGCAAGACCCAGGTACCCCAGGTCTGGATCCCCGACTCGTCGATCTGGATCCAGCGCATGCGCGCGGCCCGCGAAGACCTGGTGACCCTCGCGTCGCCGTCGCTGGCCCGCAGCCCCATCGTGCTGGCCGTGCCCGAGCCGACCGCGAAGCAGCTCGGCTGGGTCGAGAACAAGGTCACCTGGAAGCAGGTGCTCGAGCAGATCGTCGGCAACAGCCAGATCATCCCGGGCATCGTCGACCCCAACCGCGACTCGGTCGGCGTGTCGACGCTGGTGGCGATGGCCTCGGTGCGCGACCAGTTCGGCCCCGAGGGCGACTCGCTGACCGTCGGCGCGGTCAAGTCCCTGATGTCGGGCAAGAACGAGCAGCAGTCCGGCCTCATCGGGCGGTTCCCGCGCGACGCCGACCCCAAGACCCTGTCCACCGCGGTGACCCTCGCGCCGCTGTCCGAGCAGGCGCTGCACGCCTACAACGCCGCCGGACCGGCCGTTCCGCTCATCGCGGTGTACCCCGACCCGGCCCCCATCGCCCTGGACTTCCCGTACGCGGCGATGCCCCGCCTGGCCCCCGACCGCGAGGCCGCGGCCGACGCGTTCCGCCAGCAGCTTACCGGCTCCTCGTTCCGCAACCTGCTGGCCCAGCACCAGCTGCGCGCGAACGACGGCACGGTCGGCACCGGCATGACGCTTAGCCCCAGCGCCCCGCCCGGCGGTCAGGTCACCCCGGTGCCCGACGCCCAGATGATCTCCAAGGCCCTGCAGATGTGGACCGAGATCACCCAGCCGTCGCGCATGCTGGCCGTCGTGGACGTCTCGGCGGCGATGAAGACGCCGGTGCCCACGGCCGGCGGACTGACCAAGGGGCAGGTCGCCGTCCAGGCCGCGCAGGGCGGCCTGGACCTGTTCCCCGATTCGTGGGCCGTCGGGCTGTGGTGCTTCTCCACGGCCATGCCCGGCGGGCACGACTACCAGGAGCTGGTGCCGATCGGCCCGCTCACCACCCAGCGCGACCAGCTGCGCGGAGCCCTCGGGGGTCTGAAGCCGAACCCCAAGGGCGGCAGCGGTTTGTACGACACGATCCTCGCCGCGTACCAGACGGTGCAGCAGGGCTGGGACTCCGGCCGCGGCAACTCGGTCGTCGTGGTGACCGGCGGCCGCAACAACGATCCGAGCGGGCTCTCGCTCGACGGGCTGGTCACCGCGCTGCACAAGGCCGAGCACCAGGACCAGCCGGTGCAGATCATCGTCATCGGGGTCGGCTCCGAGGTCAACCAGGCCGAGATGCAGCGCGTCGTCGACGCCACGGGCGGCGCCGTCTTCATCGCCCCCGACCCGTCCAAGATCGGGGACATCTTCATGAAGGCCCTCGCCCTCGACGACGGGCGCTGAACGTGAACCTCGACCTCTCGCCGGCGCTCGAAACGCCCGCGCTGCTCGCCCCGCCCGTCCTCGCCGCGCTGCCGTCGCTGCCCGGCGCCGACCAGGTGCGGGTCGCGCCGATCGATCCCGGGCTCGCCGACACGGCGGCCTTCTGCGCGGCGTACGACGTGACCCTCGAACAATCCGCGAACTGCGTGATCGTTGTCGGCAAGCCCGCCGGCGTCTACGCGGCGTGCGTCATCCTGGCGACCACCCGCGCCGACGTGAACGGGACGGTCCGCCGGCTGCTGGGCACCCGCAAGGCCAGCTTCGCGCCGATGGACGACGCGGTGGGGCTCTCCGGGATGGAGTACGGCGGGATCACGCCGATCGGGCTGCCCGTCGGCTGGCCCGTGTACGTCGACGCGCGCGTCACGTCCGTCGACGCCGCCGTCATCGGCTCCGGCATCCGCGGCAGCAAGATCGTGCTGCCCGGCGCGGTGCTGGCCTCAATGCCCGGCGCCACCGTCGTGGACGGCCTGGCTCTCTGAGACCTGGCGCTTGAGCCGCTGCAGGATCGCCGTGCCGCCGCGCACCCGGAGCGGGCTGATCGCCTCGGCCAGGCCCATGCGCTGATAGAGATCCGGCGGTACCGCGAGCACCTCGTCGGCCGTCGCGCCCTCGAGCCCCTCGGCCAGGATGCCGGCGAACGCGCGGGTCGTCGGGGCCTCGGGCGGGCAGTCGAAGTACAGCCGAACGGTCTTCTGCTCGTTGACCTCGACCTTCAGGAAGAAGGGCGTCTGGCACTCGGGCACCTGCTCCATGCCCGCGTGCCCCTCGAGCTCGGGCGGCAGCGGCGGCACAGCGTCGGAGAACTCGAGCAACATCTCGAGCACCACATCGCGCGGCGCGGAGGCGAACTCCTCGACGATCGCGGCCAGCTTGCCGGGCATCTCCACCTTGTTAACGTACCGCTGTGCCGAACCTTGTCGCAGATGTGGTTGTGCCCGGCCGGCTCGCCGCGCTGCCGCAGCCCGTCCTGCCCGCCGACGGCCTGCTGCTGCGCCCGTGGCGGCTCGCCGACCAGCCCGCGGTCGTCGCGGCGTACTCGGACCCGGCCATCCAGCGCTGGCACTGCCGCGCGATGGACGACGACGAGGCGGCCGCCTGGCTCGCGGCCTGGCCGGAGCGGTGGAGCACCGAGACCCGCGCCGGCTGGGCGATCACGACGGACGGCGAGGAGGTGGCCGGGCAGATCTCGCTCCGGGCCCTGCAGCTGACCGACGGGCAGGCCGAGGTGTCGTACTGGGTGCTGCCCTCCCACCGCGGCCGGCGCGTCGCCCCGCGGGCGCTCGCGGCCCTGTCGGCCTGGGCGTTCGGGGAGCTCGGCCTGCACCGGCTGGAGGTCCGGCACTCGATGGACAACGAGCCGTCGTGCCGTGTGGCGACCGTGGCCGGCTTCCCGGCCGAGGGCGTGCAGCGCGGCTCGCTGCTGCACCAGGACGGCTGGCACGACATGCACGTACACGCGCGCCTCGACTCCGATTAGCCGGGGCGCGCGTGTTCTGTTGCGCTGTCTTCAGTTGTTGGGCGCGGCCTTGCTGATTCCGCCGAGCACCGACTCCGGGTCGATCTCTTCCGCGAGATCGCCGATCGACACGATGCCCACCAGGCCGTTGTTGTCGTCGCAGACCAGCACCCGGCGTACGGCCTGGTCGCGCATCAGCAGCGCGGCCGAGTGGATCGAGTCCTCCGGCCGCACGGTCACCAGCGCCTTGGTGACGATCTCCCCGATCGTCGTGGCCGCCGGGTCACACCGCTCGGCAACGGCCCGAACCACGATGTCCCGGTCGGTCACCACCCCGGTGAGCTCGGGCCCGTCTGCCACGACCACATCGCCGATATCCTGCTCCCGCATGGTCCGCGCCGCTTCGGCGAGAGTCGTCTCGCTCGGCAGATAGACCACATTCGTGGTCATCACGTCCCGGACTGTCTGCATCGCCATCGCCAAGACCCTCCAGAACCTCGTTGCCGACTTGTTACCCAACTCACGAATCTCTTAACGATCACTACGCCGGGAGCCGATCGGTCCTCTCGGTCTTCAGGAACAGCGTCGCGCCCTGTACGGCGTTGTGCTGGTCGATCTCGTCCCACGCGAGCAGCACCCCGGTCGTCGGGTCGAACACCAGCACCTCCGTCATGTCCCCGTTGCGCACCCGCGCCCCGACGCCGGCGCGCCCCGCCCGGTCGACGGTCCGCCCGACCCACTCGACGCCTTCGGTGTGCGCGAGCCGGTCGAGCAGCCGCGCCCGCAGGTCGAGCGGGACAACGTGGACGCTGAACAGGTCCCGGATCGCCCAGCAGGCCTCGCCGGGCCCCCGCTCGAACAGGTGGTCGACGGTGGGCAGCGGCTTGGTCGAACCCACCATGCCGGCGCCGAGGTCATCGGTGTGCGGCCCGGGCTCCCCGGTCGGCTGCTTCCTGTTCTTCCAGTACTGCCGGGATGCCTCGTTCGGAAAGACCGCCGGCAGCTGCCGGGTGACGATGCGCCCGGCCCCCTGCTCGTCGAACCAGATGTCCCGCTCCTGCGGAACGATGATCTGCGAGTTGCCGCCGGGCGCGTCGTCGAACACCTGGTTCCACGACACGACGCCGATGTGGGTGTACTTCCCGTGCTGCGACTCGTAAGCCGCGGCCTTCGGCGCCGCCGGCGGATCACCCTGCTCGAACGCCATGGGCCGGACGACGGGCCAGAAGTCGAGCGCCATGTCATCCACGACGGCCCCTTCCGGCGTGGCGCCCGTCGGTGCGTGAATCGCTCGGAGCGCCACCACTGCTCCGCCGCCCACCAACAGCACGAGCACCGCGGCGGCCACGAGCACCAGCCGGGACGCCCGCCGCTGGTGCCCCGGCGCATCGACCATGAGCGCCCGGGCGTCGACGGCGCGGACCTGCAGCCCCCGGGCCGGATCGAAGCGCCGGAGCATTTCGGTGACCTTCTGCTGATCAGACATGCTCCACCTCCCTGTACTCACCCAGCGCCGCCTGAAGCCGCTTGCGCGCCCGATGCAGCCGCACCGCGGCGGCCGACTTGGAACACCCGAGCACAACGGCGGCCTCGCGCAGCTCGAGCTCCTCCCACGCCACGAGCCGGAGAATCTCCTGGTCCCGCTCGGGCAGCGCACTGATCGCCCGGAGCACGTCGACCATCTCGGCCGAGGTGTCCTCAAACCCCGCGCGCAGCGCGGTTTCGTGCGGTACAACGGGCGGCGCTTTTCCCCGCCGATGATTGGCAATGACGTTCCGGGCAACCCCGTAGAGCCACGGCAACTCCCGCACGGGCACGTCATCCCGCCGCCGCCAGGCCACGATGAACGCCTCTTGCGCCAGGTCGGTAGCCACCCCGGCATCGAAAACCCGCCGAAACGCATAGCGCACGACGGCCTCGAAGTGCGCGGCAAACAGCCGGGTGAACCACTCCTCGCCCCGCTCCACACAGCCCTCCCCGGGTAGACGACACTCACCACGTATGTGTCGCCCCGGGCTCAAGGGTTTACATGGAGCGTGGTCATCGTCTACGGCCTGGCAACGACCGTGCGCTGGGCAAGCCGCGACCAGGTGGCGTTGCTCCATTCCTGGCTGACCGAACGACTCCAGCCACAACGTTGACCGCGCTCGGCGATGAGTCCGCGCGTGCCCAAGCCGCGGACGCTTTGGCCGCGCGGCGTGGTTCCACGCGTCCCGGCCGGCCGTCAAAGTGCACGTATCCACAGTGTCGTCGGGTCGGGTAGGTCGAGCCCAGCCAACTGCGCGAAGGTCCCGGGATCTGGAGCTAGGGTCGGAATCATGGCTGTTGCATCCGATTCAGCGCCGGAGCTCAAGGCGTACGCGCACCCGGAGCGGCTCGTCACCACCGACTGGCTCGCTGAGCACCTCGGGGACGCCGGGCTCGTCGTGGTCGAGTCCGACGAGGACGTGCTGCTCTACGGCACCGGGCACATTCCCGGTGCGGTCAAGGTCGACTGGCACACCGAGCTGAACGACCAGGTCACCCGCGACTACCTCGACGCCGAAGGTTTTGCCTCGCTCTGCCGCGCCAAAGGTATCGGGCCGGACGACACGATCGTGTTCTACGGCGACAATTTTAACTGGTGGGCCACCTACGCCCTGTGGGTGTTCTCCCTGTTCGGGCACCGTGACCTGCGGATCCTCGACGGCGGGCGCTCGAAGTGGATCGCCGAGGGGCGGGCGATGACCCGGGACGTGCCGGTCCGGGAAACCACAAACTATCCGGCGGTACCGCGGAATGATGCCCGGATCCGCGCGTTCCGCGAGGACGTGTTCGAGCATATTCGCACCGAACGGCCGCTGGTGGACGTGCGGTCGCCGGGGGAGTACACCGGCGAACTGCTCCACATGCCGGACTATCCGCAGGAGGGCGCCCTGCGCGGTGGCCACATCCCGGGTGCGGTGAGCAGGCCGTGGAAGCAGGCGGCGCGCGATGACGGGTCGTTCAAGCCGGCCGACGAGCTGCGAACGCTCTACGGGGAACTGGCGAAGGACGACGACATCGTGGCGTACTGCCGCATCGGGGAGCGTTCGTCGCACACCTGGTTCGTGCTGACGCACCTGCTCGGGTACGAGCGCGTGCGCAACTACGACGGGTCGTGGACGGAGTGGGGGAACCTGGTTCGCGTTCCGGTGGTGAAGGGGCCCGATCCCAAGTAGCTGTCACAAGGTAGCCGGACCGGGCCCCGCACCGCGTTACTCGTCCTCGGGTGGCAGCGAGACCAGGTAGTCGACGACCTCCGAGTACTTGGCGCTCGCCATCGCTACGGTGAGGTCCGCCGCGCCGTAGTACATCCGCAGCTCGTCGCGGGTCTCGTCGTGGACCAGGCCGGTCGGGAAGACCACGTTGGGCACGTCCCCGACGCGCTCGTAGTCGGCGTCGGGGCCGAGCACCCAGCTCGGGGTACGACGGATGACCTTGGTCGGGTCGTCCAGGTCGAGCATGATCAGGCCGACACGGTAGATCGACGTCGCGACCATCTGCTTCACGCCGTGGTACACCGCGAGCCAGCCGTGCGGCGTCTCGACCGGCGGCGGGCCCATGCCGATCCGGGTGGCGTCCCACCAGGGGCCGGAGCGCGACTGCATCACCGGCTCGGGCGTCGTCCACGAGCGCAGGTCCTTGGACTTGGACAGCCAAATGTCGGCGCGGGCCGACAGGACCGACACGGGCCGGTGGAACAGCACGTAGTCGCCGTTGATCCTGCGTGGGAGCAGCGAGGCGTTCTTGTCCTCGGGCGGCATGACGATGCCCAGGGACTCGACGGTCTGGAAGTCCTCGGTCCGGGCCAGCCCGACGCAGGGGCCGCCCGGTCCGTACGCCGTGTAGGCGATCACGTAGCCGCCGAGCTCCTCGACGTAGGTGACCCGCGGGTCTTCCACGCCCCAGCAGCTGTGGGCGTCGGTGGGGTCGTCGGTGATGAGCGGCTTGCCCTCCACGACCCAGCCGGTGCGCCCGTCCTTGCTGCGGGCGACGGTCAGGTGGGAGATGCCGCGGCGGTCCTCGATCCGGCAGAGCAGGACCGTGTCGCCGTTGTACATGCAGGCGCCCGGGTTGAAGACGCTGTTGATCGGATAGGGCCAGTCCCCCGCGTTCAGCAGGGGGTTCGTGGCTTCCCGATGGAAGAGCTCCGCGTCAAAGTGCATCGGAATGGTCCTCCGTGGAACGCAGACGGGGCGGTGTCGCGGTCGCGCTGTAGCCCGCCGACGCCCGTCCGACCACTCGCCCCTTGTTGGTGGGCTTGGCGAGCGTAGTGGACGGCAGGGAGGTCGGGACCGGTGTCGTAGCCGCCACAGGATGCGGCAGGGCGGCCAAACCGGCCCGGAGAAGGCTGAAGAGCGCTTGGTAATAGGCTAGCGTGGACTCGGCCCCCTGGTTCCCATTTGGCTCAGTGGACGACAAACCATCATGGCACGCACCGGTCGCGTCGACGTACATGCGAGCCCCGGCCCGGTTGCGGCCCAGGAACCACGCGAACGCCCAGCCGGCCAGCCCCGCGAGGTGCGGGTCGGACGTGTGCTGCCAGGCGTCCACGAGCGCCTCGGTCACCGCGGCGGCGTCCAGCGGCTGCTCGTCGCCATCGTCGGCCACCCACAGCCCCGACGGCTCGCCCCGGTGGTGCCACTTGTTGCCGACGCAGCGCAGGGTGCCGTCGGCGAGGCCCACGTGCTGGGCGTACCAGTCGAGGGCGGCGAGGGCCCGCGTGGCCGCGGCGTCGTCCTCCAGCAGTGCCGCGCCGAGGAGCATCGCCTGGGGCAGGCGGGCGTTGTCGTAGGTCAGCTCGGGCTCGAACCAGCGCCAGGCCGGGTCGGCCGTCGACGTCTCCACGAGCGCCTCGTCGAGCCGGTTGAGCAGCGGGGCGGCCAGCTCCGTGCGGCCGGCCCGGGCGAGGCCGATCAGCGCGTACGCCGCGGAGCGCAGGCCCAGCGCGCCGAGCGCATCGGTGCGCGGGCCGAGCTCGTCCAGCAGCGCCGCGGCCGGCCGGCGGATGTCGTCCGGTACCGCCGGGGTGCCCACGAGCACGCCCAGCGCCCAGACGGTACGCCCGACGTGGTCCCCCATGTGCGGCCAGTCCTGCCAGGTGCCGCCGTAGCTGAGCACGTTGTGCATCGCCCCGGACGGGTCGTAGGCCGCGGTCAGGAACCGGATCGACTGCCGCAGCCAGCGGGTCGCCTCCGCGGTCTGCCGCGCGTCGGTGCCGACCGCGAGCAGGTCCGCGGCCACGATGGCCAGCCGGGCCACGTCGTCGACGCAGTATCCGGAGGACAGCTCCGGGTTCGGGCCGGTGGCGAACTGGATGATGCCGATCTCGTCGGTGAGCCGGACGAGATGGTCGAGGTTGAGCGGCGGCGCGGCCGCGGTCGCGTGCCCCGGGCGGGCACTGGCCGCCTCGGACTGGCGCACGACGTCGGCGATGAGGTCCGCCTCGCGGGCGGCGACCGCGGGCCACGGCAGCCAGGCCGCGCACGCCTCGGCGACCGTCTTGGCCGCGGTGAGGGCCCGGGTGTCGCCGAGCAGGTCGATGATCTCGGCGCCGAGCGCGGCCCCGTCGCCGATCGGCACGACGCGGCCGGCCCCGCCGGCCAGCATGTCCTCGGCGTAGGAGTACGCCGTCGAGACCGCGGGCAGCCCCGCGCCCAGCGCGAACGTGAGCGCGCCCGAGCAGATCTGCTCGGGCTGGCGGTACGGCGTGACGAACAGCGTGCTCGCGTGCAGGATCGCGGAGAGCTCGTCGAGGGCGAGGAAGGCGTCGACGAAGTGCACGTTGCCGGTCAGCCCCAGCCGCCGGACCTGCTCGTGCAGGCTGTCGCGGTAGACCTCGCCCTCCTGCCGCTTGATCTCGGGGTGGGTCGTACCGGCGACGATGTACTGCACGTCGGGGTGCTTGCGCACGACCTCGGCGAGCGCGTCGATCGCGATGTCGATGCCCTTGCCCTTGCCCAGCAGGCCGAAGGTGGTGAGGGTCGGCTTGCCCCGCACGGTGTCGAGCAGGCCGCGCAGGGCCGGCCGCAGCGTGTCGGACGCGGGCGGGCGGCGCATCGCGTCGGGCGCGCCGTGCGGGACCACGACCAGCTGGTGACCGGCGGCGATGCCGGTGCGGATGGCGACCCGGCGCGCGGTCTCGGTGAACACCGTGACGCGGGCGGCGCGGGCGCACAGCGCGCGCAGCGTGGCGGCCTGGCCCGGCGACGGGTGCGGCAGGACGGTGTGCAGCGTCAACAGGTACGGAATGCCGCACGCGTTGAGCGCGCGGGTGAGCTCGAGCAGGTGCGAGCCGTCCGGACCCCCGAAGATCCCGTACTCGTGCTGGATCAGCACGACCTGGACGCCGGCTTCGCGCAGGATGCGGGCCGCCGACGAGTAGTCCTCGATGCGGTCCTGGGTGATGGTGGCGACGACCTCGTCGCCGTAGGTGAGCCCGTCACGGTCGATGGCCACGACGACTGATTCCAGATCGTCGGTGGCGACACCCAGCGCCTCGCGGAGGTCCGCGGTGTACGTCGCGAGACCGCATTGGCGAGGCAGATAGGTCGACACGATACCGAGTCGATAGGTCACGGCAGGGTGTGGCATGAGCACATTGTTACCCCGGGCGACTCCGAAAAACCTTCATTCGCCCGGATGAGGAACGTGCCCGAACTTGGTCGATCAGCAGCTCATGCCCGATTTCACCCCGCGTAAACCAACGATAGTGGTCAATATCTTGCATTCGCCTGCGCGACAGCTCATTGACCACGTACGGTTACGTGGGTGCCTGGAGCCAATCCGGGAGCGGTTCACGGGCGACGATCCACTCACGCGGAATGCCGGCGGTACCGACCCGAGCCGCGACGATCCCGCCGGTGATGGCGCACATCGAGTCGACGTCGCCACCCGCGCGCACACAGGCCTCCAGCGCCGCCGGATAGTCCCCGAAGTGCGCGGCCGCCACCCACAGCGCGAACGGCACCGTGTCCTGCGCCAGCGCGTGCGAACCGTTGCCGAGGTCGGCCGCGGCCACGCGCGGGTCGGTGCCCGGCGCGATGCGGGTCGCCCGGCCGATGCCGTCGCGGACGTCCGACGGCGGCAGGTGGTGCAGTACCGCACGCAGCAGCCCCGGGGCGTCCCCGGCCCGGTCGCCGGCGGCGTGCGCGGCGGCGAGGGCGACCGCGACCGCGCCGGCCACGCCCTCCGGGTGCCGGTGGGTCACCTCCGCGGAGAGCGCCGCCTCGCGCGCGGCCAGGTCCGGGTCGGCCGAGAAGAAGGCGCCCAGGGGCGCGACCCGCATCGCGGCGCCGTTGCCGGCCGACCCGCGCCCGGAGAACAGCGCGCCCGCCGCCGTGCGCCACGGAACCCCGTCCCGGATCGAGGCCAGCAAAGAAACGGCGCCGCGGCCGTACCCGCGGTCCGCGCTCCACCGCCGCGCGAACGCGAGGGCCAGCCGGTCCTGGTCGACCCGCCCGTCGCGCTCGAGCGCCTCCAGCAGCGTGCAGGCCATCTCGGTGTCGTCGGTCCAGCGCCAGGGCGCCGGCGGCGGCTCGAACACCGCGCCGTCGGCCAGCGCGGGCTTCATCTCGAACGGCGCACCCAGTGCGTCGCCGACGGACAGACCGGTCAGACTCGCGGCCGCGGCGTGACGATTCATCGACCGAAGATAAACGGGGCGGGAAATGTCAGACCCACGCGGTAGCGTGCCCGCGTGGATCGGACGTTCCAAGTGGACCTGCGCGGCATCGTCGACCTGCTCAGCCACCACCTCTATGCCAGCCCCCGGGTCTACGTCCGGGAGCTGCTGCAGAACGCCGTCGATGCGATCACGGCCCGGCGCGCGGACGACCCGGGCGCGCCCGCGGCGATCCTCATCGAGCCGCCCGACGTCACCGGCGACGGCACCCTGCGGGTCATCGACACCGGCATCGGGCTCACCGAGGAGCAGGTGCACCAGTTCCTCGCCACCATCGGGCGCAGCTCCAAACGCGACGACCTCGGCTTCGCCAGGCACGACTTCCTCGGGCAGTTCGGCATCGGCCTGCTGTCCTGCTTCCTCGTCGCCGACGAGATCCGGGTGCTGACCCGGGCCGAGGGCGGGCCGGCGGTGCTCTGGCGCGGGTATGCGGACGGCCGCTACAGCGTCCAGACCGACGACCAGCACCGCGCGGACGTCGGCACCACGGTCACCCTCATCCCGCGCCGCGACGCCGAGGAGTGGCTCAAGCGGCGGACGGTCGCCGAGCTGGCCGCGCTCTACGGCTCGCTGCTGCCCTTCCGGGTCGAGATCGCCGGCGTGCCCGTGAGCGGAGACGGGTTGCCCTGGGCGCCGGGCGCCGCGGGGCGGCGGGAGAGGCTCAGCGAGTACTGCCGCGAGGTTTTCGGTTTTGTGCCCTTCGACGTCATCGACCTGACGGTGCCCGAGTCCGGGCTGACCGGGGTCGCGTTCGTGCTGCCCACGCCGGCGAATCCGGCGGCCCGGGCCGGGCATCGCGTCTATCTCAAGCGCATGCTGCTGGCCGAGGGGGCCGAGGGGGTGCTGCCGCCCTGGGCGTTCTTCGCCCGCTGCGTGATCGACACCAGCGAGCTGCGCCCGACCGCCAGCCGCGAGGCGCTCTACGAGGACTCGCTGCTGGAGGCCGCCCGCGAGGCGCTCGGCGACCAGCTGCGCGGCTGGCTGATGCAGCTGGCCGGGCGCAACCCGCGCCGGCTCGGGGAGTTCCTCGACGTGCACCACCTCGGGGTCAAGGCGCTCGCGCTGCACGACGACGAGATGCTGCGCCTGGTCGAGCGCTGGTGGCCGATGGAGACCAACGCCGGCCGGATGACGCTCGCCGACTTCCGCGCCCAGCACGGCCTGGTGCGCTACTCGGCCCAGCTCGACGAGTTCCGCCAGATCGGCGCGGTCGCCGCGGCGCAGGGGATGCCGCTGGTCAACGCCGGATACATCTACGACACCGAGATCATCGAGCGGCTGCCGCACGTCGAGCCGGGCGCGCTCATCGAGCGGGTCGAGCCGGGCGACCTGAGCACCGCGTTCGACGCGCTCGAGCCCGAGGTCGAGCTGGCCAAGCGGCCCTTCGTGCAGCTGGCCCAGCGGGCGCTGGACCGCCTCGGGTGCGAGGTGGTGCTGCGCGCCTTCGACCCGGCGGGGGTTCCGGCGATGTACCTCACCAGCCGCTCGGCCTCCTTCGCGGCCGAGCTGCGGGCCACCCGCGAGCGCGTCGACGACGTGTGGGCCGACGTGCTCGACGCGCTGGCCCGCACCGACGAGCAGGACCGCTCCCAGCTGGTCCTCAACTACCGCAACCCGCTCGTGCGGCGGGTCACCGAGATCCCCGACGCCGACCTGGTGCGGCTCGCGGTCGAGGGGCTCTACGGCCAGGCCCTGCTGCTGGGCCACCATCCGCTGCGGCCGGCCGACGCCGCGCTGCTCAACGGCTCGTTCCTGGGCCTGCTCAACAAGGCGGTCGGACATGAAGACTGAAGAGGAGCTGTGGTCGCTGCTCCGTGAGGCCTACCAGATGCCTTACGGCGGCGCCCAGATCGCGCTCGTGGAGCAGGTCATGCAGCACGCCGACGCGGGCGGCCACGACGAGCTGCGGCTGGCCTCGCGGCTGTTCGCGACCACGGCCTACGTGCACGGCGGGGAGACGGCCAAGTCGTTCGTGACGTTCTCGTGGTGCCGCTCGGAGTACGACGCGCACCCGGAGCGCTTCGACGAGCAGGACGAGCACATGCTGCTCTGGCACTTCAAGTACATGGTCAACGGCCTGCTGAAGTTCCCCGCCGTGCCGCTGGGGCGCACCTACGACGTGCTCGACGACATGGAGCGCCGGTTCCGCGCGGGCGGGCACAGCCTGCACGCCGTCTACGCGTACCGGTACCAGGTCGCCGCGCACGTGGGCGACCCGGCGGCCGACGACTGGTACGGCAAGTGGAGCGCCGCGCCCCGCGACCAGAACTCCGACTGTGCCGGCTGCGACCCGGGCGAGAAGGTCGACCACCTCGTCGGCCGGGGCCGCGACGAGGAGGCGGTGGCGATGGCCGCCCCGGTCCTCGCCGGCCGGCTGACCTGCGTCGAGCAGCCGCAGTCGATCCTGACCTCGCTGATGGTGCCCTACGTGCGCACCGGCCGGCTGAGCGAGGCCGCGGACGCGCACCGGCAGGCCTACCGGCGGCTGCGCGGCAACCTCGCCGACATGCAGAGCATCGCCGACCACATCGAGTTCTGCGCCCGGACCGGCAACGAGACCCGCGGCCTGGAGATCGTGCAGCGGCACCTGCCGTGGCTGGAGCGCGCGCCCAGCCCGCAGGCCGAGATGTGGTTCTGCGCCGCGTCGGCGCTGCTGCTCGGCCGGATCGACCCGGCCCTGCCGCTGGGCACGACGACCGCCGGCGAGCTCGGCGCCCGCCTCGCCGCGCGGGCCCGCGAGTGGTCGGCCAAGTTCGACGAGCGCAACGGCTCGGCCGCGGTCTCCGAGCGGATCGAGGCGCTGCTCGGCGCGCCGCCGCTGATCGGGCAGCTGCCGCTCAGCGCCGTCGCGCGCCGCACCGAGGCCGCGACCCCGGCCGCCACCGCCGCGGCCGTGCCGGTCGAGGAGCTGCCCACCGACGCGGCGGCGCTCATGGACCGGGCCTGGGCGCTGTACGACGAGCATCGGATCGACGCCGTCGAGGCCGCGTTCGCCCGCTTCGACGAGCTGCACCCCGAGCCGCCGCCCGAATTGGCCGTGCGCCGCCTCGACGGGCAGGCCCGGCTCACCGCTATCCGCGACGACGGCGGGCCGGCGGCCGGGGCCCTGTTCCAGGAGACGGCCCGGGCCCATCGGGCGCTCGGCCAGGAGGCGGAGGCCCTCGGTCACGAGGTTCGCGCGCTCGGCCACGACGTGCAGGCACTCGCCGCCGAGTCTCGGGAGGTTCTGGCCCGCGAGGCCGACGAGGTGATGCTGGCCGAGCTCACCACGCTGACCGAGCGGATCGTGGCCCACCCCGGCGCCGACGCCGACCTGCGCGCCGAGGCGCGCCTGCGGGCCGAGGGCGCGCTGATGCGGCTGGAGCGGCCGGACGAGGCGCTCGCGGCCATCGACGCCGCCATCGCCGAGGAGCCGCCGAAGGCGACGCTGCGGGCCGAGCTCGTGTCCCGGCGCTCCCGGGCCCTGCTCATGCTGGAGCGGTACGACGAGGCGGTGGCCACGGCGGAGGAGGCGCTGCGGCAGTACGCCGAGATCGGCACCCCGCCCGCGGCCGGCATCCCGGCCCTCATCCGCGCCCACGCGCTGGGCAACCTCGAGCGCTTCGGCGACGCGACCGCCGGCTTCGACCAGGCGCTCACGCTCGCCTCCGACCGCAACTACCGGCTCTCCGCGCTCGTGGGCCGGGCCCGCTCCCGCCTCGCCGCCGACCGCCCGGCCGCCGCCGTCGACGACCTCGTCGAGGCCGTCGCCGACCACGTCGCCCACGGCGAAGACGTGCCGGCGGCGCTGCTGCGCTACGACCTCGCCACCGCGTACCACCAGGCCGGCCAGCCCACGGACGCGGCCGAGGCGGCGGAGAGCGCCCTGGACGCCCTCGACCGCGCCGGCGCCCAGGAGCAGGCGGACCAGACGCGGTACCTGCTCTCGAGTGTGTACCGCGAGCTGGACGAGCTCGACCTGGCGCTCGGCCTGCTGGAGACGCTCGCGGCAAACCTCGACGGCTTCGACAACCTCCCGGCGCGGGGCCGCATGCTGCAGGAGGCGGGTCAGCTGCTCTACGAGGCCGACCGCGACGCCCAGGCCGCAGAGCGGTTCGCGGCCGCCTCGGAGGCGTTCCGCGCGGCGGGCATCGTGCAGGCGGAGATGTACACCCGGCGCTTGCGGGCCTTGTCCCTGCGCTGGGCGGGCGACATCGAGGCCGCGCTGGCCGCCCTCGCGGAGGCCGACGACCTGTCGCACTCCCTCAACGGCCAGGTCGACGCGTCTGAGCCCTGGCTCATCTGGCAGCGCGCCATGCTGAACAGCGACGCGGCGCGCATTTACATCGGCGCGGGCCGCCTGGACGAGGCCGCGACGCGCTCGGCGGGGGCGGCGGAGGCGCTGCGGTCGATCGGCTCGCTGAGTGACGCCCTGGACGCGGACTTCTTGCACGCGGAGACGTTGATGCGTGCGGGGGATCCGGCCGGGGCCGAGGGACGGTTGCGGTCGGTGCTGGGGGCGGCGCCCCGGGGGTCGCAGCTGGAGCAGAACTCGGCGTGGATGCTGGCGGAGTCGCTGGAGGCGCAGGGTCGGTCGGAGGAGGCGGACGAGGTCCGGGGCAAGTATCTGGCCTAGGTCCTTGTCCGCGGAGGCCGGGTGCTTCTGGTCCTCGTGACGCCGGCCGAGTTTCCTGGTTGGTCGATAAGTCGGGCGCTCCGCGCCGCGACTTATCGTATTTATACCCCGACAGGGCATAAATACCATTTGGATGGTTCAACGCCCCCGCGGCGGCTCGTTCCGCACAGCGCGCGTCGGGCGCTGTGTCGCGCCGTGCCACGTGTGCGGAGGCGTTGCGCTGCGCGTTGGGTGGGCCTTGCGCCGCGCGATGTGCGTGTGGCTTTGATGTGCGCGGCTCCCCGGCCGCGAGCGGCGTGCGCTGTGCGGAGCCTGGGCCTTGAGTGGGTCATGAGCTGCGCAATGTCCTTGTGGCATCGGTCTGCGCGGCGTTGCGCTGTGCGGAGCCCGCGCCGTGCGGGGCACGGGTCGCGCCGTGGGAGGTGACGGCGCCGTGAGGGTCGGTTGTCTCGTGAGGTCGGCGGCCCTGTGAGGTTCGGGGGTCGGCCGTGCGGCGGGGGTCCGTGCGGCCGAGCCGTGCGTGATGCGCCCGCTGGCGTGCATGGACCGGCAGTGCCCCAGTCGTGTCGTCGCGAGCGTGGCGGCCCCGTCATTGCGCGCCCGTCCGTCGATCGAGTGCGGTGGCGTAGATCTTGAGGGGGTGTGGGTGGAGCGAAGCTCCCCCACCGTGAGCGCCAGCGAGCTAGAGGTACAGTACTTAACGAGCGTTCAGCCGCAGGCTTGACAGGGGGATAGGCTTTTCCAATGACGCTGGAACGGCAAGCCGTACGTCCGCCCGCTCAGTCTCGCGGGGCCGGGGCCGCTGGTCAGCAGCAGGGCGGTCAGCCTCGGCGGCGTTCGCGGCGCGACGAGATCCTCGAGATCGCCGTCGGGCTCTTCGCCGCGCGCGGGTATCACGGCGTTTCCATGGACGACATCGGTGCGGCCGCCGGGGTTACCGGGCCCGCGCTGTACCACCACTTCGCGGGCAAGGAAGCCATGCTCGCGGCCGCGCTCATCCCCGTCAGTGAACAGCTGCTCGCCGGCGGGCAGGCGCACATCGTCGAGGCCGGCGACGACCCCCGTGCCGCGCTCGCCGCGCTCGTGGACTTCCACGTCGAGTTTGCGCTCGCCAACCCCGCGGTCATCGCGCTGCACCTGCACGAGCTCGACCGGCTGCCCGAGGAGCCGCGGCGGCAGATCCGGCGGCTCCAGCGCCTCTACGTGGAGGAGTGGGTCAGCACCCTGACCTCGCTGCGGTCCGGGGAGCTCAACGACGGCGAGGCCCGGGTCCTGGCGCACGCCGCGTTCGGTCTCATGAACTCGACGCCGTTCCTCGGGGGCGAGGTCGACCGCACCCGCCGTGCCGAACTGCTGCGCGCCGCGACGCTCTCGGCGTTGCAGGGCTAACTCGGGCGGACGGGAATGCGTCGTGTGGTTGAACGCCCGGGGGATGGCCGGCCAACCGAAGTAACGACGAGCGTCACCGTGATGACCTGGGTAAATCGGGTTATCCACAGGTGCGCCGCATTCCTTTCCACAGAGTTGTCCACAGGAGAGACGCCGACATGCTGAGCTCGTTGCTCGTCGCGAACCGAGGTGAGATCGCCCGCCGGATCCTGCGCACCGCGCGGCGGCTCGATGTGCGGACCATCGCGGTGTACTCGGAGGCGGACGCCGATCTGCCCTTCGTGAAAGAGGCGGACGAGGCGGTGCCGATCGGGCCCGCGAACCCGGCCCAGTCCTACCGCAACGCCGAGGCCGTCCTCGCCGCGGCGAAGGCGACCGGCGCCGAGGCGATCCACCCGGGGTACGGCTTTCTGTCGGAGAACGCGGCCTTCGCCCGGGCCGTCGTCGACAACGGGCTGATCTGGGTGGGGCCCGGGCCCGAGGCGATCGCGGCGATGGGCGATAAGATCAACGCTCGCAACCTGATGGCGGCGGCGGGTGTACCCGTGGCGCCCGGCACGACCGACCCGGCGACGAGCGCGGACGCGGCTTTGGAGGCGGCCGTGGCGATCGGGTTCCCGGTCATGGTCAAGGCCGCGGCCGGCGGCGGGGGCATGGGCATGGCGGTCGCCGAGGACGCCGGCGGGCTGCGCGCGGAGTACGAGAAGGTGCGCGCCTTCGCGGAGCGGATGTTCGGCGACGGTTCGGTGCTGATCGAGCGCTACTTCCCGCGGGTCAGGCACATCGAGGTACAGATTCTGGGGTTGGCCGACGGGCGGGTCGTGGCGCTGGGCGAGCGCGAGTGCTCCGTGCAGCGGCGCAACCAGAAGCTCGTCGAGGAGACCCCGTCGCCCGCGCTGACCCCGCAGCAGCGAGGCGCACTGCTGCAGGCGGCCGTGCGGGCCGGGGAGGCGGTCGCGTACCGCAACGCCGGCACCGTCGAGTGCCTGTTCGACCCGGCCGCCGGGCAGTTCTTCTTCCTCGAGATGAACACGCGGCTGCAGGTCGAGCACCCGGTCACCGAGGCGGTGTTCGGCCTCGACCTGGTCGAGGAGCAGCTGCGCGTCGCCTCCGGGCTCGCGCCGGGCTTCGACCCGGACGCGCTCACCGTCACCGGGCACGCGATCGAGGTGCGGGTCAACGCCGAGGACCCCAGGCGCTTCCTGCCCGGGCCGGGCGCGATCACCACCTGGGTCGAGCCGGCCGGCGAGGGCGTGCGGGTCGACTCGGGGTACACCGCCGGCAACCTCGTGACGCCGAACTACGACTCGCTGATGGCGAAGCTGGTCGTGCACGGCGCCGACCGGGCCGACGCGCTGCGCCGGCTCCGCGCCGCGGTCGCCGCGTTCGAGATCGCCGGGCCGAAGGTGAACCTGCCCTTCTTCGCCGAGTTGCTGGACAACCCCGAGTTCGTCGGCGGCGACTACGACACCGGCATCGTCGGGCGGATGCGGGAGGGCAAGAAATGACGTTCCTGTCCATTCGTGAGGTGGGCCCGCGCGACGGGCTGCAGAACGAGGACCCCGTCCCGGCCGACGCGAAGGTGCGGCTGCTCGACGCGCTCTCCGACACCGGGGTGGGGCGGATCGAGGCGGTCTCGTTCGTCCACCCCAAGGCGATTCCCCAGATGGCGGACGCCGGCGAGGTGTGGGAAAGAGCAAAGAAGAACCCCCGGGTTCGGTACAGCGCGCTGGTGCCCAACAGCAAGGGCGCCGAGCGCGCGCTCGCCGCGGGGTTCACCGAGATCGAGGTCGTCGTCTCCGCGTCCGACACGCACAACCGGCGCAACGTGAACCGCTCGACCGGCGAGTCGCTCGACGACATCGCCGGGCTCATCGAGCTGCTCCACTCGGCCGGGGCGAGCGCCGAGGTGATCATCGCGACCAGCTTCGGCTGCCCGTTCGAGGGCGACATCGACCCCGCGCGGGTCGCCGGGATCGTCGACCGCGTGGTGGCCGACGGCGCCGACCGGGTCGCGTTCGGCGACACCACCGGGATGGGCACGCCGCGGCGGGTCGAGGACGTCGTGGGCCTGGTCCGCGAGCGCCAGCCCGACCTGCCGCTGCTGCTGCACTTCCACAACACCCGGGGTACGGCGCTGGCCAACATCCTGACCGCGCTGCGCCTGGGGGTCACCGAGTTCGACGCGAGCGTGGGCGGGCTCGGCGGGTGCCCCTACGCGCCGGGCGCCACCGGCAACGTGGCCACCGAGGAGGTGGTGCACATGCTGCACGACATGGGGTACGACACCGGGGTCGACCTCGGAGAGCTGCTGGAGGCCGCGCGGCTGGCCCAGGAAATCGTCGGCCGCGAACTCCCGTCGGGCGTGCTCAAGGCGGGTCCCCGCCTCCCCCTGTGAGGCTTGTGTCCGATTCGCCCGGTGTTGTGGTGTGTCTCCGGCCGGACCCGTGTCCGGTAGCGGTCCTACGCGAAGGTTGGAACTTCACCTCCGCGTCGGCTAGCCTGAACGATCGTTAGACATGAACGATCGTTCAGGCAGCCGACGCGGAGGTCGCACCATGGAGGGTGATGCCCTCATCCAGACGCGCAAGCGGGTCGAGGCCGGCGGCGCGGAGAAGTACCACGCGGCCAACGCCGCACGCGGCAAGCTGTTCGCCCGCGAGCGGGTGGCCCTGCTCGTCGACGAGGACTCCTTCGTCGAGGACGGGCTCTTCGCCAACGCGCTGGCCGACGGGCTCCCGGCCGACGGGGTGATCACCGGCTCGGCCACCGTCGACGGACGGTCGATCTGCCTCATGGCCAACGACTCGACAGTCAAGGCGGGCTCCTGGGGGGCCCGGACCGTCGAGAAGATCATCCGCATCATCGAGCAGGCCTATGCCACCGGTGTGCCGATGGTGTACCTGGTGGACTCCGCCGGCGCGCGGATCACCGACCAGGTCGAGCTGTTCCCCGGCCGGCGCGGCGCCGGCAAGATCTTCCACACGCAGGTCCGGGCCAGCGGCAGCATCCCGCAGGCCTGCGCCCTCTTCGGCCCGTCCGCGGCCGGGGGCGCCTACATCCCCGCCTTCTGCGACGTCGTTGCCATGGTCGAGGGCAACGCCTCGATGTACCTCGGCTCCGACCGCATGGTCGAGATGGTCACCGGCGAGAAGACCACCCTCGAGGCCATGGGCGGCGCCCGGGTGCACTGCGCCGAGAGCGGCGTCGGGCACTTCCTGTGCAAGACCGAGCAGGACGCGATCGAGACGATCCGGCGGTACCTGTCCTACCTCCCGCCGAACTGGACCGCCGAGCCGCCGGCCGCCGAGACCCGCGCCGAGACCGGGATGCCCGACATCCCCGCGAGCGAGCGGCAGGCCTTCGACATGCGCAAGGTCGTCAAGGGCCTGCTCGACGAGGACTCCTTCTTCGAGATCCACGCGCTCTGGGCGCGCGAGCTCACCGTCGGCTTCGGCCGCCTCGACGGGCGCGTGGTCGGCGTGGTCGCCAACAACTCGATGTTCAAGGGCGGCGTGCTCTTCGTCGACTCCGCGGACAAGGCGACCCGGTTCGTCCAGCTCTGCGACGCCTTCAACGTGCCGCTGCTCTTCCTCGCCGACGTGCCCGGCTTCATGGTCGGCTCGGCGGTGGAGAAGCAGGGCATCATCCGCCACGGAGCCAAGATGATCACGGCGATCTCCGAGGCCACCGTGCCCAAGATCTGCGTGGTGCTGCGCAAGGCCTACGGCGCCGGCCTCTACGCGATGGCCGGCCCGGGCTTCGAGCCCGACGCCACGATCGCGCTGCCCACCGCCAAGATCGCGGTGATGGGCGCCGAGGCGGCCGTGAACGCGGTCTACGCCAACAAGATCGCCGCGATCGAGGACGAGGCCGAGCGGGCCGCGTTCGTGGCGCAGATGCGGGCCGACTACGAGCGCGACATCGACATCATGCGGCTGGCCAGCGAGCTCGTCGTGGACACCGTCGTGGAACCGGCGGCGCTGCGCGGTGAGCTGGTGCGCCGATTCGCCGCGGCCCGGGGCAAGGACCGCACGTTCTCTCGTCGCCGTCACGGCGTGACACCGGTATAGAAGGGCACTGTCATGGTCGACTACACCCTCGGCGAGGAGCTCGAGGCGCTGCGCGAGAGCGTCCGCGAGTTCGCCCGCGAGGTCGTCGCGCCGGTGATCGGCGACTACTACGAGCGGCACGCCTTCCCCTACGACCTGGTCCGCCAGATGGGCAAGATGGGGCTGTTCGGGCTGCCGTTCCCGGAGCAGTACGGCGGCATGGGCGGCGACTACTTCGCCCTGTGCATCGCGCTGGAGGAGCTGGCCCGCGTCGACTCCTCGATCGCGGTGACCCTGGAGGCCGGGATCTCGCTCGGCGCGATGCCGATTTACCGGTACGGCACGGCGGCCCAGAAGGAACACTGGCTGCCCCGGCTCACCTCGGGTGAGGCCCTCGCCGCGTTCGGCCTGACCGAGCCCGGCGCCGGCAGCGACGCGTCGGGCACCGTGACTCGCGCCGTGCTCGACGAGGGGACCGGCGAGTGGGTGATCAACGGGTCGAAGGCCTTCATCACCAACTCCGGCACCGACATCACGGTGCTCGTCACGGTCACCGCGGTCACCGGGGTCAACCCCGACGGCAGCAAGGAGCTCTCGGCCATCATCGTGCCGAGCGGCACCCCCGGGTTCACCGTGCAGCCGGCGTACTCCAAGGTCGGCTGGTGCGCCTCGGACACCCACGAGCTCAGCTTCGACGACGTGCGGGTGCCGGCCGAGAACCTGCTCGGCGAGCGGGGCCGCGGCTACGCCCAGTTCCTGCGCATCCTCGACGAGGGCCGGGTCGCGTTCGCCGCGCTCGGGGTCGGCCTCGCGCAGGGCTGCGTCGACGAGTCGGTGGCCTACGCCCGGCAGCGGCACGCGTTCGGCAAGGCGATCGGGGAGTACCAGGCGATCCAGTTCAAGATCGCGGATATGGAGAGCCGGGCGCACACCGCGCGGCTGGCGTACTACGACGCGGCGAGCCGCCTGGTCAACGGCCGGGACTTCAAGCGCCAGGCCGCCATCGCGAAGCTCGCGTCCAGCGACGCCGCCATGGTCAACGCCCGCGAGGCGACGCAGGTGCACGGCGGGTACGGCTTCATGAACGAGACGCCGGTCGGGCGGATGTACCGCGACGCCAAGATCCTGGAGATCGGCGAGGGGACGTCCGAGGTCCAGCGCATGATCATTTCGAGGTCGATGGGGCTCTAGACCGGCCAGGTGTGAACCGGCACGTTCTCGTGCAGGCCCTCGGTGTACCGCTGCAGCATTTTTCGCAGTGCCTCCGGCCGGGTCGCGCCGCGGGCCTCGAGGTCCTGCACGACCAGCGTCTGCCAGGTGGCGCCGTTGAGCCCGGTGCGGCACCGGCCCTCGATGACGTCGAGGAGCCGGTCGCGGGTCGGGGCGGCCACGCCGAAGCGGTCGAGCCCGGCCGCGGCCACCGGGAGCAGCTCGCGCAGCACCAGGTCGCCGACCGGCACCTCGCCCAGGTCGGGCCACCAGACCTGGGCATCGAGGCCCTCGCGGGCGGCGGTGTGGAAGTTCGCCTCCGCGGCCGAGAACGACATCTGCGTCCAGATCGGCCGGTCCTGCTCGCACAGCTCCCGCACCAGCCCGAAGTAGAAGGCGGCGTTGGCGAGCTGGTCCACCACGGTCGGGCCGGCCGGCAGGCAGCGGTTCTCGACGCGCAGGTGGGGGCGGTTGTTCATGATGTCGTACACGGGGCGGTTCCAGCGGTAGATCGTGCCGTTGTGCAGCCGCAGCTCGCCGAGGCGGGGCACGCCGCCGGCCTCCAGGACCGCGACCGGGTCCTCCTCCTCGGTGATCGGCAGCAGCGGCGGGAAGTACCGGACGTTCTCCTCGAACAGGTCGAAGATCGAGGTGATCCAGCGCTCCCCGAACCAGACCCGAGGCCGCACGCCCTGCGCCTTGAGCTCCTCCGGCCGCGTGTCGGTGGCCTGCTCGAACAGCGCGATGCGGGTTTCGGCCCACAGGCGCTTGCCGAAGAGGAACGGCGAGTTCGCCCCGACCGCGACCTGGACGCCCGCGATGGCCTGGGACGCGTTCCAGTGCTGGGCGAAGGCCTCCGGCGCGACCTGGAGGTGGAACTGGACGCTCGTGCACGCCGACTCGCCGGCGATGGACTCGGACTGCGACTCCAGCCGCTCGTGGCCGCGGATGTCGAGCGCGATGTCCTCGCCGCGGGCGTTGATTATCTGGTCGTTGAGCAGCCGGTACCGCGGGTTGTCCGACATGTTCGCCAGCACGAGGTGCTCGGGGCGCAGCGTCGGCAGTATGCCGATCAGCACCAGGCGCGCGTCGGACTTGTGGGCCC
Source organism: Dactylosporangium sp. NPDC049140 (assembly GCF_040648435.1). Lineage (NCBI taxonomy): Bacteria > Bacillati > Actinomycetota > Actinomycetes > Micromonosporales > Micromonosporaceae > Dactylosporangium > Dactylosporangium sp. NPDC049140. Next base: position 544,460 of record NZ_JBEZDS010000001.1, on the reverse strand, counting down.
GCTCGTCGGCGTGCACGAGGCTGGCGAGGACCTCGCGCTCGTACACCTCCAGCCCGTCGCCCTCGATCAGCCGCGGCGCGACGTTCACCTCGAGGTTGAACTGGCCCAGCTCGGTCTGGAAGGTCGGATCGGCCAGGTCGGCCAGCACCTCGGCGTTGCGCATCGCGGGCTGCGCATCCGGGTCGATCAGGTTGACCTCGATCTCGAGGCCGGTCATCGGCCGGTCGGAGTCGAAGCGGAAATCGTTGAGCATGAGCGCGAAAACGTCCAGGCAGCGCCGCACTTTGCGTCGGTATCGAGCGCGGTCCTCACGCGAGAAAGCTCCCCGTGTGACGTCCTGGCCCATGCCCTGCCCTCCGGCCCTCTTGGACCCCTCACGTTAGGAGTAGTCCAGATGTACCGCTAGGGACAAAACAGACATCATGGCAGCCGAGGGTGAGCGAAACCTTGCGGAGGGTGGGAGATTTCGCCCACCCTCTGCACGATGGTCAAACTCCGGCAATTGCCGGAGTTTCCGGCAATTTGGGTCAGCCCTGGCGGACGGCCTCGGCGCCGATCTCGATCTTGACCTTCTTGCCGACGAGCACGCCGCCGGTCTCGAGGGCCTGGTTCCAGGTGATGCCGAAATCCTCGCGGTCGATCTCGGTCGTCGCGGAGAAGCCGATGACCTCCTGGCCCCACGGGCTCTTCGCGTGGCCCTCGAACTCCACGTCGAGCTCGACCTCGCGGGTGACGTCACGGATCGTCAGGTCGCCGACCAGCTTGAACTCGCCGCCGGACAGGCCCACGACGCGCTTGCTCTTGAAGGTCAGGTTCGGCCACTGCTCGACGTGGAGGAAGTCGGGGCTGCGCAGGTGGCCGTCACGGTCGGCGACGCCGGTGTCGATGCTTGCCGCGTCGATGGTGACCTCGACGCTCGACTCCAGGGGGTCCTCGGCGACGACGATGCTGCCGCTGGCGCTGGTGAAGCCGCCGCGTACCTTGCTGACCATCATGTGCCGGGCGACGAAGCTGACCCGGGTGTGGGCCGGGTCGATCTCGAACTTGCCGGCGGTGGGGATGGTCAGGCCGTTGTACTCGCGGGTGTTGACGGGTGCCGTCATGGTGACTCCCTCAGTTGTGCGGTTGTAAAGAAGATTGCCGAAGCAAATATACACTCGACAGACTCTCGTCCGTCAAGCTCTTCTGTTAGACTCGCACTGTGACCGACGAAATGCTGGACGATCCGCGAATCACCGCCATGGGCCTCTTCGTGGAGGCCTTCTCAGGGGTGAACGCGCGGCTCAACGTCCAGCTCGCCGAGCACGGTCTCGGCAACGTCGACTTCGAGGTGCTGATGCGCCTCGCCCGCTCCCCGGGCGGTGAGCTGCGCATGACCGACCTCGCCGCGCAGACCGGCCTCTCGACGAGCGGCGTGACCCGGGTCGTCGACCGCCTCGAGCGCGACGGCTTCGCCACGCGCCGGGCCTGCCCGACCGACCGCCGCGGCTCGTTCACCGTCATCACCGCGAGCGGCTTGGCCAAGATGCGCGAGATCCTGCCCGGCCATCTCGCGCTGATCGAGGAGTGGTTCACCGGCCGCCTCGCGCCGGACGAGCTCGACGGGCTGCTGGGCGGGCTGCGCACCATCCGCGACGCGGTGCGTCCGGACGCCACGTCGGGTGTGCCGTCGATGCGCACCGCCGCCTGAACCCGCACCGGCAGAACCACCGGCAGGTCCGCGACTTGCGGCGGGGGCAAGTCCGACATTTCGCTTACGCCGGATCGGGGCTCGTCTAGCCTCTCCCGGCACGGGCGAAGTTAGGTGGGCAGGTGTACCAGTGCCACCAGGGGGTCTTCGTCCGTGCGCCCAAACTCCGCGTCGAGCAGTCGATGCTCCCGCGGCAGCAGCCGGATCCCTGATCGCTCCCGCACCCCCGCGAGGTCCGACAGCGCACGCTCCCGCCCCGCCGGCCCGGCGCTCGCCGCCAGCCCCACGAGCGCCTCGAGCACATCGCGGACGTCGTCGCGGGCGGCCAGGAAGTTGGCGGCGGTCTCGAACGCCGCCGCCGCGGCCGGCCGATCGCCGCGCCCCAGGGCTAGGTAGCCGCTGACGAGCGCGGCCGCGCCGGCGCTGCCGGGCACCGCCGCCAGCTCCGCCAGCACCGCGGACGCCTCGCCCACCTGCCCCGTCTCGGCGTACGCCTGACCCAGGGTGCCCAGCACCCGGACCCGGTGCGTGGGGTCGCCGACCTCGGCGATCGCCGTCGCGGCCCGCCGGGCCAGCGCGATCGCCTCGTCGAAGCGGCCGTCCAGCCGGGCGATCTCGGCGAGGTTGGCCTCGGTGAGTGCGCGGAGCCGGGCATCGCCCACGTCCAGCGCGCGCCGCCCCGCGCCCTCGAGCCGGCGCCCGGCCGTGCCCAGGTCGCCGGCGAGCACGTCGTGCCAGGCGAGGTTGTTCTGCGCGACCGCGATCTCGCGCGGCCGCCCGGCCCGGATCGCCAGGGTCAGGGCCGCCTCGTTGTGGGCGCGCGCCTGGTCGCTGCCGCCGAGCGCCTGCCAGATCCCGGCGAGGAGGGCCCGGGCGGTGAGCTCGCCGGTGACGTCGCCGCGCTCGGCGAGCACGAGCAGGGCCGCCTCGGTCGCGCACAGCTCCTCGACCCCGCGGCCGTGGGCGGTGGCGAGCATGGCCGCGCCGACCTGCGCCCAGGCCCGGGTCGCGGGGTCGCAGCCCTGCGTGCGGCGGTCCCGCAGAAGCCGGTGCAGCAGCTGGTACGCCTCGACGTCCCGCCCGCGCAGCCGGCACCACCGCGGGATGGCCCCCACCAGCCGGAGCGCGAGCTCGGGCTCCCGCACCGAGGTGTACCGCAGCGCCGTCCGGATGTCGCTGTTGAGGTAGTCCAGGCGCAGGACCGCCGCGGCGGTGCCGGGCCCGGTCAGCTCCGCCGAGGTCCGCACCACCGTGCGCGTCACGACCTCGGCGTGGCGCAGCCGGGCCGCGCGCAGCTCCCCGGCGTCGGCGCAGCGCTCGGCGGCGAAGTCGAAGACCACGTCGAGGAGCCGGAAGCGCAGGTCGCCCGGGCCGCGCACGCTCACCAGCCCGAGCCCGACCAGCCGGTCGAGCACCGCCTCGACGTCGTCGACCACGCCGTCGAGCAGCGCCTCGGCGAGCTCCACGGACCACTTCCCGCGAAACGTCGACAGCCGGCGCAGGGCCGCCTGCTCGTGCCCGGCCAGCAGTGCGTAGCTGTCGGCGACGGCGTCGCGCAGCCGGCGCCCGGCCGGGTCGGTGGCGGCGAGGTCGAGGACGCGGTTGCCGTACCGCGCCAGCAGCTCCCCGAGCTCCAGCACCCGCCCCCGCGCGGCCGCGAGCTCGATGGCGAGCGGCAGCCCGTCGAGGCGCCGGACCAGCTCGGCGATGGTTGACAGCTCGTCGTCGCGGGCGGGCTCGCGGCGCACCGCCCGCAGCCGCTCCACGAACAGCGCCACCGCGGGCACCTCGCGCAGCGCCGCCGGCTCGAGTCGCCGCCCGACCGGTACCTCGAGCGGCTGCACCTGCCAGTCCAGGGCCCCGGGCAGCACCCCGGCGAGCGGCTGCCGGCTGGTGAGGAGCATGCGCACGGCCGGCACCCGGGCCCGCAGCCACGCGATGGCCTCGAGGGCGGCCCGCGGCGCGCGGTCCACGCCGTCGAGCACCAGCAGCGCGGGCGGGGCCCCGGGACCGCCGAACCGCTCGCCCAGCTCCTCGGCGCGGGCCACGCAGAAGACAGCCGCGACGGCGGAGAAGATGTCGGTGGGCTCGGAGACGTTCACGACGGTCACGGAGACCGCGGTCCAGCCGGCCTCGACCGCACGGTGCGCGACCGCGTGCGCGAGCCCGGACTTGCCCACCCCGGCCATCCCGATCAGCGCGATGACCTCGGCCTGCGTTCCGAGCCGGCCCAGCAGCTCGGCGATGTCGGCGTCGCGCCCGACCAGCGGGGGCATCGTGGGCAGGGGCAGCGCGGTGCGCGCCGCGTGGCTCGGCGCCGGCAGCGGCGGGTCGAGCCCCGCGAGCACCGGCGGCTCCACGACGTCGGCCGGCTTGCCGGCGCGCGACCGGCGGGCCACGTTGTCGTGCCGGCCCCCGTTCGGCGGCAGCGGCGCGCGGCTGGTCGCCGAGCTCAGGAAGGCGTCACGGGCAGGGCCGGTGAGGTCCAGCGCGTCGGCCAGCAGGGCCACGGTGTTGCGCTGCGGCCGGGCGACCCGGCCCCGCTCGAGCTCGCGGAGGGTGCGCACGCCGAGGCCGGCCCGCGCGGCCAGCTCGTCCTGGGTCAGTCCCCTGGCCAGGCGGCTGGCCCGCAAGGTCGCGGCGAAGCCTGCCCCGGCGTTGCGCGGATCATGATCCGCAACTGGAGACATGTTCTGGAAGGGTACTGAGCTTGGGTGCGGCGCAGTACCTGGGCGTCAGAACTACGACGAATGTCAATATTTAACCGGGCCGCGCGGCCACCAGTTAGCCCGGTCCAACAGCCCCATGAAGGCCGGCAGCAGCAGCCCGCGCACGACCGTCACGTCGATCAGGATCGCCACCGCCATGCCGACGCCGATCTCCTTCACCGCCACGAGACCGCCGGCGGCGAAGCCCAGGAACACGATCCCGATGCAGACGGCGGCCGCGGTGACGACCGGCCCCGAGTGCGTGATGCCGCGGAGCACGGCTCGTTCGGTGTCGGGGCGCAGGTCGTACTCCTCCTTGATCCGCGCCAGCAGGAAGACCTCGTAGTCCATCGACAGGCCGAAGATGAACACGAACAGCAGCACGGGCGTGGTGAGGTCCAGCCCGCCCCACGAGTCGAAGAACAGCGGCACCTGGCCCCAGCCCCACTGGAACAGCACGACCATCACCCCGAGGGTCGCGGCCAGGGTCAGCAGGTTCATCAGCACGGCCTTGAGCGGGATGACGAGCGAGCCGGTCAGCGCGAACAGCAGCAGCACGGTGACGAGCAGCACGACGAGCGCGGCGCCGGGCAGGCGCCCGGCGATGGAGTCGCGGTAGTCCACGACCTCGGCCGCCGGGCCGGTCACCCACTTCGCGAAGGGCGTCGGCATGGCGCGGATGGCGCGCACGAGGTCATAGCCGGGCCGGTCGCCGACCTTGCCCTTCGGGGTCAGGTCGAGGATCGTCCAGCCGGCCGGGACGTCGCTGCGCACGTCCTGGCGCAGGAGCTCGCCCGGCAGCTGCGCGGCGATGCGGTTCATGAGGTCGCGCACGTCGGCCCGCTCCGGCCCGGCCTGCAGCAGCACCGAGACCGGCGGCGGCGCGTCGTTGAGGAACTTCGACTCCATGACGTCGTACGCCTGGCGCGCCTCGTTCGAGCCGGGCAGCGCCCGCGCATCGGAGTTGGCGAGGTTGGCCCCCAGCAGCGGCGCGGCCAGCACCAGCAGCCCGACGGTCGCGAGCAGGGCGACCCGGGCGGGGTCCCGCTGGGCCCGCGCGGCCAGCCGGGGCAGCAGGCCGCCCCAGCGCACCGCGGCGGCCGGGCGGATCCGGTCGCCGGTGAGGGAGATCAGCGCCGGTACCAGGGTCAGGGCGGCCAGCGTCGCCAGCGCGACGACCGCGGCCCCGCCGAGCGCAACCGCGGCCAGCAGCGGCTCGGCGAAGGTGGTCAGCCCGGCCAGGGTCAGCGTCACCGCGAGGCCCGAGATCGCGACCGCGCGGCCGGCCCGGCGCACGGCCACGCGCAGCGCCTCGTCCGGGTCGCGGTGCTGCCGCTCCTCGCGGTACCGGGCCACGATGAGCAGCGAATAGTCGACCGCCAGCCCGATGCCGAGCAGCGTCACGACGTTTAGGGAGTACTCGCTGACCTTCGTCACGTGGCTCAGCCCGAGCAGCACGAGCAGCGAGCCGAGGACGCTCGCGACCGCGACGGCCAGCGGCAGCGCCGCGGCGAGGAAGCCGCCGAAGAAGAGGTACAGCGCGACGAGCAGGGCGGCGAAGGCGACGCTCTCGCCGATGGCCAGGTCGTGCACGGACTGGTCGGCGAACGCGCGTTCGGCCAGCTTGTCCCCGCCGACGTGCACGCTGGGCGCCTGGATGCGCTCGAGGCGGTCGTGGACCCGGTCCTCGAGGGCCTCGCGCGGGGCCTCGGCCAGCGCCGGGTCGAGCTCGACCTCGACGCTGACGCTGCGGTTGTCCGCGCCGATGCGGCCGCCGACGCCGGTGTAGAGGTCGTTGACCTCCTTGACCCCGGGCATCGCGCGGATCTCCTGGGCCGCGGCGCTCACGCTCGCGACCAGCTTCGGGTCGTACGGCGCCAGCCCCTCCACCACCGCGTAGACGTGCGATCCCGTCGGTGTCAGCTCGTCGACGTGGCGCTGGCCGACGGCGGACTGGCTGTCGGCGCGGTTCGTGCCGGTGGTGGCCAGGCGGTCGAACAGGCCGCCCCCGAAGACGGCACCGGCGATCGTCACCGCCAGCCAGAGACCGACGACGACCCAGCGGAGCTTCGCGACCCACGCAGCGAACATCGGAGTATGCAAGCACGGCTTGCGTACGGCCGGACATCGGCCGTACGCGTGGGCTCGGCCACTCGGACGGTTGCCGTGCTCGCTCGGACGTGTTTATCAGGACGGCTTGCCGCGGCCGCGGCCCCGGCCCCGGGCGGGCTTGTCGGCCGGCTTGTCCGCGGTGCTCGACTCCTCCGGCCAGAGCGGCGTGACGGACGCGCGCCCGGTGGAGGTGGCCGGCGCGCCGCTCGCGGCGGGCGCGGGCTCGTCGTCGACGGTGTCCTCGGCGTACGCGCGCTTGGAGGCGTCCGACGAGTACGTGCGGCCGGTGGGCTCGACGCTGCTGGTGCCGTACGCCCGCGACGGCGCGTAGGCGTCCGACTCCAGGTCGGTGGCCGAGTCGAGCTCGGGGGCGGCCCCGACCGCGACCGGCTCCTTCGTCCAGGAGTCCGGCGACGGCTCGTCCTCGCCGTCGCGGCGGGCGTCGGCCTTGGCGTCGGCCTTCGCGTCGGCCTCGGCGAGCGCGGCGTGCCAGTCGGAGTAGTCGGAGGCGGCGCGGGCGTCGCGCGCCTCGGCCGCGGCCCGCCGGTTGGCCCGGGCCTGGGCGCGGGAGCCGCGGGGGCCGATGGAGGAGACGATGACCGAGCCGGCCAGGCCGGCCAGCACCGCGTAGGGCGAGATGACGAATGCCGACAGGTGCTGGTCGTTGTCGCCGAGGCCGGGGATGGCCAGCAGGTAGGCGATGGCCACCAGCAGGGGCCCGGCCAGCCCGGACACGGCCACGCCGACGCGGTTGTCGCCCCGGCGGGCGGCGGGCCAGGCGGCCAGCGCGCCGATGAGCAGCGCGATCAGGATCATGAGCAGCGCGGCCGGCAGGTTGACCATGCCGTGGATCCACGTCGCGTCGGTGAACTGCCAGGTGCCGAGCTGGGCCGCGGTGCTGGTGTCGCCGTCGGCGCGCACGACGTCGGCGACGGCGACCACGGCCAGCGCCCACAGCCAGGCGGACGAGGCGATGACGTTCGCGGCGATGGCGCGGGCGGTCAGGGCGCCGATGGCCATGAGCAGGCCGACGATGATGCCGGCGATGGCGTAGCCGCCGGCGGTGAAGTACGGCGCGGCGTTGTCCGGCCGCGGCAGGCGCGACGGGATGGCCACGAGCGGCACGATGATCAGCGAGCCGACGGCCGCGGCGAGCGCGACGACCACGCGCCAGGCGACGACCAGGGCCTGACCGGCGGCGCTGTCCGGGTTGGCGGGCACGGGCGCCCCGGTGCCGGCGAGCCGGTCGGCGCAGATGGCGCCGATGACCGTCGACGATGCGGCGAGCCAGGCCACCCAGGCGAGGCTGCTCACCCACACGGTGGCGCTGTTGCCGGTCGGCTGCCAGGAGATGATGCCCAGCCCGTAGCCGAGCCCGAGCTGCGCGGCACCGGCGCCGGCCGCGACGCCGATCGCCGTAGATATTGAGGTAGCCCAGCTTCTCGCCGCCATGCCGCGCAGCATAAGCCCACCGGTCCACGTCGGCGAGTCCTTGTCGGGGGTACGTCAAGACCCCAGGGTGGGGCGCGTGGGTGGGCATGTCGCGGCGCTGCGGCGGACAAGTTGGACATGGTGGTGAACTGGAGACATGGCGAACGAGCGCGACGACGAATCCTCGACGCAGCCGTTCTCGCCCCTCGAGGGTGAGCAGGACGAACACGGCCCGGAGACCGACCCGGACGCGACGCGGATCCAGGATCCCGGCGATGCCACGCGGCCGGTACGCCCGACGGCCCGGATCGAGCAGGAGAAGCAGGACGAGCCGCGCGAGCGCTGGTCGGCGCGCGCCGGGGTGCCCGCGCCCGGCGATCCGGCCCTGCGCCGGTCTGCCCCGCAGGAGTGGGTGGAAGAGGAGGAGGACCCGTACCAGGGGCGCTCCTGGCTGATGCCGGTGGTCGTCGGCATCGTCGCGCTGGTGCTGGTCGGCGCGCTCAGTATCGGGCTGTACCTCATCTACCGCGCCACCGCCGACGGCCGGAACGCGCCCGGGGTCGTCGAGTCGAGCACCGCGTCCGCCGTCACCTCGTCCGCGCCGCCGGCCAGCGCGCCGGCCCCGTCCACCGCCGCGCCGTCCTCGGAGGCCCCGGCGAGTGCTCCGCCCGGCCCGGTCACGATCCCGCCGCTGCGGGGCAACTCGCTGGCCGAGGCCACGGTCAAGCTGCAGGCGCTCGGGCTCAACGTGCGGGTGGAGCGGACGGCCGACGACTCGCTGCCGCCGGGCGAGGTGCTGTCCGCGCGGCCCGGGGAGGGTGCGACGGTGCTGCCGGGGGAGACGATCACCCTGTACGTCGCGGTGGCCCCACCGCCGCCGTCCACGAAGCCGCAGCCCAGCGCCTCGGCGAGCGGGTAGACGCGGAAACTCCGCCGTAGCCCGGGGCTACGGCGGAGTTTCGCGCGACAAACTGTGTGGCCGGTCAGCCCACGGCGACCGGAACGCCCGCCCGAGCGGGGGCGGCGGAGCGCTGGTTGCGGGCGACGAAGCCCGGTTGCAGGCCCTGGAGCAGCACGAAGATCGAGCGGCGCTCCACGGCGTCGCCCGAGGCATTGAGCTGGTACCCGTCGAGCCAGGCCCAGCCGTCATAGGTCTGCCAGTCGTGCACGCGGATCACCCGGAACAGCATGGGCTGCGTGAACTGCACACTCGCGGTCTTCGTCACGCGCAGCACGTCACCGGTCCTCGGTAACACGGTGGGACTCCCGTCTTCCGTCGGCTTTGGGGAAGGTCGGCCGCGGGACCCCCTCGCGGAGGAAGTCCCGTAACCGCCGATCGGTTCGATCGTTTGTCGCTGCGTCCACCTGAGGCGGATTGGTCGAGCGAATGAACAATCCGTGACCCCAGCCACACGGACAGGTTGCCCCACAACGGTGATCAATGCAACTTGCAACCCGAATTTTCCACCGCAGGTATGAGTCACAGATTGTTGTGCCGAGTCGCCTTGCGCGGCTTTACGATGTTGCGCTGATCTATACGTAAGTCATCTACGTAGGTCCCGCGGCGCGGAGGTACGACAGACGTGGCAAGTCGACGAGGCAGCCCGACCCTCCGGCGCCGGCAGCTGGGCATGGAGCTGCGGCGGCTGCGCGAGGCCGCCCACGTCACGATCGACCACGTCGCCGAGCGGCTCGAGTGCTCCGGATCGAAGATCTCACGGATCGAGACCGGGCAGACGGGCGTCACGCCGCGCGATGTGCGCGACATGCTCGATATCTACGGGGTCGACCCGGAATATGCCGATCAATTGCTGAAGATCGCGCGCGAGGCGCGGCAGAAGGGCTGGTGGCAGCTGTACGGCGATGTGCTCACCAGCGCCTACGTCGGGCTCGAGGCCGCCGCCGACCACATCCGCTCCTACGAGGCGCTCGTCGTACCCGGCCTGTTGCAGACCGAGGAGTACGCCCAGGCCATGATCCACGCCGCCCGTCCCGACATCGGCGCCACAGATGTCGACAAACGAGTGCGTGTCCGAATGGGCAGACAGTCGTTACTCACTCAGGATGACCCGATCGATCTCTGGGTGGTGCTGGACGAAGCGGTCCTGCGGCGCCCGGTCGGCGGAAGGGCGGTCATGCGTCGCCAGCTCGAACATCTGAGCTTGGCGGCGAGTTGGCCGAACGTGACCCTCCAGGTCCTGCCCTTCTCCGCCGGATCCCACGCGGGGATGGACGGGGCGTTCACGATGTTGCTGTACGACGAGTCTGCCGGGCAGAACTTCGTATTCGCGTCGAATGCGGCCGGCGGCCTCTTTCTCGAGAAGGACGACGAGCTTCAGCGCTACGGATTCATCTTTGACTACTTGCGCGCCAATGCACTCCGTCCGGACGAGTCAGTGTCGATGTTCGTCAAGCTGACAAAGGAGCTGTAGTGGAGACCGAGGCCAAGGGCTTCAGCGTGAACCTCGAGGGTGCCGCGTGGCGCAAGAGCACTCGCAGCGGTCCGTACTCGGACAACTGCGTCGAGGTCGCGTTCGTCGGCGGGGCAGTGGCGCTCCGCGACTCTAAGGACAAGACCGGACCGGTGCTGCTGTTCACGCCGGAGGAGTGGCTGGCCTTCGTCGGCGGTACCAAGGACGGCGAGTTCGACCTGGCGTGACGACACGCCCGACGTAACCGGCCGGCCCGTGTCCGCGGCGTTTTCGCCCGCGGGCCGGGCCGGTCGTTTTTTGTGACGGTCGCCGGCGGCCCGCAGCATCCTGGAACTCATCTACTCCCAGGAGTCGCGGCAGCTGAAGTAGCGCGAGCGCGCACCTTGCCCGTCTATCGACAGGTCGATCCGCACCCTGTAGAAAGCAGGGAGGACTCGACCTGGGGAGGTCGGACGGGCTCCGGGTGCGCCGACCGCGTGGCCGGGGCCCGTCATGAGTGGCCCTTGCACCTCACGTGCTCCCCGTGCAACCGATGTTCGACCCAGGGCGCGGCCGGCGCCCACATGACGGCAAAGACGCCTCAAGACCGCGAGTACGCGGCCGATGCAGCATGGTGGGCAAGATCAGTAGTATCGGCCGAATGTCCGATTGGTCGCGCCCCTTTCGGCCGAGGGCCGTGTCGCAAAGTTGATGGTCGATCTTGAAATGTCCGCTTAGCTTGGGTCGAAGTTCCCGGTGACGTAACGGGCAGCAAGGAGGATTGACGTGACCGATCTGATCTTCGCGTGTGTCAGCGGCTTCGGCCTGCTGGCCCTCAGCGTCGGGGCCTTCGGTGTGCTGGACGCGTATCACAAGCGCGGTGTCGGCGAGAAGCGAGTCGACTGGCTGATCGGTCTGTACGTAGTCGGCGTCGTCGCGAACATCGTGGCCTACGTGATGCTCGACCGTTGGTACATCGCCGCTCCGCTCGCGCTCATGCTCTGGCCGGCCGAGCGCGCCTTCGACAAGCGCGGCACCTTCAAGCGCCGCACCGCCAAGGTCGACGCGATCACGGGTCGCTAATTCCCACACTGCGGGATTGTCCGCTTGGTGTGACAAATCCCCAATTTGCGGACCGGGCGCCCCACGCGGGCGCCCGTCGGCGTGAGCGGCCGCTCAGACCGCGAACGTCTTCAGCGGCTCCGTCGCCGGGGCCGGGGGCGCCGCCCGCCACAGCCGGGCCTTCTGGGCGCCCAGGCGGGCCAGGTAGTTGGGGTTGAGCAGGATGTACCGCCGCCAGAGCCGCTTCGGCTCGAGCCCGAGCCGCCAGAGCCACTCGAGGGCATAGCGCTGCATCCAGGCAGGCGGGTTCTTGAGGCCGCCCGCGTGGTAGTCGAACGCCGCCCCCACGGCCAGCATCGGCGCGTCGACCAGGTGCTTCATCGCGTAGACGAAGACCTCCTGGCGCGGGCAGCCGAGGCCCACCATAACGACCCGCGCGCCCGAGGCCTTGATCCGGGCCGCGATCTCCTCCGGCTCGCCTTCGGCGGCGGGGCGGAACTTCGAGGGCTCCATCCCGGCGATCTTCAGGGCCGGGAAGCGCTCGTGCAGCTTGGCGGCCAGGCGCTCCAGGGTCTCCTGGGTCGAGCCGTAGAGGTACACCGGCAGGCCCTCCTCGGCGCTCGCGGCGAGCACCTTGAGGGTCAGGTCCGGGCCGTAGACGCGGTCGGCGAGCTGGGCGTGGTGGAGCAGGTTGAGCGCCCACCGCACCGGCTGCCCGTCCGGCGTCACGAGGTCGAAGGAGTTCAGCCGGGCCCCGTGCGCCTTGTCCTGCACGCCGGTCATGACCCCGTGCACGGCGAGGGCGGTGACGGCCAGCGGACGCCCGTCCCGGGCCGCGCTCATCACCTTGTCGACGGCGCTGTCGTAGTCGACCGCGCTGACCTCGACGCCGAGGACGTTCTGCTTGCCCTGATCGATCACGGCTCAGGCTTCCGGCGTCCACTTGCCGACGTTGGCCTCGTAGATCTCCTGACAGATCATGGGCACGTCGTAGACCTGCTTCCAGTCCGGGTAGTCCAGCTGGAACCGCTCGTTGGACCCGATCCACCAGATGTGGTCGCCGACCCGGTTGGCCTCGTGGTACTCGGTGGTCATCTCGTTGCCGGTGATCGACTGGGCCAGCGCGAACGCCTCGAGCATCGAGGTGTTGGAGTGCCGGCCGCCGCCGAGGTTGTACACCGCGGCCGAGCGCGGGTTGCGGAAGAACGCCTCGAACGCGCTGGTCACGTCGTGGCTGTGGATGGCGTCGCGGACCTGCTTGCCCTTGTAGCCGAACATCCGGTACGTCCGGCGCTCCATGTTGCACCGCATGACGTAGGCCAGGAAGCCGTGCAGCTCGGTGGCGGAGTGCGCCGGACCGGTAAGCGTGCCGCCCCGGAAGCAGGCGGTCTTCATGTCGAAGTAGCGGCCGTACTCCTGCACCATGACGTCCGCGGCGACCTTGGAGGCGCCGAAGACCGAGTGCAGGCAGGCGTCGATCGACATGTCCTCCTTGATGCCGCCCTCGTACTCGTGCCCGGCCTGGATCTCCCAGCGGGTCTCGAGCTCGTCGTAGGGCAGGGAGTTGGGCCGGTCGCCGTAGACCTTGTTGGTCGAGCAGTGGATGAACGGCGCCTCGATGCAGTGCTCGCGGACGTTCTGCAGCAGGTTGAGGGTGCCGCCGGCGTTGACGTCGAAGTCGGTGAAGGGGTCGCGGACCGCCCAGTCGTGCGACGGCTGGGCCGCCGTGTGGATGACGACGGCGATGTCCTTGCCGTACCGCTGGAAAATGGAGGCGAGCGCGTCGCGGTCCCGGATGTCCACGTCGTGGTGGGTGTAGGCCTCGCCGAGATCACTCGTTAGGCGGACCACGTTCCACGCGGTGGAGGCCTCGGCGCCGAAGAAGCGCTTGCGCATGTCGTTGTCGATGCCGACAACGTCCAGCCCCAGCGAGGCGAAGTGGCGCACGGCTTCAGATCCGATGAGTCCGGCCGACCCGGTGACTAGTGCAACGCTCACGAGACGGCAGCATACCCGTGGCCCGGCCAGCGCCCTCCACCCCGCAAACCAACCGCAGAAGCAGAGACACGAGTCATGAACCCGACGGACCCGAGAAACCCGAGAAACCCGAGGACCTGAGACCCGAGGACCTGAGACCCGAGGACCAGACCCGAGGACTTGAGACCCGAGGACCTGAGACCCGAGGACCTGAGACCCGAGGACCTGAGAACCTGAGACCCCAGCCCCGGGATCCGGGGGTTTGGGTGGGCGGAGCCCCCCAATGGGGAGCGATGCGGAGCGAGCGCGAGGAATGCCGCCACGAAACGGCGAAAGCGGCTCCAGCCGGTGAGCAGGAGCCGCCTATCGTGGTGGGGAAGGGGGGAGTTGAACCCCCACGCCCTTTCGGGCACACGGACCTGAACCGTGCGCGTCTGCCATTCCGCCACTTCCCCAGTGGCTTGCGCGTCAGAGCATAACTTAAGCCCCACTCGGCAGAATCACCGGGTAGGCACTAGGCTTCCCTGGGCGCCACGGAAGAGTAGCACGGGCCAACCGGTCAGCTTGCATACGGGCGTGCGACGTCCGGATACCATCATGACCTCGGAACCCGAGGAGGAACCGGTGAGTGTGCTGCAGCGCTTCGAGAAGCGCCTAGAGGGCCTGGTCGAGGGGGCCTTCGCCAAGGTCTTCAAGGGGGTCGTCCACCCCGTGGAGATCCTCAACGCCATGCAACGTGAGGCGGAAGCCCACAAGGCGATTCTGGCCGGCGGGCGCACGCTCGTGCCGAATCGCTACGTGATCGACCTGTCGCCCTATGACCACAGCCGGCTGGCGCCCTATGCCGCCGCGCTCGCGCAGGAGCTCGCCCAGTCGCAGGCCGAGTTCATCGGCGAGCAGGGCTGGACGGTCTACGGCGACGTCATCGTCGAGATCGAGCGGGGCGACGGGCTCGACACGGGCATGTTCCGGGTGACCGCCGAGGTCTACACCGGTGCCGACGTCGCGCCGCCGCCGACCCCGGACCCTTACGGCGGGTACAACCAGCAGCAGGCGGCCGGGGGCTACGGGCCGCCGCCCGGGGGGCCCGGTGGGCCGGCCCGCAATGTTCGACTGGTGTCCGGCGACGGGCGAAGCTACCCTCTGTCGATCGGTTCGACCGTGATCGGCCGGGGCGACCAGGCCAACATGCGGCTCCCCGACGTTGGGATCTCGCGTCGCCACGCGCGGCTCGACTTCGACGGGGCTCAGGTCGTGCTGACCGATCTCGGCTCCACGAACGGCACGATGGTCAACGGTCAGCGCGTCTCTGCCGTCGCGTTGAACCCGGGTGACATGATCCAGCTCGGCACGACCACGCTGACCTACCGCGTGGATGGATGACCGTACTTCACGTAGGCGGATCTGAATGAGCGCGTCGTAGATGGAATTCGTCATCACGGTCGCCCGGTACGGGCTGCTCGTGCTGCTGTGGATCTTTGTGTTCACGGTAGTGGGAGTGATCCGCCGGGACCTGTTCGCGGGCTCGCGTTCGAGCCGGATCGTCGCCGCACCCCGGGGGGTTGGTGCGGTGGCGGCTCCCGGCCGTCCGGCGAAGGTGAAACGGGGCAAGACCGCCAACCAGCTATTCGTGACCGCCGGCGCGCTGGCGGGCACCCGCATCACCCTCGGGGAGGCCCCGATCACGATCGGGCGCGCCGAGGACTCGACGCTGGTGATCACGGATGACTACGCCTCGTCCAAGCACGCCCGTCTCGTGCCGCGCGCCGGCCAGTGGTACCTCGAGGACCTGGGCTCCACCAACGGGACCTACCTCGACAAGACCAAGGTCAGCGCGCCTACCCCCGTCCCCCTCGGCGTGCCGATTCGCATCGGGCGCACTTCTCTCGAGTTACGGCCATGACCCTCACCTTGCGCTATGCGGCCCGCAGCGACCGCGGTCTGATTCGGAGCGGCAACCAGGACTCCGTCTACGCCGGACCGCGGCTACTCGCCGTGGCCGACGGCATGGGCGGCATGGCCGCCGGTGACGTCGCCAGCAACATCGTCATCGCCACCATGGCGCCACTCGACGAGGATGTGCCGGGCAACGCCATGATCGACACCCTTCGGGGCGCCGTCGATCTGGCGAACCAGCAGATCCGAGACGCGGTCGAGGAGAACCCGGCCATGGAGGGCATGGGTACGACCCTGACCGCCATGCTGTTCTCCGGCTCCAAGATGGGCATGGTGCACATCGGCGACTCTCGCGCGTACCTCGTGCGCGACGGGGAGTTCGCCCAGGTCACCAAGGACGACACCTACGTCCAGATGCTCGTCGACGAGGGCCGCATCAGTCTGGAAGAGGCCAACAGCCACCCGCAGCGCTCCCTGCTGACCCGGGCGCTGGACGGCCGCGACGCGGATCCCGAGTACTCCGTCCGCCAAGTCAAGCCCGGCGACCGCTACCTGCTCTGCAGCGACGGCCTGTCGGGCGTGGTGAGCGCGGAGACCATCGAGTCCACGCTGCGCGAGTACGTCGACCCGAACCAGTGCGCCGGCCGGCTCATCGAGCTGGCGCTGCGCGGCGGCGGGCCCGACAACATCACCGTGATCATCGCCGACGTCACCGACGAGGACATCGTCGAGGCCCGGCCGATCGTGGGTGGCGCGGCGGCCCAGGACCGGGGCATGGCGACCTCGGCCGACCAGTCCATGTCCTCGGCCCGGGGTGCCGCGCTGGCCGCGCCGCGCCCGCCGGTGCCCGAGGACGAGGTCGACCAGCGCGGCGCCGGCGCGGGCAACCGCGAGGACGGCGAGCAGCGCTCCCGCCGCCACCCGGTGCGCACCGCGATCCTCCTCGTGGTGCTGCTCGGCCTGCTGGGCGGTGGGCTCTGGTACGGCTGGAGCGTCACGCAGTCGCAGTACTACGTCGGCGCCACAGACGCCGGCCGGGTCGCGATCTTCAAGGGTGTCCCGGGCAAGATCGCCTGGCTCAAGCTCTCCGAGGTCTACATGGAGAGCCCGACGCTGACCCTCGACGACCTGACCCCGGCCGCGCAGGGCACCGTCAGGCAGGGCATCCAGGTCGACACCCTCGCGCAGGCGCAGGACAAGCTGTCGCAGCTCGAGGACCCGACCAACCCCTCGCGCAAGCAGGCCTGCCCGACGGCGCAACCTTCCGACTCCAGCTCGGCGTCTCTTTCCGTGTCGGCCACGACAGCGAATCCGAGCGGCGGCGTGTCCGTGCCCGGCGGCGACCCGGCCATCCCGCCGTCGTCGACCACCGACCCGTCCACCATGCCGACCCCGGCCCCCGGCGCCAGTTGCTGACGTGCTGAGGCGAAAAGGAAGACAGTCGTGACCGCCACCGCCATCCCGGCTCCGTCGCCCATGGGCGGCGGAGCCGGCATCCCGGCGTCCTCCGCCCGCCCGCAGACCCGGCGCAACGTGGAGCTGGGTCTGCTGCTCTTCGTGATCGCCATCCTCGCCATCTACGCGGCGGTCGTCGAGGGCAACGCGATCGGCAAGGTCACCGGCGACTTCTGGGTGCAGACGGCCGTCATCGCGATCATCTTCCTCGCCGCACACGTGGCGGTGCGCTTCCTGGCGCCGTACTCCGACCCGGTGATCCTGCCCGCCGTGGCGCTCATCAACGGGATCGGCGTCGGGTTCCTGCGCCGGCTCGACCTGGCCACCACGAAGGTGGCCGACCGGCCCGACCTCAGCGTCTTCGGCGGCGACGGCTTCCGCCAGCTCGGCTGGACCGCCGCGGCGGTGGTCGGCGCGGTCGCGCTGATGGCGATCGTGCGCGACCACCGCTCGCTGTCGCGCTACGCGTACACCCTCGGCCTGGCCGGCATCGTGCTCGTGCTCATCCCGGCGGTGCTGCCCGCGCGGTACTCGGCCATCCACGGCGCCAAGCTCTGGATCAAGCTGCCGGGCTTCACGATCCAGCCGGGCGAGTTCGCCAAGATCGCGCTGCTGGTCTTCTTCGCCTACTACCTGGTGCGCAAGCGCGAGGTGCTGTCGCTGGCCAGCAAGCGGTTCCTCGGCATCGACTTCCCCCGCGGCCGCGACCTCGGCCCGGTCGTGGTCGTGTGGCTGATGTCGCTGATGGTCCTCATCTTCGAGAAGGACCTCGGCACCTCGCTGATGTACTTCGGCCTGTTCGTCGTGACGCTCTACGTCGCCACCGAGCGGGTCAGCTGGCTGATCATCGGTCTCGGGCTCTTCCTCGGCGGGGCCTTCCTGGCGTACTTCCTGGGCAAGACCGTCGGCGGCCCCTTCCTGAACTTCTCCGAGCGCGCGACCACCTGGCTCGACCCGTTCGCGGACGCGGACAACAAGGGCTACCAGCTGGTCCAGTCGCTACTCGGGCTGGGCACCGGCGGGCTCACCGGCACCGGACCCGGCGCCGGGCAGCCGACCAAGGTGCCCGAGGTCTGGACCGACTTCATCTTCTCCGGCCTCGGCGAGGAGATCGGGCTCTTCGGGCTGACCGCGCTGCTGGTGACGTACCTGCTGCTGGTCGAGCGCGGCCTGCGGGCGGCGATAAACGTGCGCGACTCCTTCGGCAAGCTGTTCGCCGGTGGCCTCGCGTTCACGCTGGGGTTGCAGGTGTTCGTCATCGTGGGTGGCATCAGCCAGCTCATCCCGCTGACCGGGCAGACCACGCCGTTCCTCTCGGCCGGTGGCTCGTCGCTGGTGGCCAACTGGCTGCTGATCGGCCTGCTGTTGCGCATCTCCGACGCGTCGCGCCGGCCCGCCGGGGGCGCGCCCTCGGGTGGGCTCGGCGGCTCGGCGTCCGGCGGGGGCGGCGGCGCGCCGGTCCAGATCAAAGAGATGCCCACGGAGGTCGTGCGATGAACGCCCCGCTGCGCCGGGTCGGGGTCGTGGTCATGGTGCTGTTCGCCATGCTGTTCCTGAACCTGAACTACCGGCAGGTGGTCAAGGCCGACGACTACCGCACGAGCTCGCGCAACGGGCGTGTGCAGGCGACCGAGTACGAGCGGCCGCGCGGCAAGATCGTCGACGCCAAGGGCAACGTGCTCGCGGACGCGCAGTTGACCGGCGACTCGCTGAAGTACCTGCGGACGTATCCGCTCAAGGAGGAGTACGCCTCCGTCCTGGGCTACAAGCCGGTCAACCTGGGCGCCACCAAGCTTGAAAAGCTCAACAACGACTTCCTTATCGGTACCTCGGACAAGCAGGCGGCCGACCGGATCGCCGGCATGTTCACCGGCAAGGAGCCGGCCGGCGGCAACGTGCTGCTGACGCTGTCCAAGGGCACCCAGGACACCGCCTACCAGGCGCTGGGGACGAACAAGCTCGGCATCAAGAAGGGCGCGGCCATCGCGCTCGACCCGGCCACCGGCGCGATCCTCGCCGAGGTCTCGATGCCCAGCTACGACCCCAACCTGCTGAGCACGCACGACATCAACGCGGCCGCGGCGAACTACAAGACGCTCAACGGCGACCCCAACAAGCCGCTGCTCAACCGGGCGACCTCCGAGGTGTACCCGCCCGGCTCGACCTTCAAGATCATCACTTCGGCGGCGGCCATGACGGCCGACTCCTCGCTGACGCCCGACTCGAGCGTGCAGGGCGGCGAGTTCTACCAGCCGCCGGAGACCTCGTCGTTCCGCATCAAGAACTCCCACGAAGGCATCTGCCCCGACAGCATCACGGTGAAGCAGGCGCTGACCGTCTCGTGCAACACCGTCTTCGCCCGCATGGGGGTCGAGCGGGTGGGCGCCGACAAGCTCAAGGCGATGGCCCAGGCCTTCGGCTTCGAGCAGGAGCCCCGCCTGATCGAGGACCAGGACCGCAACTACTGCGGCATCGTGGCCAGCCACACCGGCCCCATGACCGCCGGCACCGACAACCGCGTCGACCCTCCCGCCGTCGCTCAGTCGAGCATCGGACAGCGCGAGGTGAAGATGTCTCCGCTGCAAGGCGCCATGATTGCGGCGACGGTTGCCAACAACGGCAAGCAGATGCGGCCCTACATTGTCGACCGTCTGCAGAACTCCGACCTGTCGATCGCCGACCACACCGAACCCAAGGAGCTGCGCACGCCGATCAGCGGCAGCGTGGCGCAAGAGCTGCAGACCATGATGTTCAGCGTCGTGACGTCGAACGACGGCACCGGCCGCAGCGCTCGCATCTCGGGTTTGGACGTGGGTGGTAAGACCGGTACGGCGGAGAACGGCGAGGAGTCGGAGGACCACGGCTGGTTCATCGGCTTCGCGCTCAAGGACGGCAAGCCGATCATCTCGGTCGCGGTCTTCCTCGAGAACGCTGGCAAGGGCGGCAGCGGCGAGGCGGCTCGGATTGCCGGCCTGATCATGAAGGCATACGCGGACGAAAAGGGCATTCGATAATGAGGTGCGCGACATGTTGAGCGCCGGCACCACCCTCGGCGGTCGCTACCGCCTGGACGAGCGCATCGCCGGCGGCGGTATGGGTGACGTGTGGCGTGGCACCGACGAGGTGCTCGGCCGCACGGTGGCCATCAAGGTGCTGCTGTCCGCGCTGATGGAGGAGCCCGGCTTCGCCGAGCGCTTCCGCGGCGAGGCCCGCACCATGGCCACCATCAACCACCCGGGCGTCGTGGACATCTACGACTACGGCAGCGAGAACGGCACCGCCTTCCTGATCATGGAGTACGTGGAGGGCGACGCGCTCTCCCGCACCCTCTCCCGGGTCGGCCGGCTTACCCCGGCGCGCGCCATGGCGCTCATCGCCCAGGCCGCCGACGCGCTGCACGCCGCGCACGAGAAGGGCATCGTCCACCGCGACGTCAAGCCCGGCAACCTGCTCGTGCGCCCCAACGGCACGCTGGTGCTCACCGACTTCGGCATCGCCCGCTCGGCCGCCGTCGCGCAGCTCACCGCGGCCGGCTCGGTGCTCGGCACCGCCTCCTACATCTCGCCCGAGCAGGCCTCGGGCTCCCAGGCCACCCCGCTGTCCGACGTGTACGCGCTCGGCGTCGTGGCCTACCAGTGCCTCTCCGGCGTTCGCCCGTTCGAGGGCGACAACCCGCTCGAGATCGCGATGCGCCACGTCCGCGACATGCCGCCGCCGCTGCCGGCCGACATCCCGCCGCCGGTGGCCCAGCTCGTCGAGCGGGCCATGGCCAAGGACCCGGCCGCCCGCTGGCCCAGCGCCGCCGCGTTCGCCCAGGCCGCCCGGCGCGTCTCCGGCCAGTTCTCCGGCGGCACGGCCACCGGCCCCGCGGTCCCGCCGATGGGCGCCCCGATGGGCCCGCCCGGCTCGCCGATGGGCCGCAACCCCGTCTCCGGCGGCCCGGTCTCCGCGTCGCCCGTCTCGCCCGGCTACGGCAACCAGCCGATGTCCGGCTCGCCGATGTCCGGCCCGCCCACCTCGGGCGGCGGCGGCACCCGGATCATGCCCGGCGCCGTGCCGGGCGCGGCCGCCGGTGCGGCCGCGGGTCTCGGCGGCCACCAGGCGCGCGGCGCGGCCGGCGTGCCCCCGCCGCCGTCCAACGACACCGCGACCTACCTCGGCTCGACCGGTGGCTACCAGCCCCCGCCGCCCCGGAACACGTCCGGTGGCAGCGGCCGCAACAACAACATGATCCTGATCGGCGTGGCCGCGGTCGTGCTGCTGGTGCTCGTCGGCATCGGCGGCATCTACCTGGCCACCAAGGGCGACGACAAGCCCAGCAACCCGGTCGGCGGCACCGGCACGTCGGCCGCCCCGACCCAGGCGGCCACCTCCGCCAAGGCGACGGGCAAGCCGATCGACGTGGCGTGCAGGCCGATCGGCACCGGCGACATCGTCAAGCGTGAACTCGAGCGGAAGGGCATGAAGGTCACCCTCGTGCCCCAGGCGACCAAGGGCGCGTTCCCGAACGCGGTCACCAAGGTGGAGCCGTGCGGTCCCAACATCCCGCAGGGCACCACGATCACGCTGACGGTCAACCAGGGCACGATCGACGAGGAGCCCACGGCGACGGGCAACCCGACCGGCAACCCCGGCGCGACGCAGTCCAACGGCGGTCCGAAGGCGAGCGTGACCTGCGAGCCGCCGAAGATCGTGATCAACGGCGCCTGCGTCGGAGGATGACCGGAGTTAAGGTTTCACCACCTCGAATGTGCCCCGGTCGCAAGACGTGGCAAGGTAGATAGTCGATGACTGAAGGACGACACGACATGACCGCCCAGCCACGCCTCCTCGGCGGCCGTTACCAGGTCGGGGAGTTGCTCGGCTATGGCGGTATGGCCGAGGTCCACCGGGGTCGTGACCTGCGCCTCGGCCGCGACGTCGCGATCAAGACCCTGCGGACCGACCTGGCCCGCGACGCCACGTTCCAGCTGCGGTTCCGCCGGGAGGCGCAGAACGCCGCCTCGCTGAACCACCCGGCGATCGTCGCTGTCTACGACACCGGCGAGGAGCGCGGGCCGGCCGGCGAGGAACTTCCGTACATCGTCATGGAGTTCGTCAACGGCCGCACCCTCAAGGAGGTGCTGGCGGCCGAGGGCCGGCTGATGCCACGCCGGGCGCTGGAGATCACGGCGGACATCTGCGCCGCCCTGGAGTTCAGCCACCGGCACGGCATCATCCACCGCGACATCAAGCCGGGCAACGTGATGCTCACGCAGACCGGCCAGGTCAAGGTGATGGACTTCGGCATCGCGCGGGCCCTGGCCAGCGGGGCCACGACGATGACGCAGACCTCGGCGGTGATCGGCACCGCGCAGTACCTCTCCCCGGAGCAGGCCCGCGGCGAGCCGGTCGACGCCCGCAGCGACGTCTACGCGAGCGGCTGCGTGCTGTTCGAGCTGCTCTGCGGCCATCCGCCGTTCGTCGGGGACAACCCGGTGTCGGTGGCCTACCAGCACGTGCGGGAGGACCCGCGGCCGCCGAGTTCCAGCAACCGCGACGTGACGCCCGACATCGACGCGGTCGTGCTCAAGGCGCTGGCCAAGAACCCGCTCAACCGCTACCAGTCGGCCGGCGAGATGCGCGCGGACGTCATGCGCGCCGCGGCCGGCCGCCCGGTCTCGGCGCCCCCGGTGATGACCGAGGACGAGATGGCCGCGGTCATGGCCCAGCAGCAGACCGCGCAGTACCGGCCGCCGCCGGCCTCGCGCCAGCCGGCCCGGGCCAACCAGCGGCAGAAGCGCAAGAGCTCCACCGGCGTCGTGGTGGCGCTGACGGTGCTCGGCCTGCTCGCGGTGGCCGCGCTGTCGATCGGGCTCTACCTGGCCAACCAGGAGCCGCCGGTGCGGGTGCCGCAGATCACCGGGCGCAACGAGGGCGAGGCGGCCGAGGTGCTGCGCCAGTCCGGCCTGACCGGCGACCCGCGTGCCGGCTCGACCGAGAACTGCCAGACCGGGGTCGTGACCGTGCAGAACCCGACGCCCGGCGCCGAGGTCAAGCACGGCTCGCAGGTCGACTACGAGGTCTGTGGCGCGCCGGCCCTGGTCACCGTGCCGCCGCTGACCCACCTGAGCAAGAACGAGGCCATGCAGCGGCTGCAGAACCTCAAGCTGCTGGTGCAGGTGCAGGAGCGCGACGGCATCGAGCCCAAGGACGAGGTCCAGAACTCCGATCCGGCGGCCAGCACCCAGGTCAAGGTCGGCTCGACGGTCACCATCTACGTCTCGAAGTTCAACCAGGCGACCATGCCCAACGTGCTGGACAAGAGCCCGGGCGAGGCCCAGGGCCTGCTCCAGGCCAACGGCTTCACCAACGTCACCACGCAGAACGTGACGGTCACCGACGACTCGAAGGTCGGGCTCGTGGTCGGCGCGACGCAGACCATCGGCAAGGTCTACCTCAAGACCGAGAAGATCGTCCTGCGGGTCGGCCAGGCCGACAACACGCCGTCCGTACCGGCGTCGGCCAACCCGAGCAAGAGCGCCGGCGGCTGACCCTGACGGTCCGTGCCCTGTGGATAACTCGGCAGTTATCCACAGGGTTGTGCACAACCCCTAGGCGAAAGCGGCGACCCGGCGGGCCTCGACCTCGGCGACGAGCTCCGGGGCACGCTCGAGCGCGTCCGGCCGCCCGCAGGTCGCCAGCCAGTTGGCGAGCATCTGGTGGCCGCCCTGGGTCAGCACCGACTCGGGGTGGAACTGCACGCCCTCGATCGCCAGCTCGCGGTGGCGCATCGCCATCACGACGCCCGACTCCGTGCGCCCGGTCACCTCGATCTCCGGCGGGAGCGTCTCCTCGAGAACGGCGAGGGAGTGGTACCGCGTGGCGATGAACGGGTTCGGCAGTCCGGCGAGCACGCCCTGCCCGGTGTGCTCGACGAGCGAGGTCTTGCCGTGCAGCAGCTCCGGTGCGCGCGTGACGGTGGCCCCGAAGGCCGCGCCGAAGGCCTGGTGGCCCAGGCACACGCCGAAGATGGGCAGCTTCCCGGCCAGCTCCTGGATGACCGCCATGCAGATGCCGGCGCGCTCCGGGGTGCCCGGCCCGGGGGAGAGCAGCACCCCGGCCGGGTTCGCCGCGGCCACCTCGGCGACGGTGATCTCGTCGTTGCGGCGGACCTCGCACTCGACGCCCAGCTGGCCCAGGTACTGGACCAGGTTGAAGACGAACGAGTCGTAGTTGTCGATGACCAGGACGCGCACGTTGTTCCTAACTGGGGAGGACCACCTGGGGGGCCGGGCTGGTGCCGCCCGTCTTCGCCGACGGGGCCACGGACGCGGCCGGGCTCTCGATCGTGATGTCCGCGCCCGGGTCGTTGGTCTCGACCTGCACGTCGTCGAACGGCAGGATCGGCTCGACCGCGGGGAAGACCTGATACCAGAGCAGCGCCGCGACGCCGAGGGCGAGCACGCCGGAGACGAGCGCCTTGAGCTGCCACTGCTTGAAGGGGATGTGGCGCCAGAGCCAGGAGTACACGCGCTCAGCCCTTCAGCTCGGCGGGATCGCCGTCGGCGGCGGGCTGGGTGCGGGCGAGCTCGGCGTGCACCACGAGGCGCTGGTAGTTGTTGAACTTCGGGTTGCACGTGGTCATCGTCAGCAGCGCCTTGGTCGGCACCTCGCCGGGCTTGTCGGGCACGGGCGCCACCACCTGCACGGCGGTGGGCAGGACGATCTCGTGGCCGGTGACGTTGTAGACGTACCAGGTGTCGGCGGTCTTGACCAGCACGGGATCGCCGGGCTTGAGCTGGTCGAGGTCCCACCAGATGGCCGGCGTGCGGTGCCCGGCCATGGAGAAGTTGCCGATCTGCCCCGGCAGGGCCGTGTCCGGGTAGTGCCCGGGCGCGTAGCGGATGTCGGCCGGGGTCACGCCCTGCACGACTGCCCACTTCTTCTTCAGTCGCGGGATGTGCACGGAGGCGATGACGGCGCCGTTGGCCGGCTTGACCACTTGCGGCGTGGCTCCGGTGCTGGGCCCGACGGTGGGCTGCTGGGCCCACTGCTGCTCGAGCTGGCGGTTGAGGTCGTTCTGGTGGGCGTCGACGATCGCGGACTTGCCCCAGACCTCGTAGCCGGCGAACAGCAGCACGACGAGGCCGAAGGTGATAAGCACCTCGCCCGTGCCGCGGCTGATGGCGCGGACCACCGAGCCGAACGTGGTCCTGGTGTATTCGGAGTACACGCTCCGGTACCCTTCCTCGGTGCGGACCGGGCGCAATGGAACCACCACGGCGCCCTTCGGCGCCGGCGGTGCGGCCGGCTGGTCCTCGTCCTCGGGGGTGGGAGTCGGTGGAAGTTTCTCGGCCTCGGCGGCGGAGGGACCGGCCGTCGAGGTGTCGCTGAGTTTCGGAATATAGGCGGTTTCGGCGGCGTCCGAGGTGATTTTGGGGATTATCGCGGTCGCGTCCGCCTCCGGAGCCGCCGGAATCCGCGGAATCACGGCCGTGGCGTCCGGCTCCGGAGCGGGAGGCGGCGGCGTCGGAGCCGGTGGTAGGCGCGGAATCACCGTCGTGGCGATGTCGTCCTGGTCGAGCGCGCGGTGGCGGGGGCGGTGCGGGTCCACGGCCGCGGCTCCGGTCAGGACCCGGCCTGCGCGGCGCGCAGTGCCGTCGAGCCGTCGTACGCCCTGGCCTGCACGTCGGCCTCCACCTTCACCTGATAGCCGAGCCCGAAGGAATTGGCGGCCTCACTGAACAACCGGACCCCCTCGGAGGCGTCGAGCGCGCGCTGCATGGCTGCCTGGTCGCCAATGGCGGCGACCTCGAACGGCGGGGAGTAGACCTGCCCGTCGAGCAGCAGCGTGTTTCCCACGCAGCGTACCGCGCTCGTCGAGATCACCCGGACGCCCATCAGCGTCATCGCCTCCGCCCCGCCGGCCCACAGGGCATTCACCACGGCCTGCACGTCCTGCTGGTGAACGACGAGGTCATCGGGGGTGGCGCCGGCGGGACGGGTGCCGTCGGCGCGGCGCGGGGCGTCGTTGAGCGTGACCCGCAGGCCGGGCCCGTGCACGGCGGTCAGCCCGGCCGCCGCCTGCTCGGCGGCGCCGCGCCGGCGCTGCTCGTCGACCTGTCCGTCGGCGCCCGCCTGGCCCTGCTGCTGCCTGTCGATCTCGGCGCGCAGCCGGGCGGCCCGGGACCGGGCGTCCGCGATTTCTTTTTTCCGCTCGGTGATGAGGTTCGTCAATTCCGGCCGCCGGTCGTCGCGCAGGTCGGTGCCGTGGGCGGTCGCGGCGCTCAGCGAGAACAGCGTCCCGGCCACCAGCAGCACCACCGGCGTCAGCACTGACCAGGCGAAACCCTGTTTCTGAGGGCGGCGCGGAAGCATAGCGCGACCGAGCCGCCGCAGGGCGTGGGTCCACGAAGAGCCGCCCGATGTGTACTCCACCACGACCCCTCCCCGCATGCGCGTGCCGACTTGACTACGCTAGACGGAGAACATTATTCAGGCCGACGCTGGCGGAGGTGGCGGCGTCACGTGGATAGTGTTGGCCAGACGACCCCTCCAGGAGAGCGCCGTGCCGAAGTCGACAGTTCGTAAGAAGAAGGTCTACACCGCCCCGGCGGAGCTCCGACCGCAGGAGACTGTGTCCGCGAGGCGCCGGCCGAGCCCGGTGTGGGTGCCCGCGCTCGCCGTCGCGTTCGTGGTCATCGGCATCGCGTGGCTGGTGTCGTACTACCTGACGCAGGGGTTCTTCGACGTCAACTGGCTCTCGACGCTGGCGGACCTGAAGTACTGGAACCTGGCCATCGGCTTCGGCTTCCTCGTTGCGTCGCTCGCGGTCTTCTCCAGGTGGCGTTGATCAACTGACCGTCGCCCCCTCGTGCTGCGACAAACTTCACGTTACTCATGGGTAACAAGAGGGACTAAGGTCCTTCTGGAGATGTTCCAGCCCGGACCGTGGGAGGCTTCGGCATGGGTGCAGTGCAGATCGTGACGACCTGTGTCGCCGCGGCGATCACCATCGTCGCGGCGGTCCTGGTCGTGCGGACCGTCCGGCGCATGCTCGCGGTCATCCGGTTGGGCCAGCCCGACCCGACCCGCGGGGACAACAAGGGCCTGCGGCTTCGCACCATGCTCGCCGAGACGCTCGGCCACACGCGCATGCTGCGCTGGACCGTCGTCGGCGCCGCGCACTGGTTCGTCATGATCGCGTTCCTGGCGCTCTCGCTGCTGGTGGTCGAGGCCTACTTCGAGGTCGTCAAGCCGGGCCTGGGCCTGCCGCTGATCGGCGCCTGGAACGTCTATGGCCTGGTCACCGAGTGGATCGGCGTCTTCGGCTTCATCGGCATTCTCGTGCTGATGGGCATCCGGCTGCGCAACCTTCCGCGCAACCCCAACCGGCGGTCGCGCTTCACCGGTTCGACCATGTGGCAGGCGTACTACGTCGAGTACACCATCCTCGGCGTTCTGATCTGTGGCTTCTTCATCCGGGGCTTCAAGGCCGCCAACGACGAGCTCGAGTGGCCGACCTGGGCCGCGCCCGTCAGCCACGCGCTCGGCTCGATCCTGCCCGCCTGGCCGGCCGCGGTAAGCATCGTGGCCATGCTGAAGATCATCATCTCGATGGCCTGGGTCATCGTGATCGCCAGCAACGTGACAATGGGCGTGGCCTGGCACCGCTTCCTGGCCTTCTTCAACATCTTCTTCAAGCGCACCCCGGGCCGGAAGGGCTCCGGCCTCGGCGCCCTGCGCCCGATGACCAGCCAGGGCAAGCCGCTGGACTTCGAGGAGGCCGACCCCGAGAAGGACCAGTTCGGCGTCGCGACCGTCGAGCAGTTCAGCTGGAAGGGCATGCTCGACTTCACCACCTGCACGGAGTGCGGGCGGTGCCAGTCGCAGTGCCCGGCCTGGAACACCGGCAAGCCGCTCTCGCCGAAGCTGCTGATCCTCAACCTGCGCGACCACGCCTACGCCAAGGCGCCGTACCTGCTCGCCGGCGAGGACCACTCGCACGTGAACGCGCTCGCGCTGGCGGAGCAGGCGCGGCCGCTCATCGGCACCGCCGAGGAGAACGGCATCATCGACCCCGACGTGCTGTGGTCGTGCACCACGTGCGGCGCGTGCGTCGAGCAGTGCCCGGTCGACATCGAGCACGTCGACCACATCGTCGACATGCGCCGGTACCAGGTGCTCATCGAGTCGAACTTCCCGACCGAGGCCGGCGTCATGTTGCGCAACCTCGAGAACAAGGGCAACCCCTGGGGCGCGGCCCAGTCCACCCGCGACGACTGGACCAAGGGGCTGGACTTCGAGGTCCCCAACGTCGCCGAGATCGACGAGGGCGACTTCGAGTACCTCTTCTGGGTCGGCTGCGCCGGCGCATTCGAGGACCGGGCCAAGAAGACCACGCGCGCCGTGGCGACCCTGCTGCACGAGGCCGGCGTCAAGTTCGCCATCCTCGGCCAGGGCGAGACCTGCACCGGCGACCCGGCCCGCCGCATCGGCAACGAGTTCGTCTTCCAGATGCTCGCCCAGCAGAACGTCGAGACCCTCAACGAGGCCGGCGTGAAGAAGATCGTGGCGACCTGCCCGCACTGCTTCAACACGCTGTCGAACGAGTACGGCCAGCTCGGCGGGCACTACGACGTCATTCACCACACGCAGCTGCTCGCCCAGCTCGTCGCGGCCGGCAAGCTGACCCCGGTCCAGCCGCTCGACGGCGCCGTCACCTACCACGACCCCTGCTACCTGGGCCGGCACAACCGCGTCTTTGCCCCGCCGCGCGAGGTGCTCGGCGCCGTCGCGGGGCCGGCGGACGACAACAAGGGCCTGGTCGAGATGGACCGGTTCGCGGAGCGCTCGTTCTGCTGCGGCGCCGGCGGCGCGCGCATGTGGATGGAGGAGCGGATCGGCAAGCGGATCAACGTGGAGCGGGTCGAGGAGGCGCTGTCGACCGGCGCCAAGACGGTCGCGGTGGCGTGCCCGTTCTGCCTCACGATGCTCGGCGACGGCGTCACCGGCAAGAAGGCCGCGGGGGCCGCGCCGGAGGAGGTCGAGGTCGTCGACGTGGCGTCCGTGCTGCTCCGGGCGGTGCAGAAGTAGGGGTTCGGCGCCCTGCGTCAACGCTCCAGCGCCTTGGTGCGCACATAGTCGAGACGGGCCCGCTTCGCCCTCGCGCCGGCGTTGCCCACCGCGAGCGCTGTACACGCGCCGATCAACGCCGCACCCATCAAAGTTCCCCTCGATGCTTGCTATGACCCCCGCTGGCACCGGCATCGGCGCTGTTCAACACGGCGCAAAGCCCTCGAAAGAGGGAAGGTGATCTACGTATCTCGATCTTCGGGTGGCTCGTTCGACACGGACCCGTGGGCAGCTTCAGCACGGCTTGGGTTCACGTGGAACAATCGGATCACACCTGAAGGGACCATCGCGCGAGCGTGTTGACCACACTATTGCCCCTGCTCGCGTTCGTGCTGCTCACCGCCGCGAACGCAGCCTTCGTCGCCGCCGAGTTCTCGCTCGTCACCGTCGACCGCGCGGAGATCGAGCAGCGTGCCAACGCCGGGGACCGCAAGGCCCGCACCGTCCGTCAGGCCCTGCGCGAACTGTCGTTCCAGCTCTCCGGCGCCCAGCTCGGCATCACTCTCGCGGGTCTGCTCACCGGCTACCTGGCCGAGCCCGCCCTCTCGCGCCTCTTCGAGCCCGCCCTCCACCCGATCTTCGGCTCGGTGACCGACACCGCCGCGCACGTCTGCGGCCTGATCGTGGCCACCCTGCTCTCGATGCTCTTCGGCGAGCTCGTCCCCAAGAACGCCGCCCTGGCCAAGCCGATGCCGCTGGCCCGCGCCACGGCCGGACCGCAGCGCGGCTTCTCCAAGTTCTTCTCGTGGCTGATCACGCTGCTCAACGGCTCCGCCAACTGGATCGTGCGGCGCTTCGGCATCGAACCCCAGGAGGAGCTGGCCAGCGCCCGCTCGCCCGAGGAGCTCGGCCTGCTCGCCGCGATCTCCGCCCGGGCCGGCGCACTGCCGAAAGAGACCGCGGTGCTGCTGCAGCGCACCATTCGCTTCGGCGACAAGCGCGCGGCGGAGGCGATGACCCCGCGGGTCGACGTGGTGTCGCTGCGGGCCGACGCCACCGTGGCCGACCTGCTGGCCACCTCGGTGC
Organism: Dactylosporangium sp. NPDC049140; assembly: GCF_040648435.1. NCBI lineage: Bacteria > Bacillati > Actinomycetota > Actinomycetes > Micromonosporales > Micromonosporaceae > Dactylosporangium > Dactylosporangium sp. NPDC049140. Next base: position 514,575 of record NZ_JBEZDS010000001.1, on the reverse strand, counting down.
AGACCGGCTACAGCCGCTTCCCGATCTACGAGCAGACCCTCGACCAGGTGACCGGGGTCGTCACGGTGACCGACGCGCTCGGCGTGCCGCCCGTGCGCCGCCCGACCACCCGGGTCAGCGCGGTCGCCCGGGAGCCGTTGTTCGTGCCGGAGAGCCTCGACCTCGACGGCGTCCTCGCGGCGCTGCGCCGGGGCAACTCCGACGTGGCGATCGTCGTGGACGAGTACGGCGGCACGGATGGCGTGGTCACCGTCGAGGACCTCGTCGAGGAGCTGGTCGGCGAGATCGCCGACGAGCACGACGTCGAGGACGAGCCGGCCACCGCGCACGGTATGCCCGACCTGACCGCGCCCGGCGCCGAGCGCACCGTGCTGGTCGACGGCGTGCTTCGCGAGGACGAGCTGGCCGAGCTGACCGGGTTCCACGTGCCGCCGGGGCCGTACGAGACGCTCGCCGGCTTCCTGATGGCGCGGCTGGGTCACATCCCGACGGTCGGCGAGACCTGGAACGAGGACGGCTGGGAGTTCACCGTGGTCGAGGTCGACCGCCGCCGCATCGAGCAGGTCCGCGTGGTGCGTCCGGAGGTCCCCGAAGATGATTGAGCTGATCGCCACCATCGTGCTGCTGCTCGGCAACGGCTTCTTCGTCGCGGGCGAGTTCTCCCTGATCGCCTCCCGCCGCACCGTGATCGAGCCGATGGCGGCGACATCGCGGCGGGCCCGCACCGCCATGCGCGCCATGAACGAGATCCCGCTCATGATCGCCGGTGCCCAGCTGGGCGTCACGATCTGCACCCTGGGCCTCGGCGCCATGGCCGAGCCGGCCCTGGCCCACGGCCTGCAGGGCCCCTTCGAGGCCGTGCACCTGCCGGAGAACCTGGTGCACCCGGTGGCGTTCGCCCTGGCCCTGACGGTCGTGGTGTTCGCGCACACGGTGGCCGGCGAGATGGTGCCGAAGAACCTGACCCTGGCCAACCCCGAGCGCGCCGTGCTGTGGCTCGGCCCGCCGATGTACGCCTTCTGCATGGGCACCAAGCCGGTGCTCGTCGCCATGAAGTGGGCGTCGCGCACGATCCTGTCGCTGTGGCGGATCGAGGCGACCGGCTCGGTGAAGACCGTCTTCACCGCCGAGGAGCTGGCCGGCCTGGCCGCGCAGGCGACCACCGAGGGCCTGCTGGCCCCGGAGGAGCACGCCCGCATCACGGGCGCGCTGGCCCTGTCCCACCGCACCGCCCGCGACGCCCTGCGCCCCTGGTCCGAGATCACCACGATCGCCGAGGACGTCTCCCCGGCGTCGCTGGAGGTCCTCGCGACCCGTACGAACCGATCCCGCTTCCCCGTGGTCGAGCGCGCCAGCCGCCGCGTGCTGGGCTTCGTCCACGTCAAGGACGTGCTCGGCTTCGTCGGCCCCCAGCGCCGGGCGCCCATTCCGGCTGACCTGATCCGCCCGCTGGGCATCGTGCCGCCGACCCGTACGCTCGCCGAGCTGCTCCTGGCCATGCGCCGCGAGCGTCAGCACATCGTGCTGGTCAGCGACGGCCGCGTGCCGCTGGGCGTGGTGACCCTGGACGACGTGCTTACCGCGGTCGTCGGCGCGCCGGTCGTCAACGAGCCCCAACCCGCCTGAAATACGGGCAGCGACGCTATTCAAGACCGGCAATAATCCCGTCGTGCACAACCGCATATTGGCCGGCTTCACGACAGTGGTCGTGACGGCCGGCGTCGGCCTGCTGGCCGGCGCCGCTCCCGCCGCCGCGGCGGGTCCGAAGGACATTCTCTATGTGTCGGGCACCGGGTCGACCACGACATCGGTGCTCGACGCGGCGACCGGCAAGGATCTCAACGCGATCCCGACCGGTGGCGGCGACGGCGAGATCGCGTTCGCCCCGCGAACCGGTTACGTGCTGGCCGCCAGCTCCGACCTGGACACGCTGAGCGTGATCGAACCGAGCCGCAGCGCGGTGGTCCGGTCCGTGACCGTCGGGACGGAGCCGCACGGCGTGGCCGTCTCGCCGGACGGCTACCGCGTCTACGTCGCCAACTACGCGGCCAACACCCTCGCGATCCTGGACGGCCTCTCCTACTCGCCCTATCCGCGGCTGGCCGTCGGCGAGCACCCGCAGGGCGTCGCGGTCGCCCCCGACAACCGGCACGTCTACGTCACCACCGCCGGCGGCGTGCAGGTCGTCGAGGCGCCGAAGAACCAGGTCACCGCCACGGTCGCGGCCGGCTCCCGCCCGTGGGGCGTCGCCGTCGCGCCGGACGGCAAGCACGTCTACGTCACCGATCTGAGCGGCGCCACCGTGTCGGTCATCGACACCGCGACGAACACGGTGACCGCGACCGTCCCGGTCGGCGCCGAGCCCTACGACGTGGCGTTCACGCCGGACGGCAAGCGCGCCTACGTCACCAACTCGGGGGCCGGCACCGCGTCGGTCATCGACACGGCGACAAACGCGGTCGTCGCGACGGTGCCGGTCGCCGCTCACCCGAAGGGCGTCGACATCGCGGGCGACGGCAAGCGCGCGTACGTCACCGGCGACTCGGTGACGCCGATCGACACCACCACGAACACCGCGGCCGCGGCCATCCCGCTCGGTCACGCCGCGGTGGGCATCGCCGTCGGGGCGATCACCGCCGACGGTCCCGTGGCCCAGCTCGAGGTCGCCGCCGGCGGCCCGAAGCCGACGGTCTTCGCCGACGGCCAGCGATCGATCGCGGGCCTGGCCCGGATCAGCTCGTACACCTTCGACTTCGGCGACGGTACCGTCGTCACCACGGCGGACTGGGGCTTGACGCACGAGTACGCGCAGCCCGGCGACTACACCGTGACGCTGACGGTCACCGACGCCGCCGGCGCGACGAGCACCTCCACGCGAACGGCCCCCGCCCTGTCGCACCTCCGGTCGGCCGCGCTGCTGTCGCTGTCCAACCTGCGGTTCGTCAGCGCCGAGGACAACGGCAACCAGCCGCTGGTCGCGAACCGACCCGAGGCCGGCCCGTGGGAGGTCTTCGACCTGGTCGACCTCGGCCACGGGGACGTTGGCCTGCAGTCCTACACCAACGCCAAGTACCTGACGGTCGACCCGGGCACGACGCGCCTGCGGGCCGACAGCGCCGTTCCCGACCGCTTCGAGCTCGTCACGGGCGCGAACGGCGCGTTCGGGCTGCGGTACCGCGGCAACGGGATGTTCGTGAGCGGCAACAACGGCACCGGCCCGCTGACGGCGGACCGCCCGGCGCTGGGCCCGTGGGAGCAGTTCGCGACCGCCCATTCCGTGAGCACGTTCATCTTCGGCGTGAACGGTTACGTGACCGCCGAGGCGGCCGGGGCCAAGCCCCTGATCTCCAACCGTGCGCAGGTCGGCTCCTGGGAGACCTTCGACCTGATCGACGCGGGCGACGGCTGGGTCGCGATCCTGGCCCACGCCGACTACCGGTTCGTCACCGCGGAGGCGGGCGGCAACCAGTCGCTGATCGCGAACCGCACCGCGATCGGCGCGTGGGAGAAGTTCCGGCTCGTCCGCAACGACGACGGCACGGGCTCCCTGGCGGCCGGGGTCAACGGGAAGTACGTGACCGCGGAGGCCGGCGGCAAGCAGCCGCTGATCGCGAACCGCACCGCGATCGGCGCGTGGGAGAAGTTCAACATGAGGTTCTGACCTCGCACCGGGCGGCTTCCGAATCTGGGAGCCGCCCGGCTGGTTCGCCCGCCGAGGCCGCACGAGAGGCCGGCGTTCAGAGCCGGTCGACGGCCGCGCCGAGGGCGGCGGCGTCGAAGCTCCCGGTCGGCAGCGTCGCGACGAGGCGGTAGCGCTCCTGCCCGGCCGCGTCGAACAGCAGCGTTCCGCTGTGCTGCATGATCAGCGTCTTGTCCAGCCCCGCGGCGCGGTGTGCGGCGACCCCCTCCGACGAGACGACGGCGAGCCCGCCGGCGACCCGGCGCACCTTCTCCGCCTCGGCCGGCCCGCCCGGCACCACGACGGCGGCGGCGACCCCGCGGGCCGCCAGCCCGAGCCCGGCCAGGCTCCTGGCGTGACGCAGGCAGACCGGGCAGTTCGCCGCTCGAATGAAGTACAGGACCAGTCCCTTGCCGTCGCCGCGCAGCCCGTCGATGTCGATTCCCATGACCCGCTCCCTCCATGCGTAACTGAGTTACCAACATTAGATACGTAACTGGGTTTCCTGGTCAAGGATTGGCTAGGGTTTGGCCATGACCGCTGAGCCGGACCTGGGCGTGCTGCTCGCCGCCGCCTGCGAGCGCCTCGTGCGCGAGATCCTGGGCGAGCTGGCGGGCGTCGGCTACGGCCACCTGACCCCGTCGCAGTCCCTCGCGGCCCTCTTCATCGGCGACGGCCTGGACACGGTCACGCAGCTGGCCGAGCGGCTGGGCATGACGACGCAGGCGATCAGCAAGATCTGCGCGACCCTGGCTGTGGAGGGCCTGCTCGAGCGCCAGCCGAACGAGGTCGACGCGCGCAGCCGCCGCCTGGCGCTCACGCCGGCGGGCACGGAGGCGGTCGCGCGGATGCGGGCGGCCGGCGCCGCCGCGGAACGCTCCTGGGTCGAGCTCGTGGGCGACGAGACGCTCTCGGTGGTCAAGGACGCCCTGGCCGCGTTCGCCTACGCGCCCCGGTCCGCCTCCGCCAGCCCGGTGCGGATCCGGTTCTCCTGACCCGCGGTGCTCAGGCTTCCTGCGGAGCCGGCACGTTCCGGTAGAGGTTGACGATGTTCCCGTCCGGGTCGCGCAGCCACACCGACCGCCGCCCCCACGCCTGGCTGGTCGGCGGCTTCACGATCGTGTACCGCTCCCGCAGCCGCTCGTGGCAGGCGTCGACGTCGTCGACCTCGAACTCGAGCGTGAAGTTCCCGCTGCCCGCGCCCTCCAGGCATCCGGGCACCATCTGCTCCATGCTGCCGGCCGCGAAGAACGACAGCACCGCCCCGGTCACCGTTACCGTGGCGAACACCTCGCTGCCGCTCACCTCGCTGTCCAGCACCTCCGCGTAGAACGCGGCCAGGCCCGGCACGTCGCGGGTGATCAGGCAGGTGCCGTTGAATCGCGATGGCATGGGAGGCATGTTAACGACTCCGTTTCACAGGTAGCCCATCGTGGCGAGGATGCTCCGGGTCTCCTCGTGGTCGCGGAGGTACACCTCGTCCTGGACCTCGCCCGGGCGCGGCGCGCTCGCCGGCAGCGGCTGCGACTCGTGGTGGCCGTCGAGTACCGCCTGGACGGGCCGGCCGAGGACGTCGCCGGGCCGGCGCAGGCCCAGCACGTGCAGCAGCGTCGGGGCCAGGTCGTGCAGGGCGACCGGGCCGGCCAGCCGCGACGGGGGGAGCGCGGGATGACGCAGTGACCACATGCCGGTGTACCGGTGCATGCCGGTCTGGTGGCTGGGGCTCCACACGGCGCGGGCCGGCCGGGGATCGGCGAGCACCGTCTCCACCGCGGGCACGAGGAGCAGGTCGGGCGCCCCGGCGCAGTACGGACCGGGGTACGCCTCCTCGCGGCTGAGCACCGCGGACAAGGCGGGGCGCCCGGAGTGCGGGTCGATCATCTCCGTGAACAGCTGCGTGATTTCGCGGGTCAGCGACCGTACGTCGGCCGGCCGCACCGGGCCCAGCCGTTGCCGCCCCGCGAGGTTCAGGTTCACGCCGTTGCAGCCGGGCGTGGGCATGTACGCCGTGGTGCGGGCGAAGTCCACCGTGCGGCCGGTCTCCGGGTCGGTGAACCAGCTCGCCGGTCCACTGTGGCCGGTGCCCAGGCTCAGCAGGCCGGCCTCCGCGAGCGCGGTGTTGACGTTGAGATGCGTGTAGCCCGGGCCGGAGCCGTGGTCGCTGACGAGCATCACGGCGGTCTCCTCGCCGACCAGGTCGAGGAGCTCACCGACGAGCTCGTCGACGGCGGCGTACACGCGGGTGATCGCGTCGCGGCCGGCTGGGTCGGCGGGGTCGTGCCGGGGGTGGGTCGGGTCGGCGCGGTGCCAGTAGTGGTGGCTCACCCGGTCCACCTCGGTGATGACGGCCATGACGATGTCGGCCGGGCGCGTGGTGAGCAGGTGGGCGATGGAGCGCCGGCGTGCCGCGACGTTGCCGACCGCGCGGTCGGCGTAGTCGGCCTGGCCCTGGTACATCGTCAGCAGGTCGCTGGTGAACGGCACGCCGGCGGCGGACAGCTCGCCGATCAGGCCGGGCGGCCGGCTGTACCGGAGCGTGGGCACGAGCGGCCAGGTGACCTGGTAGCCGGGCAGATCCAGGGCCGGGTGCGACATCGGCACGTTGATCAGGCCGCTCGTGTACCCCTGGTCGGCCAGCCAGTGCCAGACGGTGGCGGCGCCGAGCTGCGCGCTGGTGGTGATCCGGTCGCCGTACTCGGGGTGCTGGGTGTCGAAGAACTGGAAGACGCCGTGCCCGCCCGGCTGCTCCGCGGTGACGAAGGTCGACCAGCCCGGTGCGGTGTGCGCGGGCCAGGTCGTGGTGGTGGGCCCGTGGACGCTCGCGCCCAGCAGGGTCGCCAGGTTGGGCAGGCGACCCGCGGCGACGAGCGGTTCGATCGCGTCGAGGCCGCCGCCGTCGATGCCGATGATGAGCGCCGTGGGCGGGATGACCCGGTTCCCGGGCATGGTGAGGCCCCCCTCTGAAGCCGTCGTCGAACTCCAGTGTTCACGAGGAAAGGGGGGCCGGTCCTGAGTGCAAGCGCTCGCGAGCGGAAGATGTCACGCCCTTGACGGGCAAGCATGAGCAACTTAAGGTCGGACCGGCCTATCGAAGCGATTCGATTGTATTCGACGCCTTCGAGGACGCCACCGGAGTTGGCAGACATCACGACCGTCATGCGGCCCGCGGCAGCGCCAGTGCCCACATGCCGCCGGCCGCGACGAAGCCTGTCCACCGGAACGGGGAGCGCATGATGGATCTCGAATTCTGCTCTTGTCAGGGTGGCCAAGGGCGGCTGCTCGAAGCGATCGGCGTGGACGCCTCGACCGAGACCGTGTACCGCGCAATGTTCACGCACGCCGACTGGACCGCGCGTGAGATCGCCGCGCATCTGTCCAGCACGGAGGCTGAGGTCGAGGCGGCCCTGGCCGAGCTGGCCGACCTGTCGCTGCTGACCCGCTCGGAGACGAGCCCGACGCCGTTCAGGCTGGTGGACCCGGCCCTCGGCCTGGCCACTCTGGTCTCCCGGGCGGAGGCGGACATCCAGGCCCAGCGGCAGTACATCGAGTCGGTGCGGCTGGCCATGGTGGCGCTGTCGACCGAGGTGGCCGAGCGGGCCAGCCGGGAGGGCTTCGTGCGGCTGATGGGCCTGGATGCGGTACGCCGGCACATGGAGCGGCTGGCCACCCAGATCCGGCACGAGTGCCTGTCGATGAATCCGGTCTCCGCGCAGTCGCCCGACGCGAAGGCGGCGAGCCGGCCGCTCAACGAGATGCTCTTCGCACGGGGCGCCCAGGTGCGCTGCATCTATCAGGAAAGTTTCACCAACTACCCGAATCTGGTGAAGTACGCCGACTGGATGACGTCCATGGGCGGCGAGGTGCGCACGGTGCCGATCGTGCCGTCGATCATGGTGGTGTACGACCGTCAGGGCGTGATCGTCCCCATCGACCCGGCCGACGCCGGCGCGGGGGCGATCGAGGTCACGGCGCCCGGACTGGTGAACCTCGCCATCACGCTGTTCGAGCAGCTGTGGCACGCCGCGCTGCCGTTCGGGCAGAGCGTGGCGCGGGACGACGAGGGCCTGAGCCCGACCGAGCGGCACCTGCTCGAGCTGCTGTGCGCGGGCCATACCGACGAGATGGTCGCGCGCCGGCTCGGCGTGTCACTGAGCACGGTGCGCCGGCAGATGGCCGGCCTGATGGCGCGACTGTCGGCGCGCAGCCGGTTCCAGGCGGGAGTACGGGCCGCGGAACGGGGCTGGCTGCGGTCGATGGGAGCGGGCAGCGCCGCGGCGCGGGCGTCGGCGGCCAGCACGTAGCCGGTCGCACGCTCATCGGCGTACTCCGATGAGCGCGCTCAGCCGGGCGAGCAGGTCGTCGCAGGAGGCCGCGGCCAGGTCCGGCTCGCAGGCCAGCAGCTCCTCGGCCGAGCCCTGGCCCCACAGCGCCGCCGCCGTACGGGTGCCGGCGGCGCGCCCGGACCGCAGGTCGAGCGGCGAGTCGCCGACCATTATCGCCTCCGCCGGGGCCGCGCCCAGCCGGTGCAGGGCGAGCTCCACGATGTCCGGCGCCGGCTTGCCCGCGGGCACCTCGTCGGAGCCGCACACCGCGTCGAGGCGGTCGCGCAGCCCCACCACGGCCAGCACCTGCTCCGCCCGCTCCCGGGACTTCCCGGTGGCGACGGCGAGGGCCAGGCCGGCGTCGGCGAGCTCGTCGAGCAGGCGGTGGGCGCCCGGGGCGGCCGGGGTCAGGTGCACCAGCGCGTTGCTGTGCCGGACGAAAGCGGGGTACATGCGCGCGGGCAGGGCCATGATCGCCAGGATGTCGGGCATGTGGCGGCCGAGCTGCTTCAGATACTCCTCGAACGGTGCGGGACCGTCGCCCACCACCTCCGCATAGGCCGACTGGAAGGCCGCGCGCATCAGCTCGATGCTGTCGATGAGCACGCCGTCCAGGTCGAACACGACTGCGGTCACGGGCTTGCCGGACAAGGGCCCATCCTCCTTCGCGCCGTCTGGCGCGAGTCGACCACCCGCCGTATCCGCTGTCCAGGACCTCACATTGGCAGGTGCCGGTCATGAGCACATGCGCTCACCGCATTGCATTGCCCCGGTGCGGTCCCTCGCGAAGTATTCGTATCCAGGCGCGGTGACGAGGGGGCGCACGTGATCAACTCGCTGGTCGGCAACGACCTGGTCGTCAACGAGGACTCGTGCAACCTCAGTTGCACGTACTGCCTGACCGGGCAGAGCAACCTCAAAGAGTCCCATGTGGACCAGCTGATATTCCAGCCACCGACCAAGGACCGCTACGCGCCGGGCACCCCGCTCGGCACCCGGCTGCCGCTCATCGACAAGCGGATCGACGACGCCTTCCGGGTACCGCTGCTGAAGGTCACCGGCGGCGAGATCTTCCTGGTCGCCGGCATCATGGAGTTCCTGCGGGAGCAGTCGCACCACCACGAGGTGCTGGTGGTGCAGACGAACGGGGTGCTGGTCAAGGACGAGTACCTGGCCGAGTTCGAGTCGTGGGGCAACGTGGTGCTCCAGGTCTCCCTGGACAGCCACCGGTACCACGGCAACTCGTACCGCGTCGGCAGCGAGTCGCTGCACGACAAGGTCCTCCGGCGGGTCGAGGCGATCCTGGACAGCGCGCTGCCGGTCGAGATCTACACGGTGCTCAACGACCGCAGCGTGGAGGACCTGGAGCCGTTCGCCGAGTGGCTGGCCGGCCGGGCCAACCCCTGCGTGTTCTTCCCGTTCCCCGTCCGCGGCCCGGGCGCGCAGGAGTTCATGGTGCGCGCCGACCAACTGGGCCACGTGGAGCGCTTCGTGCAGCGGTACGACGAGTTCGCCCCGGTGCTGCCGCCGCGGCCGTACTTCGACCGGCTCCTCAGCTTCTTCCACAACGGGCGCCGCACCTTCCGCTGCCACCTTCCCCGGCTCGTGGTCTCGACCTTCAGCGACGGCATGGTGACGCCGTGCCCCAACATCTGGTTCTCCGACATGGGCAACCTGCTGGACGACGACTATCCGAGCGCGCTGGCGAAGGTCGGCCACAGCCCCATGTACGACGCGCTGCTCGCGCCCCGGCCGCGGCTGAAGGCCTGCCACGGCTGCTTCACGCCGTGGGACACGCTGTCCATGTACTTCGAGGACGAGATCACCCTCGACGAGCTGTGTGCCGCGCCGACCTACGCACCCGCGGGAATCCGGGCACTCATCGAGGAGCGTAAGCACGAGTACGACGCGAGCCGGCGCTGAACGTGGATGTGCGGCCGGGCGAGGTGGTCGCGCTCGTCGCGGAGAACGGGCCCGGCTGGCTCGACGGGTACCGTGCGCTGCTCGCCGCCGGCGCCGTGCCGCTGCTGCTCGACCCGTCCAGCCCGGCGGCGGAGCGGGAGCGGTGGCTCGCGCTGGCCGGCGCGACCCGCACACTGGCCGAGTCCCCGGACGGTGAGCTGCGGCTGCTCGGCACCCCGTCGGAGCCGCGGAACGAGCCCGGCGGGGTCCTGCTGTGCACCTCGGGCAGCACCGGATCGCCCAAGCTGGTCCGGCGCGGCGTCGGTTCGCTGGACGCCGAGGGGCGCCGGTACGTCACCTGGGCGCCGCTCACGCCCGACGACCGGGTCGCGCTGCCGCTGCCGATGTGGCACGCCTTCGCCCTCGGCTGGGTGCACGCGGCCGCCGAGGCGGGCTGCGCACTGCACGCCGGGCCGCCCGGGGCCCCCGGCCGGACGCTGGAGCTGGTCAACGACGGCTGCACGGTGCTCGCGCTGGTGCCCTCGACGGTGTCGCCGCTCGCCGCCCGCGCGGCCCGGGGCCTGCGCGCCGGGCACTCCCTGCGCCTCGCCGTGGTCGGGGCCGGGCCCGTCTCGGCCGACCTCGAGCGGCGGTTCCGGGACGCGTTCGGGGTGGGACTGTCGCGCAACTACGGGTCGACCGAGACCGGTGCGCTGTTCGCCGGCCGCCCGGGCTGCCCCGACGCCGGCATCGGCGTGCCGATGGACGGTGTCGAGGCGCGCATCGTGGACGCGGACGGCGCGCCGATGCCCGACGGCGAGGCCGGCACGCTCCAGGTCCGGGTCGACGCCGGGGAGTGGTACGACACCGGTGACGTGGCGCTCTTCGAGCCCGGCGGCGGGCGCATCGTGGGCCGGCGCACCCGGGCGCTGCGCCGCGGGGACCGGTGGGTCGCGCCCGAGGAGGTTGAGGCGGTCGCGGGCGCCCATCCGGAGGTGGTGGACGCGCGCTGCCGTACGACCCCCGGGGCGGCCGGGTCCACCCTCCTCGAGATGGACGTGGTGAGCGTGCGCACGGCGGCGACGGATCTCCCGGCGCTGCGGGACCACCTGCGCACCCGGCTCGCCCCGCACAAGGTGCCGGACCGGATCCGTGTGGTGCCGGCCGTGCCCCGCGGGGGCTCCGGCAAGGTGCTGCCGGAACCGGTGTACCGGCTGGGCGACGAGGCGGCGCTTGTCGCCGAGGCGCTGGCCTACAAGCGCAGCGAGCTCGTGTTCGCCTTGCTGAGGCTCGGCGTCCTGGACCTGCTGACCCGCGGCCCGTCCGCGGCCGCCGCGATCGCCGCCGCATTGGGCCTCGACCGCCAGGTGTGCGACGTGCTGCTCGAGACTGCCGCCGAGCTGGGCATCGTGCGACCGGACCGGCCGGACGCGAACGGCGGGCCGCACGTGGCGTCGGCCCCGATCCTGCGCCTGGAGGACCTCCTGTCGCGCTCGTTCGTGACCCGGGAACGCCTCGTCGACATGGCCCTGGGTAAGGCCGGCGACACCGGCCCCGAGGAGATCTCCGCGGTCTACCAGGCGGCGATGAACTCGCCCGCCGCCGAACGGCGCACCCGGCTGGGGCTGGCGCTGGCCGGTTACCGGCCGTCGCAACGGCTGCTGGAGGTGGCCTGCGGTCCCGGCCGGTACGCGCGGGCGGCCGGTACCGCGGGAAGGCTGCTGCGGGTCGGCCCGCTCAGCCCGCCCCCGGACGGCGGCGATCCGGAGGAGCCGGAACCGGACGAGCGGTTCGACGTCGTGGTGGTGAGCAACGCGGTGCACCTGTCCGATGCGGGCAGCGACCTGGCCGGCCTCGCGGCCCGCCTGACGCCCGGCGGCCGGCTGCTGTTCGACGACGTGTTCCTCGCCGTCGACGGCGGAATTCCCGGCGTGGTACGGCTGGACTGGCTCACCCACGGCGGCCTGTACTGGCCGACGGTGGCGGCGCTCGAGCGGGGCCTGGCCCGGGTCGGGCTCTCGGTGCGGCGGGCCGTCCCCACCGGTACACCTGCAGTGACGTTGCTTCTGGCCACGGCCGGCGAAATGACTCCGGAGGTCCCGTCGTGAGCAAGGACGAGCTCGCCGGGCGCGTGGCCCTGGTGACCGGGGCGGGCGGCCACCTGGGCCGCGCGATCTGCCGCGCGCTCGCGGAGTGCGGCGCGACAGTGGTGGGCGCGGGCCGCGGGTCCTCGCCGAGCCTCGCCCGGCTCGCGGACGAGGGTGTCGTCGCGCATGTCGTGACCGCGGACCTGACCGACCCGGCCGCGAGGTCGGCGCTCCTTCCGCAGGTGCGGGGCCTGGCCGGGCCGCCGCAGATCCTGGTGTGCGCGCACGGCGCGACCCTGCGCCGGCCCCTGCTCGGGCCGGCCGGTGACGGTGCGGACCTGTGGCCGCTGAACGTGGAGGCCGGCCTCGCGCTGGCCGGGGTCGCCGCCAAGGGCATGCTGCGCGCCCGGTACGGCCGGATCGTGCTGCTCGGCTCGCGCGCCGGCGTGGTCGGCCTGCCGGGGCAGGCCGACTACGCGGCGACGAAGGCCGCGCTGTCCGGTTGGGCGGCGAGCGCGGCCTGGGAGCTGGGGCCGTTCGGCATCACGGTGAACGTGGTGGCGCCCGGCGCGGTCGAGCCGGACCCGGAGAACGGCGGGGGCGCGTACAGCGCGGCGGAGGACGAGACGGCGGCCGCGCGTACCGCCGTCCGGCGCCTCGGCCGGGCCGCGGAGGTGGCCGCCGCCGTCGCGTTCCTCGCCGGTCCCGGCGCCGCCTTCATCACCGGGCAGACGATCGCGGTCGACGGCGGCGCCCGGTGGTGACCTGGCACCCTCGGCTCACACCGGCGCATTCGCCGGCGCGGACCGCCAATGCGGCCACCGGGACGTGCCGTCGGGCCGCAGCCGGGCGTGCCGGGCCAGCGTGCGGGCGAACGCCAGCGGGCCGCCGAACATCGCCGCCACCTGGGACCGGTACGCCAGACCCCCGCCCAGCCACGGCGTGAAGTCCACCGTCGCGTCGACCCGGACCAGCTCGCGCGGCGGCGCGACGCGGTACGGGAACTCCGCGTACAGGCACAGGCGGCCCGGGCCGACCACGGCGTCGGCGGCCAGCCGGACGAGCACGTGGTCCACGTGGGCGCCGTGGCCGATGGGCGCGTAGACGTGGTCCGCGCCGGCCACGATCGGCCGCAGCGCGGCGATCAGCACCTCGGCCAGCCACGCGTCGGCCGGGTGCGGGCGGCGGCGCAGCGCCAGCGGCGAGCGGTACAGCGGCGCACCGTCCGCGCGGCGACCCACGGCGTCCGCGAGACCGAGCCCGGACCGGGCCACCGGCCAGCCGTCGAACGCGGCCGAGTCCTCGGCCCGGCGGGCGGGGTCGCCGTCGAAGACGTTCACCACGGTCGTCGCGTCGCCGCACCGGGCCCACTCCGCGATGGCGCCGCCGCAGGACCACATGGCGTCGTCCGGGTGCGGGCTGAGCACGATCCGATGCACGCCTCCCACTGTCCCGTCTTCGCCCGGCGACGGATCCGTGCTCCGGCCGAGCGGTTCGGGTCGTGAGCGGAACCGGTCAGGACCGGCGCATTGTGCCGGACCGGCCCGATTCCTAGTCTCCGGACAGGGGACCCGGACAAGTGACAGGCGTGGCACCGACCGTGAGGATCCAGATGAACGAGACCGAACAACGCCTTCGGCGCACCATCATCACCGCGCTCAACCTCGACTGCGATCCCGACACGATCCCCAACGAGGGCCTTCGCAACACGCTCGGCATCGACTCGGTGGCCGCCGTCGAGCTGCTCATCCAGGTGGAGCAGGAGTTCGACATCCAGATCGACGACGGCGACCTCAACCTGGAGCTCGTGGACTCCATCGACACCCTGACGTCCTATGTGGACGCTCGGGTCGGCGCCGTGCACGAGGGCGCCTAGCATGCTTCGGGAGCTCGAGGACGAGGCCGTCCACCACATCCGGGAGACCGTGGAGCGCTTCGAGCGGCCGGCCCTGCTCTGGTCGATGGGCAAGGACTCGACGACCCTGCTGTGGCTGGTCCGCAAGGCGTTCTTCGGTGAGGTACCGCTGCCGGTCCTGCACATCGACACGTCGTACAAGTTTCCGGCGATGTACGAGTTCCGCGAGCGCATCGCCGAGCAGTGGGGGCTCGACCTGCGGGTCCATCGCAACGAGGCGGCGCTGGCCGGCGGCATGGGGCCCGAGCGGGGTCGCCTCGAGTGCTGTACCGCGCTGAAGACCGACGCGCTCAAGCAGGCGATCGCGGTGCACGGCCACGACGCCGTCCTGCTCGGCATCCGGGGCGACGAGCACGGGGTCCGGGCCAAGGAGCGCGTGTTCAGCCCGCGCGACGCGTCGTTCGCCTGGGACTACCGCAACCAGCCGGCCGAGTTCTGGGGCCAGCACCAGGTGGCCGTCGCTCCCGAGGGTCACGTGCGCGTACACCCGCTGCTGCGCTGGCGCGAGATCGACGTCTGGGAGTACGTGGCGGCCGAGGGCATCCCGCTGCCGGACCTGTACTTCTCCGACGGCGGCCGCCGCTACCGCTCGATCGGCTGCGCCTGCTGCTGCGCGCCGATGCCGAGCGAGGCCGGCACCGTACCGCAGATCCTCGTCGAGATCCGCGGCTCGAAGCAGGGCGAGCGCGAGGGCCGTGCCCAGGACAAGGAGGACGCGGCGGCGATGCAGAAGCTGCGCGCCCTCGGATACATGTGAGGTTCGATGTCAGCCCCCAGCTCCGCCCGCACGCTGCGCATCGCCTTCGTCGGCGAGGTCGACCACGGCAAGTCGACGCTGGTCGGCCGCCTGCTGCTCGACACCCGAGGCGCGATGGGCCGCCTGGCCGTCCCGGTCCGGGAAGGCGGCCTGGCGTTCCTGCTCGACGCGCTCGCCGAGGAGCGCGCCGAGCTGTTCACCCTCGACACCGCCGAGGCGGTGGTCACGGTCGGCGACCAGGTGGTCGTGTTCATCGACGTGCCCGGCCACTTCGCGCTGCTGCGCAACATGGTCACCGGCTCCTCCCGCGCCGACCTCGGCGTGGTCGTCGTCGACGCGGTGACCGGGGCGGCCGAACAGACCCGCCGGCACCTGCGCATCCTCGAGCTGCTCGGGGTCACGGCGGCGGTCTGCGCGGTGACCAAGATGGACCTGGCCGGGTACCGGGAGGAGGCGTTCGCCGCGGTGGCCGCGCAGGTCGGCCGGATCGCCGCCGAGGTGGGCATCGACCTCGTCGCCGGCGTGCCGGTCAGCGCACTCGAGGGCGCCCTGGTGACGCAGGCGCCGGCGCCGCAGATGCCGTGGTACCGGGGGCCGTCCCTGCTCGACACCGTCGGTCAGGTCGGCGCGCGGCGGCAGGACTCGGCCTGTGTGCGCTTCGCCGTCCAGTCGCGCCTCGGCGCCCGGGTCCTCGGCCACGTGGCCAGTGGGGTGCTGCGCCCCGGGGTGGAGCTCGTCGCCGTGGGTGGTGGGCCGCCGGTACGGGTGGAGGCCATCGAGCGGTACGGCGAGCCGCCCCTGGACCGCGCCGGTCCTGGCGACAGCGTCGGCCTGCGGGTGAGCGGTGGGCCGCCGGCCGCGGGCGCCATCCTCGCCCCGCCCGCCGATCCGCCGATGTTCGGGGACCTGTGGTCGGTGCGCCTGCTCAACATCGGCGACCGGCCGCTGCGGGCCGGCGATCCGTGCACGATCCGCTACGCCAGCGCCCGCGCGTCCGGCGTGCTCGACGCGACCCATCCCCCGGACGGCATCGGCTTCGCCGAGATCGCCGGTGGCCGCATCCGGCTGGACGCCCCCGCGGCGGCCGACCCGGCCCGCCACTGCCCGGCGACCGGCCGGTTCATGCTCTGCGACGTGCAGGGCGTCGCGGTCGGTCTGGGCCTCGTCGACGGGGTCGCGCAGGCGGCGCCGGCCGGCCGGGGCAACGGGGTGCCGGTATGACCGGGCGCCCGGGCGACATGCTGGTGGTCGGGCTGGACGGCGTGCCCTTCTGGCTGCTGCGCGACCTGGCCGAGGCCGGGGTCATGCCGGCGACCGCGGCCGTGCTGCCCCAGGGTGGGCTCCGGCCGCTGCGCGCGCCGATCCCGGACATCAGCTCCACGTCCTGGGCCGGCTTCCTCACCGGGGCCGACCCGGGCCGGCACGGCATCTACGGGTTCGTCGAGCTCGTGCCCGGCGGTTACGCCACCTACTTCCCGAACCTGCGCGACCTCAAGGCGCCGCCGCTGTGGCAGCCGGTGGCCTCCGACGGTGGGCGCAGCCTCGTGGTGAACGTGCCCGGCACGTATCCCGCCCCGAGCCTGACCGGCACGCTCGTGTCGGGCTTCGTCGCCCCCGACTTCGACCGGGCGATCGCGCCGCCGGAGCATCGGGGACCGCTGCGCGATCTCGGCTACCAGCTGGACGTCGAGGTCGGTGACGTGCGGGCCGACGTGCCCGCGTTCCTGGACCGCGTGGACGAGGCCCTGGCCGGCCGCCGCCGCGGCCTGCGGCACCTGCTGGACCGCGAGCCCGAGGCGCGGCTGGCGATATGCGTCTTCACCGAGACCGACCGCATCCACCACTTCCTCTGGCGGGATCTGATGGACCCCGGTTCGCCGTACCGTGACCGGATCCTCGGCTTCTACGGCCGCCTCGACGCGGCCATCGCCGAACTGGCCGGCGCGGCCGGCGACGGCGGCCTGATGCTGGTCAGCGACCACGGCTTCGGCCCGGTGCACACCCAGTTCCACGTGAACGCCTGGCTGCGCGAGGCGGGGTACCTCGCCCTGCCCAGCACGGCCACGGCGCTGACCGAGATCGATGAGCGCACCACGGCCTTCGCCCTCGACCCGGGGCGGATCTTCCTCAACCACCGGGACCGCTTCCCCCGCGGGCGCGACCTGCCCGCCGAGGAGACGCTCGCCCGGATCAGCGCCGGGCTGCTCGCGCTGCGCCGCGCCGCGGACGGCACCATCACCGCGGCCGGCCCGGGCGAGCCGGTCGTCGCGCGGGTGCTGCGCGGGGCCGAGCTCTACCGGGGTCCGTGCGCCGCGGCGGCCTGCGACCTGTATGTCGAGGCCGCCCCCGGCGTACAGGTCCGCGGGGCCTGGACCACCGATGCGCTCGCCGTGGACGGACCGCTCACCGGCACGCACACCCGGGAAGACGCGCTGCTCTGGTCGCGCGGCGACTTCGGCACCTCCGCGGCGGACATGCGAGACGTCGCCCCGGCGATTCTCGCCGCGCTGGGCATCCAACCGCCCCGGACTATGGAGGGAATCGCACCCGCATGGCAATCAGCCTGACACCGGTGGGGCGCACGCCGCCGCCCGGCGAGTTCGCCATCGTCCGGGACGAGCGGATCGCCGATCCCGCGGCGACCCGGATCGCGTTCGTCATCCTCCTCGACGGCGACCTGGTGATGTCGCCCGAGCACCTCGGCGTGGCCTACATGGCGGCGGTGCTGCGCGAGGCCGGGTTCACCGTGGCGATCCACGAGGTGGAGCACGGACAGCACGGGCAGGCGGTGGCCGAACTGAGCCGCCGGCCGCCGGACCTGGTGTGTTTCACGCTGATGAGCCTCAACGTGCCCAGCTGCGTGGAGTTCTGCCGGCGGCTGCGCGCGGTCTGCCCCGACGTGCGCATCGCCTGCGGCGGGCCGGCCGGCACCTTCACCGGCACCGAGGTGCTGCGGGTCAACCCCTTCGCCGACGTGGTCGCGACCGGTGAAGGCGAACCGATCATCCTCGACCTGGCGCAGCGGATCGCGCTGGGCGAGCCGCTGGACACGGTCGCCGGCGTGGCCTACCGGGCGGCGGACGGCCGGCTGCGGCAGAACCCGCCGCGGCCGCTCATCCACAACCTCGACGCGCTGCCGTACCCGGCCCGCGACCAGCTCGTCGCGCACGGGAACAAGCTCGAGTACGTGCGGCTGAGCACCAGCCGCGGCTGCGTCGCCCGGTGCACCTTCTGCTCCGCGCCCAATCTGGGGAACCGGGTGCAGCCGGGCAAGGCGTGGCGCGGCCGGACCGCCGAGTCCGTGGTCGACGAGGTGGAGCACCTGGTCCGGACGCACCGGTTCCGCACGCTCGACTTCGTCGACTCGACCTTCGAGGACCCGGACGGCGGGCGGGTCGGCAAGCAACGCGTCCGGCAGATCGCCCAGGGCATCCTCGACCGGGGCCTGGACATCTACTACAACGTCTGCATGCGGGCCGAGAACTGGGCCGACACCGCGGAGGACAACGACCTGCTCGACCTGCTGGTGCGCAGCGGCCTGGAGAAGGTGAACGTCGGCATCGAGTCCGGCGTACCAGCGGAGCTGGAGCTGTGGGAGAAGCGGGCGACCGTCGAGGACAACATCAGGATCATCCGGCTCCTGCGGGAGCACGGCATCTACCTCGCCATGGGCTTCATCCCGTTCCACCCGTACGCGACGGCCGAGACTCTGGTGCAGAACGCCGAGTTCCTGCGCGCGCACTCCGGGCACAACCTGCGCCGGCTCACCGAGCGGCTGGAGATCTACCCCGGGACCGGCATCGTGGCCCGGCTCACCGAGGACGGGCTGATCGGCGACCGGTACGCCGAGACGCTCGACCCGTACGACTACCGGTACGCCGACGAGCGGGTCCAGCGCCTGGCCCTGCACTTCGCCTCGCTGTACAACAATGAGGG
Organism: Dactylosporangium sp. NPDC049140; assembly: GCF_040648435.1. NCBI lineage: Bacteria > Bacillati > Actinomycetota > Actinomycetes > Micromonosporales > Micromonosporaceae > Dactylosporangium > Dactylosporangium sp. NPDC049140. Next base: position 495,977 of record NZ_JBEZDS010000001.1, on the reverse strand, counting down.
CTACCACGAGCACGGCGTCATCACCGAGCAGTCCGCGGTCTTCGAGTTCGAGACCTTCAACGTCGTGGTGCAGACCTTCGTGTCCCGGATCTACCGGCGCTTCCACGACCTGCCCGGGGCCCGGGAGACGCTGGCTGGCTTCACCTCGTTCCTGCACGAGCGGCGGCAGGCGATGGGCCAGGCGAACTACGAGTTCTTCATGGAGAACCTCGACGACGTGCTGGCCGACCGGATCGACGAGGCCAAGCGCGGCCGCCAGGTGGCCGAGGTCGAGGCGCGCTTCCGGGCCGCCATCGACTCGATCCGCACGGCGCAGCTGCGGGTCGGCATGGCGCTGCACCGGATCGGGGCGGACATCTCCGCGATCAGCTCGAGCCTGCCGCGGCCCTCGGCGGGCGGTGCGCCGCGAACGTACAACGGCGGCGCGCCGACATGGTAGGCGGGGCCGACGTGGCCGCCTGCACGCTGACCGACCACGCGCTCGCGGCCGCGCTCGGCGGCGTTCCCCGGCTGGCGGTCGCGGCGCCCCTGGCCACCGCGAACCTCGGCATCGAGCAGCTCGTGCTCGCCATGGTGTCCGCCCCGGGCCTGGGTCACCTGGTGGTGTGCGGCCGCGACTCGCCGGTTTTCCGGCAGGGGCAGAGCCTGCTCGCCCTGGCCGCCAACGGCTGCCGCGGGGACGGCACCATCGTCGGCGCCACCGGCTACCGGGCCCGGGTCGCCAACCTGCGGCCCCGGGTGGTCGCCGAGTTCCGCCGTCGCGTCGCGGTGCACGACCTGGTCGGCGTCCGGGACCGCGAGGTGCTCGCCGCGGCCGTGGCCGACCTGCCCCGCCACGCCGAAGAACCGGCCCTCGACCTCGCGGCCGAGCTCGCGGCCAGCGTCGCGCGGCTGCACCGCGTCCCGGCCGGCGGCGCCCGGCCCCCGAACACCGACGACGACGGGTACTTCGTCGTCTCGATCGACCCCGCCGCGCGCCGCATCGTGGTGCGCCACTACGACACCGACCTGCGCGGCGGGCGCGAGATGAGCGGCCGGAGCGCGCAGGCGCTGGTGCTCGGCCTGGTGCGCGCGGGCCTGCTCACCGACCCGGCCCACGCGGGCTACCTCGGCGCCGAGCTGGCCAAGGCGGAGCTGGCCCTGCGGTTCGATTTCCAGTACCGCCAGGACCACCCGCTGACCCGTCCGACAGGTTGCTCTCAGAGCGTTTCCGCGCAGCGCACACCTCCTGACACCGCCGGGACCGGACGCGATGCTGAGGACGTGATGGAACAGCGGCAACGGGCGGCCCCCGGCGGCCTCGAATGGGGCTGAGCCCCGATCCGGGTGCGGGCGCCGAGTCCGTGAGCGTCGTGATCCCGACCCGCGACAAGGTGGACCGGCTGCGCCTGACCCTCGGCGGCCTGGCGACCCAGTCGTACCAGCGGTTCGACATCGTGGTCGTCGACGACGGATCGATCGACGGGACGGGCGCCATGCTCGCCGCCCACCGGCCCGCCGGCCCGCCGCTGCACGTGGTGCACCGCGGTGGCGTCGGGCGCGCCGGGGCCCGCAACGCCGGTGCCGCCGCGGCCGGCGGCGACCTGCTGCTGTTCCTCGACGATGACATCCTGACCCCGCCGGATTTCGTCGCGGCGCACGTCCGGGCGCACCGCGACACCACCGCGGCCGTGGCCCTCGGTCCGCGGCGCGACGGCGAACGTGTCGTGCACGGTCCGCTGCGGGAGCTGCCCGGTTCGGCCCGCCTGGTCGCCGACGCTCCGGACGACCCGTACGCGGCGGCCATGTCCCGGCGCTACGGGCGCACCGTGGTCAACAGCCTGGAGCGGCTCATCCGGGACATGGCCGAGGGCCTGCTCCCGGCCCCCGTGCCGTGGGCGGCGTGCGTGGGCGCCAACGTCTCGCTGCCGCGGGCGACCTGGCGGCGGCTCGGCGGCTTCGACGAGGGCTACGGCCAGGTGTGGGGCTGCGAGGACCTCGAGTTCGGCTACCGCCTGCACGCCGCGGGCGCGGCCTTCCGGTACGCGGCCGAGGCGGACGGCGTACATCTCAGCCACGCCCGGCCGGCGCGGTGGGACGAGCACGAGGCCAACCTGCGGCGCTTCCACGACCGCCACCCTGACCCGGCCGTCGCCGCCCTGTCCGAACTCCTGTCCCCGGCCGGGGATCCCGCGCGCTACCTGCGGGCGGTTTCGACCGGCCCGTCATCAGACCCGTCAGACGGAGGAGAGTGGCGATGACGCTCGCCATCGATGGTGGTACACCGACGCGCAGCACCCCGTTCCCTGCCTGGCCCCAGTACGACGACACCGAGCGCGAGGGCCTGATCCGGGCCCTGGAGCAGGGGCAGTGGTGGCGCGTGGCCGGCAACGAGGTCACCACGTTCGAGCGGGAGTTCGCGGCCTTCCACGGCGCACCCGCGGCGATCGCGCTCACCAACGGCACGCACGCGCTCGAGCTGGCGCTCGAGATGATCGGCCTGCGCCCCGGCGACGAGGTGATCGTGCCGGCGTTCACCTTCATCTCCACGTCGATCGCGGTGCAGCGACTGGGCGGCGTGGCCGTCCCCGTGGACGTGGACCGGGAGACCTACTGCCTCGACCCGGCGCTGCTGGAGTCCGTGCGCAGCGATCGCACCCGGGCGGTCATACCGGTCCACCTCGCCGGCAACGTCGCCGACATGGACGCCATCCTGGCGTGGGCGCGGCCGCACGGCATCGAGGTCATCCAGGACGCGGCGCACGCACACGGTGCGCGGTGGCGCGGCCGGCCGCTGGGCGAGCTCGGTACCACGGCGTGCTTCAGCTTCCAGAACGGCAAGCTGATGACGGCGGGCGAGGGCGGCGCGCTCCTGCTGGCCGACGCGGACGCGTACCCGGAGGCGTTCGCCCGGCACAGCTGCGGGCGGCCGATCGGCGACCTGGCGTACCGGCACCAGAGCGTCTCCAGCAACTTCCGCATGACGGAGTTCAGCGGCGCGGTGCTGCGGGCCCAGCTCGCCCGCCTCCCGGAGCAGAACGAGCGCCGCGAGCGCAGCTGGCAGGTCCTGGAGGGCCTCCTCTCGGCGCTGGACGGCGTCACGCCGCAGGGGCGTGACCCCCGCTGCGACCTCGACCCGCACTACATGGCCATGTTCACCGTCGATCCGGCCGTCTGGGCCGGGGTGAACCGCGACCGCGTGGTGGAGGCCCTGGTCGCAGAGGGCATCCCGGCCTTCCTCAACTACCCGCCGGTGTACCGCACCGAGGCGTTCTGGGCCGCCCCGACCCCTCAGCCCGGGCACCCGGACGAGTACGCCGAGCGCTGCCCCGTCTCGGAGAACCTCGGCCGCCACGGCATCTGGCTGCACCATCGCGTGCTGCTCGGCACCCCCGCGGACCTCGAGGACGTGGCCGCCGCGCTGCACAAGGTGCTGTCCGCGCTCGGCGCCCGGTCCTCGGTGGGAGTCGCATGAGGATCGCCGTGATCGGGCTCGGCTGGGTGGCCACCGCCGTCTGGCTGCCCCGGCTGCTGGCGCGGGCCGACTGCACCGTCGTCGCCGGGGTGGAGCCCGACCCGGAGGCCGCCGCCCGCGCCGCCCGGCTGCTCGGGAGCGTTCCCGTGTACGGCGGCCACGAGGACCTGCCGGCCGACGGGATCGACGCCGCGCTCGTCCTGACCCCGAACGGCACCCACGCCCGGATCGCCGCCTGGTGCCTGCGCCACGGCCTCGCCGTGCTGCTGGAGAAGCCGGCCTGCACGGATCTCGCCGAGCTCGATGTGCTCGCCGAGGCGGCCCGCGCGGGCGCCGGCACGCTCATGCTCTCCGCCGCGGCCCGGCACCGGCGCGATGTGACGGCCCTGCGGTCGCTCGTGGCCGCGGGCGAGCTCGGCGAGCCGCGGGTGGCCGACCTGAGCTGGATACGTGCGCGCGGCATCCCGCGCGGGAGCTGGTTCCGGCACGCCGGGTCCGCCGGCGGCGGGGTGCTGTTCGACCTGGGCTGGCACCTCATCGACGTGGTACTCGACCTGTGGGGCTCCGGCGCGGTGCGCGACGCCGCCGCGTTCGCCAGCACGGACTTCCTGCACGATCCCGGCCGGCTGGCCGCGTGGCACGCCGACGCCGCCGGCCCCGCGGACGTCCCGGGCGACGTCGAGGACCGGATCACGGGCCTGGTGACCACCGAGCGCTACGCGCTGGCGCTCGCGTTCGCCTGGTCGTCGCACGAAGCGGTCGACCGTACCGTCATCGAGCTGCACGGTACCGAGGCCACCGCCGAGCTGCGCACCACGTTCGGGTTCAGCCCGAACCGGCTGCCCGGCTCCTCGCTGCGCCTGAAGCGGGGCGGCACGGTCACCGAGATCGACGTCGGGCGGCACGCGACCGGCGAGGAGTACGACCGGCAGCTCGACGAGTTCCTCCGGCCGCGCACCGCGGCGGAGACGCAGCGGTCGCTCGCGCGGGCCGGCGACGTGCTCGCCGTCATCGACGCCTGCTACCGCGCGGCAGACCTGCGCCCGGCCACGGCAATCCGATAGGGAAAGGGTGGACTCGCCATGACGGCGGTGTTGGGGTTGGGCGGTTCCGGCCACGACTGGTCGTCCTGCTGCCTGAACGACGGCTTCCTCGTCGCAATCGACGAGGAGCGCCTTACGCGGCGCAAGTACGGTGTCGGCTCCGACCTGCTCGCCGGCGTCAGCCGCCGCACGGTGCTGGCCGCGGCCGGGGTCGAGCCGGCCGCGCTCGACCACGTCGTGGCCTGCGACCTCGTGCCGCGCTCGTTCGCCCACGCGTTCCGCGGCCGGGTACAGCGGATCAACCACCACCTGGCCCACGCGTACAGCACGTTCGCCGCGTCCGGCTTCCCGGAGGCCGCGGTCCTGGTGTGCGACAACGCGGGCAGCCTGCTGGCCGGCGAGCGGGCCGGCGCCGGCGACCGGATCGCCGAGACGCTCAGCTTCTTCGCCGGCGACCGGGACGGCCTGCGGCTGCTCGACCGCGTCGGCGGCCGGCACTACCTGGACGGGCGGACCGAGTCCGACTTCTTCCGGCCGGGCCTGACCGACAACTCGCTCGGCCAGTTCTACCGCAGCGCGAGCCTCGCCATCGGGCTGTCCTATCAGGAGAGTGCGGACAGCTGGCCGATCAGCGAGGACGGCAAGACGATGGGGCTGGCGCCGTACGGCGACGAGCGGTTCGTCGACGACGTGGCGGAGCTGGTCTCCCTCACCGCGGACGGCGGCTTCACCATCGAGGCGGAGAAGGCCGAGCAGTGCTTCGCGCGGCTGGTCGAGGGCGGCGACTTCGAGGCCAAGGCGGCCGTCGCGCGCGCCGCGCAGGCGACGCTGGAGCTCGCCCTCCTGCACGCCGCCCGCGCGCTGCACCGCCGTACCGGAATGACCCGCCTGTGCATCGCCGGCGGTGTCGGTCTGAACAGCGTCGCCAACGGCCGGCTGCTGCGGGAGACACCGTTCGAGGAGGTGTTCGTCGTCCCGGCCGCCGGTGACAACGGCATCTCGCTCGGCTGCGCGTACTACGCCGCGCACCAGCTCGCCGGGGTGCCCATGGCCGAGCTGCCGGCCCTGGCCGACGCGTACCTGGGGCCCGGCTACCCCGCGGACCGGGTCGCCGCGGCCGCCGTCGCGTCCGGGATGGAGGAGGAGCCCTGCGACGACCTGCCGGACCGGGTCGCCGAGCTGCTCGCCGGCGGCGCGCTCGTCGGATGGTACGACGGACGCTCGGAGTTCGGCCCGCGCGCGCTCGGGCACCGCTCGATCCTGACCGCACCGTTCCCGGCCGACATCCGGGACCGGCTGAACCGGCTGGTGAAGTTCCGCGAGTGGTTCCGGCCGTTCGCGCCCGTGACCCCCGCCGAGCGCGCCGCCGAGTACTTCGACATCACCCAGGCGTCGCCGTACATGCTGCTCGTCGCCGGCGTGCGCCGGCCGGAGGAGGTCCCCGGCGTGACCCACGTGGACGGCACGGCCCGCCTGCAGACCCTCGAACGGGCCGTAAACCCGCGGCTGCACGCGGTGCTGGAGGCCTTCGCCGCCCGCACCGGAGTCCCGGTGCTGCTCAACACCTCGTTCAACGTCGCCGGGCAGCCGATCATCGAGACGCCGGAGGAGGCCGTCGAGGCGTTCGCCGGGATGCGGCTGGACTACCTGGTGCTGGGGAACCGCCTGCTGCGCCACCCCTGATCCCGTACGAGAGAGGACCCGCGTGATGGTCGCGATCGACTGGTACGCCTGGCACCGGCTGTACAACGACCCCACGTCCAAGCGTGCGCAGCGGCTGGCGCAGATGCAGGAGGTCGTCCTCCAGGCGTTGCAGGGCCTGCCGGACGGCCCGATCGACCTGCTGAGCCTGTGCGCCGGCCAGGGTCGCGAGATCGTCGGCGCCCTGCAGCGCCGGCCCCGGCCCGGCGACGTGAACGTCCGCATGATCGAGCTCGACCCGCGCAACGCCGAGATCGCCGACCGACTGGTGCGCGAGGCCGGGGCCGGGCGCGTGGAGACCGTCGTGGACGACGCGGGACTGCGGCGCCTCTACGCCGGCGCGATCCCCGTGGACCTACTGCTGCTGTGCGGTGTCTTCGGCAACCTCGTGCTCTCCGACATCGAACGCTGCGCCGCGTTCGCCGCGTCCGCCGTGCGCCCGGACGGCCTGGTGGTGTGGACCCGGCACCGCGGCGCGCCGGACTGCGTTCCGGCGATCCGTTCCTGGTTCACCGCGAACGGCTTCGTGGAGGAGTACGTCAACCCGGAGACCGATCCGGTGGCCGTGGTGCTGAACCGGTACGCGGGGCCGCCGCGGCCGCTGGCACCGCAGGAGCGGATCTTCACGTTCGTGACGGGTGTGGTACCCCCGGAAACGCCACCGAAGCTCGCGAGCACCCCGTGACGGTCCTGCGCGCGAGCCTCCGCGACCGCCTCGACCTGCTGTCCGGGTTCTTCCGCAGCGGGCGGGGCTGGTTCGCCGGGCTCGCCGGATGCCTGGTGCTGCAGAGCGCGGTGCCCACCGGGATCGCGTTGACCTGGGGCCAGCTCGTGGCCCACGCGGCCACCGCCGCGGCGTGGGTCTGGCTCGCGCTGTTCGGCGCCGCCTACCTGGTCGGGCACGCGGTGGAGGCCGCGATCGGCGCGCTCACCTACCGGGCCAAGGCGCGTATCGACGGCCGGTTCCGGCATCGCCTCGCCACGCTGCTGGCCGGCGGGATGGACCTGGCCACGCTGGAGCAGCCGGGCACGCAGGATCTCGTCCGGCTCGCGTCCACGGACCCGCGCAGCTGGACCGAGAAGACCGTCGGCGACGGCATGGTCGCCCAGCTCGCCCTGATCGGGCAGTACCTGTCCACCGCGATGCTCTGCGCGGTGCTGGCGGGGTACGCGTGGTGGGCCCCGCTCGTGGTGCTCGCCGCCGCCGTCGCGTGCCGGCTGTTGCGCATCCACCGGCTGCTCGCCGCGCTGCGGCTGTGGTCGGGCGGGATCACCGACGGCCGGCGCGCCGAGTACTGGAAGAAGGCTGTCACCTCGGCGTCGGAGGGCAAGGAGGTGCGCATCTTCGGGTACACCGACTTCGTCGTCGGTACCATCCGGCGCAGCGTCTTCGCGATGTTCGCGCCGGTCTGGCGCAACCTGCACAAGGGCTTCTTCGGCCAGTCGCTCATCTTCTTCCTCGCCGCCGTCCCGATGGCCGCCCTCTACCTGGCCGCCGCCGCCGACGTGATCCACGGGCGGATCGCGGCCGGGCTGCAGGTCGCCGTGATGGCCTCGGTGTTCGGCATCTACACGAGCCTCGGCACGGTCGTCGACTCGGTCGAGATCGCCGGGGCGATGCCCGCGGTGCGGGCGTGGCAGGCGCTGCGCCGGCTGCCGGCCGGCCCGCCCGCCCGGGCGGAGTCCGCGCCGGTCGCCGCCCGCCCGCCGACGATCCGCCTGGTCGGGGTCGGGTTCGGGTATCCGGCGGCGGGCCGGCGCGTGCTCGACGGGCTCGACCTGGAGATCCGCTCCGGGGAGCTGCTGGCCCTGGTCGGCTTGAACGGCGCGGGCAAGTCCACCCTGGTCAAGCTGCTCGCGCGGCTGTACCGGCCGGACGCGGGCCGCATCGAGGCGGACGGCGTGGCGCTGGACGCGCTGGACCCGGAGCGGTGGCGGGGCCTGCTGGCCTTCGCGTTCACCGACTTCGTCCGGTACCACCTGTCGGTCGCGGACAACATCCGGCTCGGCCGCCCGGACGGCCCGCTGGACGAACCGGCACTGCGCCACGCCCTGTCGGTGTCCGGGTTCGACGAGGTGCTGTCCCGGCTGCCCGAGGGCCTGGACACGGTGCTCGGCACCGACCGGACCGGCGGGGTGGAGCTGTCCGGCGGGCAGTGGCAGCAGCTCGCGCTCGCCCGGGCGCTGTACCGGATCAGGCGGGGCGCGCAGATCCTCGTCCTCGACGAGCCCACCGCGAACCTCGACGTGCGGACCGAGCGGGAGTTCTTCACGCGCATCAACGCGGCGGGCGGGAACTTCACCCGGGTCCTGATCTCCCACCGGCTCAGCACGGTCCGGCACGCGGACCGCATCGCCGTGCTCGACTCCGGCCGGATCACCGAGTGCGGCACCCACGCGGAGCTGATGGCCCTGGGCGGCCGGTACTGCACGATGTTCAACACGCAGTCCCGGCGGTACGTGGCGGCCGGAGTCGAGCCGTGAGCCGGGCGGCGGACACGATGGCGGTCGGGGCGCGGCTGCTCGCGCTGTGCTTCCGGACCACGCCGCTGTCCGCCACGGCCGCGATCGTCCTGCGGCTGCTGACCGCGGTCACCTTCGCCGCCGGCGGCTTCGCGCTCGGGCACCTGGTCGACTCGGCCCAGCGCGGGTCCATGCGCGGCGCGGCGTTCGCCGCCGTGGGCGCCGCCGTCGTGCTCGGCGCCGACTACATCCTCACCGGCGTCTGCTACACCCTCCGGCTGTACGTGGTGGAGCGGGTGTCGCTCATCGACCTCGACAGCGAGATCGTGCGCGACATCTGCGGCATCGAGGGCGTGCACCACCTCGAGGATCCGCGGTACCTCGACCGCCTCGAGGTGCTGCGCGGATCCTCCTGGGGCCTGCTGGACTACGCCTGGGGCCTCGTCGAGTCGGTGTTCAACATCCTGCGCCTGGCCGCCGCGCTGCTGCTGCTCAGCAGCATCAGCTTCTGGCTGCTGGCGTTGCCGGCGTTCGCGCTGGTGCCGCTGTGGCTCGAGGCGCGCGGCCAGCGGGTCGTGGTGCGGACGGAGACCAGGACCGCCGAGGCGGCGCGTCTGGAGCGGCACCTGTTCGAACTGCTGGCCGCGCCCGGGTCGAACAAGGAGCTGGCCCTGACCGGGGCCGGCGCGGACCTGGCGGAGCGCGCCACCGGCCTGTGGGCGCAGGTGGCGCGGGAGCGCTCGCGGGCCCAGACCGTGATGCTGCTGGCCCGCGCGGCGGGCTGGCTGGTGTTCACCATCGGGTTCGCCGGCGGGCTGGCGCTGGTGATCTGGCGGGCGCAGCGGCACCACGCCGGCCTCGGCGACATCGTGCTGACGGTGACGGTCGCGACGAACCTGCGGGCCGCGATCCAGGGGGCGGTCAGCCGGATCACCGAGACCGCCGGGCACGGCCGGCTGCTGGAGCCGTACCTGTGGCTGAAGCGGTACGCCGCCGCGCAGTCCACCCGCACGGCCGGCGCCCCGGTGCCAAGGCGGCTGCACCGCGGGATCACGCTGAACCGGCTGCGCTACCGGTACGCCGCGGCCACCGAACCGGCCCTCGACGACGTCTCGCTGGAGATCCCGGCCGGCAGCGTCGTGGCGATCGTCGGCGAGTACGGCTCCGGCAAGAGCACTCTGGTCAAGCTGCTGTGCGGGCTGTACCGCCCCGGGTCCGGCCGCATCGAGGTCGACGGGGTGCCGCTCGACGACATACCGGCCGCGGACTGGTGGGAACGGGTGTCGGTCGGGTTCCAGGACTTCGGCCGGTACCGGACGACGCTGCGCGCGGCGGTCGGCCTCGGCCGTCCACCGTGGATGGACGACGACGAGCGGGTCACCGAGGCGCTCGCCGCGGCCGGCGCCGCGGACCTTCCAGGGCTGCTGCGCGACGGCCTGGACACCCCGCTCGGCGGCGAGCTGGGCGGCGTGGAGCTGTCCGAGGGGCAGTGGCAGAAGACGGCGCTGGCCCGCGCGTGCATGAAGCCCGACCCGCTGCTGTTCGTGCTCGACGAGCCGACGGCGGCCCTCGACGCCGCGAGCGAGGCGGCGGTCTTCGACCACTACATCGCCCGGGCCCGCCGGCTGGGCGCCACCCACGGCACGATCACGGTGATCGTCTCGCACCGGTTCTCGACGGTCGCCGACGCGGACCTGATCGTCGTGATGGAGCGCGGGAAGGTCACAGAGTTCGGCCGCCACGGGGACCTGGTCGCGGCGGGCCGGTTGTACGCCGAGCTCTACGGGATCAGCCGCGACGCGTTCGTGAGCTGACAGATGAGGGGTATCGATGGATGACGCTGGAGGGGCTCGGCGCTCAGGCCCGATGACGTGGGCGCAGCGGGCCATCTGGAACCGGGTGCGGCACGAGTACCACGCGCCGGAGAGCCTGTCGGGCATCCGGGTGGTCGCGCTGCCCGCCGCACCGCTGGCGACGGTGCGGGCCGCGCTGGCCGCCATGGTCGAGGAGCACGACATCTTCCGTACGATCTTCCGGCCGACGGCGGGCCAAGACCTCGAACAGGTGGTGGAGCCGGCCGGCCCGGTACCGCTGTCCGTCGTCGAGACCGCGGCGGCGGATTCGGAGGCTCTGCGCGATCTCCTGCTCGCCCGCAAGCCGGAGGTGGGCGACCCGACCTCCGGCGAGTACCTGTACCGGCTCGTGATCCAGACCCACGGCGGCGAGGCGTGCCACGTCGGGATGCTCATCTCGAAGTTCCTGATCGACGCGGCCGGACTCGACACCCTGACCGACGACCTGCTCGCCCGGCTCGGCGGCGCGTCAATGACCCCGCGGCGCGACTGCTGGCAGCCGCTCGACCAGGCGCTCTTCGAGACCGGACCGGTCGGCGTCGCGCGCAACGCCCGGGCGGTGACGTACTGGCGGCAGCACTTCACGCGGTCGGTCCGGGAGCAGGAGCTGCGCACCGTCGCACGCGACCGCGAACCCTGTTTCCGCCAGGGCGTGCTCGTGTGCGATGCGGCCGACCTGTCGCTGGAGACCCTCGCCGCCCGCTACGGCGTCTCCCGGAGCGCCGCGCTGCTCGCCGCGTTCTCGCTCCTGCTCACCGAGCTGACCGGGTCCGACACCGCGTTCCTGGAGGTGATCTCCTCCAGCCAGGCCAATCCGCGGGTGCCGGCGGTGGGCCGGTACGCCACCAACGGCCCGTTCCTGCTGACCGTGGCCCCCGGCAGCGTTGCTCAGCTGCTCACGGCGTCCGCGGCGGCCCTGTTGCGGGCCGTGCGGTACACCCTCTACGACCCCCATGCCGTCGACGAGCTCCACGACGAGATCAGCGCCGACGGGCACGGCCGGGTCCTTCGGTGCTTCTTCGTGAACGACGTCGCCGGTACCCGGCCAAGCACGGCCGCCCCGCCCCGGCCGCCCGCCTTCAGCTGGGGCGTCGTGGCCCCGGCCGGCGACAGCCGGCTGCACCTGACCGCCATCAGGTCGGACGGCGGGTTCCGGTTCGAGCTGTTCGCGGACAACGGCTTCCTCACCGACGCCGAGCTCGAGCGCCTGCTGCTGGACCTGGTCGGGGTGCTCGGCGCGCTGAGCGCACTCGACGCCGGCGACCCCGTGCCCGAACCCGTCAGGAGCTGAGCCGGCGTGGCCAAGGCCGAGATCCTGGACGTGATGTCGTCGGCGAAGCTGTTCCTGGGCCTGCTCGCCGCGGTCGAGGAGGGCGTCGCCGATCTGCTGTACGAGTCCGGCCCGCTGTCCGTCGAGCAGCTCGCCGCGCGGACCGGCACCCTGCCCGCGCCGCTGCGCTCGTTGCTGCGCGCGCTGGACAGCGCGGGGTTCGTCGCCGAGGGGCCCGACGGCTACGTACTGACCGAGGCCGGCCGCCGGCTGAGCGCCTTCCACCCGAGGTCGCTCAACCACCTGCTGCGGCTGGAGGCGTGGGGCGCCCGCGAGCACGTGAGCCTGCCCGGCCTGCAGGCGGCACTGCGGGGCCGGCAGGTGCCGACCGAGCTGCCCGAACCGCTGATCCCGGTGCTCGCCTCCGCGGTCGAGGTGGGCGGGGCGGTGCCCGCCCTGCTCATCAGCCGCCGCCCGGAGCTGCGGGGCGTGCGCCACCTCGTCGACGTCGGCGCCGGCTCGGGGCAGTACGCCGTGGCCCTGTGCCGCGCGCATCCCGAGCTCCGGGTCACCGCCCTGGACCGCGAGCCCATGCTCACCCACGCGGGCGACCGCGTCGCGCGGCACACCGAGCTCCGGGACCGCATCCAGGTCGTGCGGTGGGACCTGCACACCGACCCGCTCCCGGTCCGCGGCGACGCCGTCCTGGTCTCGCACTTGCTGCACCTGCTGGACGCGCCCGAGCGGCTCGACCTGCTGGCGCGGATCGCCGACGGCCTCGAGCCCGGCGGCCTGCTGCTGGTACACGACTTTCTCGGTCCGCGCCTGGACAGCGGCGTCATCATCGACTGGATGGCCCGCGGCGCGTGCTTCGACCTCGACGCGGCCGAGCTGATCGCCGACGCGGAGTCCTGCGGTTTCACGCCGGTGCGCACCGAGCGGCTCCCCGGGGCCGGAAGCTCCCTGGTCGTCGCGCGCCGCCGGTGACCGGTACCACCCTCCCAGTCCCGAAAGGTCCGCCCATGTTCACCGGCCTGCGCACCGTCGTCTACCCCGCCCCCGCCCTGACCGACGCCAAGGACTGGTGGACCGGCGTCCTGGGTAAGCCGCCCTACTACGACTCGCCCCACTACGTGGGCTTCGACGCGGCCGGCTACGAGCTCGCGCTCGACCCGTCGACGGACCCCGCGGCCGGCCCGATCGTGTACTGGGGCGTCCAGGACGCCGGCAAGGCGTACGCCGAGCTGCTGGCCCGGGGCGCGACCGGCCGCGAGGAGCCGCACGACGTCGGCGACTCCATCGTGGTGGGCACGGTCGTCGCCCCCACCGGAACGATCGTCGGGGTCATCGAGAACCCGCATTTCGCCGGCTGAACCGGTGGGGCCGAACGACTAGTGGATCGGGTTCCAGCCGTCGGAGCCGGCCAGGTAGAGGGTCGGGGTGTACTGGGCGGCGGTCGAGGCGCTCATCTGCGGGCGGTTGCTGTTGACCACGGCCCCGGCGCCGGTGCTGCTGTACTCCGTGAAGCGCGCGTTGCGCCAGGAGAAGCCGGACATGTCCGTCCACGGGTCGTCGCGGATGTGGGCATCCATCGTCACGCCGCGGTACAGCACCTGGGCGATCGCGTTGACGTCGCCGCCCGGGTGCCAGGGCCGGCCCAGGTAGACCGTCTTGGCCGGGGCGTTGCTGGTCAGGTGGGTGCCCCAGAACAGGAAGCCGAACTTGTTGTTGATGTTCGTCGCGGCGGCCGTGATGTACCCGTTGTTCGACGACGAGCCGCGGGTCAGCGACCGCACCTCGCCGTTCTGGAACACCATCGTGCCGCCGCCGAAGATGAAGTCGACGTCGCCCTCCACGTAGGAGTTGCGCACGTACAGCCGGCGCACCGCCGTCCCTGACGTGTTGACCAGCAGCGTGTCCTGGTTGCCCAGGATCCGCACGTTGCTGAACTGCACGCGGTCGCCGGAGGTGTTGACCGCCACCGCCTGCTCGGCGCTGAGGTTGTGCGCGGCCTCGTCGAAGTCGTTGGACATCGTCAGGTTGGACACGGTGGTGTTGGCGGCCGCGATGGTGACGGTGGCGCTGCCGGCCGTGCCGTAGGTGCTGCCGTCCGGCTTGGTCAGCCCGGACGCGTGGCCCTCGACGAGCACCACGGCGGTGGCGGCCGAGCCGGTGCCGACCAGGCTGATGTAGGGCTTGTTCGACGGGATGTTCACCGTGCCGCGGTACGTGCCGGCCTTGATGTTCACCGTGTAGGTGCTGCTGTTACCGGCCGGGGCGGCGTCGATCGCGGCCTGCACGGTGCGGTAGTTGCCGGAGCCGTCGGCGGCCACGGTGACGGTCGTGGCCGCCGACGCCGTCCCCCCACCGGCCGCCACGGCGCCGGCGGCGATGAGCACGACCAGCGAGATTCTTCCGGTACGCATCTGTCCTCCCAGGGCAACGCATCCAGATAAGTCGATTACTCATCGGACGATGTCAGCCCGGCGCGGACCAGGCAAGCGCTTTCCTGAGCAACCCATCCAGTGACGTCACATTCGTGAAACTTTCGCGCATTGCTTCGCGCCGATCCGTCGTACCCTTTTCCGGTGCTGGAGCTGATCTGGGACGCGGTGCGCGCACGCCGCGTCTCGTCGCTCGCCCTGGGGCTGCTCGCGGCCCTGGCCGTGGCGGCACTCGCGGCCGCGCCGGCGTACTCCGCCGCGGCGGCCCGGGACAGCGCGGCCGCCCTGGTCCGCGACGCCACCCCGGCGCAGCGGACGCTGAGCGTGCAGGGCCGGGTCAGCAGCGGCGGCGACGACCGGCCCGAGGTCGCGGCGGCGGCGCTGCGGCGGTTCCGCGACAGCGTCGGGCTGGAACTGCCGGCCGAGCGGACCGCGATCGGGCTCAGGCGCGCCGGCACGCTCTACCTGGGCGGCCGGACGATCGCGGCCGACCTGCGGTACCGCGACAACTTCTGCGAGGCCGTCCTGGTCACGGGGCGCTGCCCGGCCGCCCGGGGCGAGGTCGTCGTCAGCGCGCAGCTGCCGCTCGGCATCACTGTCGGCGACCGGGCCGGCTACACGGCCGAGGCCGGCGCGAAGCCGCTGGCGCTCACGGTCGTCGGCACCTACCGGGCCCGTGACCCCGCCGACTGGTACTGGTTCGGGACGGGCGGCACCGCGTTCTACGGCACCGCCGACACCGTGCTGGCGGGCAGTGGCTTCGCCGACGCCGCGCTCGACGCGCTGCTGCCCGCCGGGCTGTTCGCCGAGCCCGGCCGCATCGACGCGGCCCTGAACCGCCTCCACGGGCTGCAGTTCGCGTACTCGTCCGGCGCCGCCGAGCTCGACGCCCACCTCGCCGACGACGGGCGGGCGGTGCGGCGCGGGGTGCAGCTCGCCACCGCGGAGCTGTTCGTGGTCGCGCTGCTGGCGTTCGCGGTCACCGCGCGGTACGCGGCCGAGGCGCGCCGGCTCGACATCGCCCGCATGGCCCTGCACGGCACCGCGCGCTCGCGGATCCTCGTCCTCGTCGCGGGGGAGGGCGCCCTGCCGCTGCTGGCGGGCATCGCGCTCGGGGGGTTCGCGTGGCGGTACCCGCCGCCGGCCGTCGCGGCGGTCGCCGCCGGCGGGCTCGGCGCGATGATCGTCGCCGACTGGCGCACCATCAGCACCCCGGTGCAGCGACTGCTGCAGCCCGGCGCCCCGCACGTCTCGCGGCTCGGCCGGGCCACGTTCGACGTCTCCGCGCTCGCACTGGCCGGCGCGGCGGTGTTCCAGGCGGTCAGCCGCCACGGGCGGCCGGACCCCGGGCTCGGCCTCGAGGCGTTCGTGCCGTTGCTGCTCGCGCTGGCCGCCGCGGTCCTGCTGTCCCGCCTGCTGCTCCCGCTCGCCGCCCGGGCCGGGCACGCCGCCGCCGTGGCGAGCGACGACCACCGCCGGCTCGGCGCGGGGATCGGCGTGCTGCTGCTCGCCCGGCGCGGCGCCGTGCACCGGCTCGTGCCGCTGCTCGCCGCCGGCGCGTGCCTGTTCGCCGTCGCCGTGCAGGACTGGGTCGCGGCCGACGAGGCCCGGGCCGACCGGGCCGCGATCGCCGTCGGGGCCGAGCGCGTGCTCACCGTCGACGCCGGCGACCAGGAGCGGCTCCTCGCCGCGGTGCGCGGCGCCGACCCGGCCGGGACCTTCGCCATGGCGGTCGTGCAGAGTGCGGGGCCGGACGGCCGGCCCGTGCTCGCCGTCGACTCGTCCCGCCTGGCCGCCGTCACCGGCATCGGCGCGGCCGTCGCGGCCCGGCTGCACCCGCCCGCGCCGGGGCCGCTGATCGTGACCGGCACGGCGCTGCGGCTCGACGCCACCGCCGATGCGCCCGGCGTGTCCGTCGTGGTCGGGCTCGTTGCCGGCGGTACCGGCGAAAAGGTTTCTGCGGTTTTTCCGGTCGGTGCGTCCACTGTGGACGTGCCTCAGTGCCGGCGCGGCTGCCGCATGACCACCGTCGAGCTCACCGGGGCCCGCACCACCGTCACGATCCGGCAGCTCAGCGCCGACGGCGCCGTGACCGTGCCCGCCGGCGTGTTCGGCGACCCGGCCCGCTGGCGCACCGCGCTCGGCGACACCGTGCCGTCGGTCAGCCCGGCCCACCGCGACGGCGCGCTGGTCCTGACCGCCCTCCCGCCGGGCAATGCCGGCTCGACCGACCCGAAGGTGTACGCGGTGGACACTCCGGTGCCCCTGCCCGCCCTGGTCACGGGCCATTACGTGGCCGTCGGCGACGAGCACAACCCCGCCACCGCCAGCCCCTTCGGCGGCGTGGCCGTGCCGATCGCGCCGGACCCGTCGGCGGTACTGCCCCGGGCGGGCGCCGACGGCACGATCGTCGACCTCGAGTACGCCGCCCGGCTGGCCGGCACCGCGATCCCGGGCGATCTGCAGCAGGTGTGGCTGGCCCCGCACGCGCCGCCGTCCATCGTGGACGACCTGCGCGCGGCCGGCCTGCAAATCGTCGCCGAGGACACCACGGCCGCGGCGCACCGCCGCCTGGACGGCTACGGTCCGGCCGCCGCCCTGCGTTTTGACCTGCTGGCGGGTGTACTGGCACTGCTGCTCGTGGCCGGCGCGTTCGCGGTCTCCGGCGCCACGCAGCGCCCGGACCGAGACGCACAGCTGCTGGCGCTGCGCGTGCAGGGCGCCCCGCAGCGGGTGGTGCGGGCCGCCGGGCTCGTGGCGGCGACGGTGCCGGCGGTCGCCGCGGTGCTGATCGGGCTGCTCACCGCCGTGATCGCGCGCCTGCTCGCCGCCCCGCCCGTGGACCCGTTCGCCGACGGCTGGTCGGTGCTGCCGCCGCCGACCGGCCCGGCGCTGGTACCGCTCGCCGCCGCCGCGGCGGCCGCCGTGCTCTGTCTCGTCGCCGTGGCCCTGCTCACCGCCCGTGCGCGGCGACGCGGGGAGGCGGCATGACCGGGCTGCTGTGGGACATGGTGCGGGGCCGGCGCGGGCAGTTCGGGCTGACCCTGGTCCTGGCCGCGCTGGCCACCGCGGCCGCCGTGGCCACCCCGGCCTACCTGGGCGCCGTCGAGGCCCAGATCGTCGCCGGACAGTTCGCGGCCGCCTCGACGGTCGAGCGCACGGTCGAGCTCGCGGCGACGGTACCGCGCCTGGACGTCGGGTTCGAGCGGGACGCGACGCCCCGCCTGGCCGGCCCCGGCCTCACCCAGGTGTTCAGCGCCGAGATCACGATGATCCCGGCCGGCCCGGACAAGGTCCCCCCGGCCGACTCCCGGCGGGTCGGCTACCGGCAGGACCTCTGCGACCACGTCGTCGTCGTGGCCGGCCGCTGCCTGATGGGCGGCATGGAGGTGGTCGTCACCGAGCGCGCCGCGGCCGCCCTCCGCGTGCGCCTCGGCGATGCGCTCGACCTGAGCGCCGGGACCTACTCCGGCACCGAGCAGATCTACCGGCCCGCCGGCGCGTCCGTCCTGCTCACCGTCGTCGGGGTCGTGCGCGCCCGCGACGGAGCCGAGCCGTACTGGTGCGGCACCGTCGGCGACGCACCGTTCTACATCTCGCGGTCCACCCTCGACGGGATCGACCACCCCGACGAGACGCAGCACCTCGCCGCGTACTTCGCGCCGCGCGGCGTCCCGGTCGCCACGCTGCCGGCCCTGCGCGCCTGGCTGGCCGCGTCGGGCGCGCAGAAGGACGGCGGCACCCAGCTCGGCACGCGCCTGCCCGACCTGATCGGCCGGATCGACGCCGACCTCGCCCAGGCCCGTGCCGTCGCCCCCGTGGCCGCGGTACCGCTGGCCGCGCTCAGCTGGGCGCTCGTCGTCTTCGCGGCCGCCGCCGCGGCCCGCGCCCGCCGCCAGGAGCTCGGCGTCGTCGCGCTGCGCGGGGTCACCGGGGTGCGCCGCGGCTGGTTCGCCACCGCCGAGACGGCGCTGGCGGTGCTGGCCGGCGCGCCGATCGGCTACCTGGCCGTGGCCGTGCTCGGCGGCCGGTACGCCGACCCGCTCATGCTCACCGCGGCCGGCGTGACCACCGCGGGCGCGCTCGCGGTCGCGGTCGCCGCCCAGCTGCGCTCGGCCGGCCGCCCCATCGCCGAACTGCTGCGCGAGACCGACCGGCGCTCCGGTCACTGGCGCTCGCTCACCCTCGAGATCCTCGTGGTGGTGCTGGCCGCGGTCGCCGTGGCCCAGGTGCAGGCCCGCGGCGGCACGCTGTCCGGCGTCGCGCTGCTCGCCCCGCCGCTGCTCATGCTGGCCGTCGGCCTGATCGCCGCGCGGCTGGCCGGCCCGCTGGCCGCCCGGATCGCCGGCTGGGCGCTGCACCGCGGGCGGCTGGTCACGGCCCTGACGGCGACCCGGCTTTCCCGTCAGCCCACCGGCCGGAGGCTGCTGGTGCTGCTGATCGTGGCGATCGGCTCGCTGGGCTTCGCGGCCACCGCGACCGACGTGTCCGCCGCGACCGTGGACCAGGACGCCGCCCTGGCCGCCGGCGCTCCGACCGTGCTGACCGTGCACGGCACGACCCGGTCCGCGCTGCTGGCGGCGACCCGGGCCGTGGATCCCGGGGGAAGGTTCGCGATGGCGGCGGTACCGCTGCCGGCCCTTTCTTCGGGCGCCCGCCCGGTCCTCGCCGTCGACTCGTCCCGGCTGCCCGCGGTCGCGCTCTGGCGCCCCGGCTACGCCGAGCTGCCGCTGCGCGACCTGGCCGCGCGCCTGCAGGCCGGCCCCGCGCCCGATCCCATGCGCCTGCGCGGCACGACGCTCACCGTCGAGCTGACCTTGGCCGACCCCGGCACGGTGGTGTCGACCCTGTACGCCGTGCTGGCCCCGGACAACGGCGCCCCGGCGGTGGCGGTCGGGTTCGGCGCCCTCCAGGCCGGCCGGCACTCCTACCAGGCCCACGACCCGGCCTGCGCCGCCGGCTGCCGCCTCGTGGCCCTGAAGATCGGAATCACGACGGCCATCGGCCCCGTCTGCCACCTGACCGTGCACCGCCTGGACGCCGACGGCACCCCGGTCGACCTGACCCGGCACTGGGAGGCCGCCCCGTCCGCAACGGCCACCGCGACCGCCGACGGCCTGGCGCTGACACTGCCGAGCACGAGCCGCAGCAACGCCGGCACGGTACGCCCACTGGACCTCACCGCCCCGCTGCCGGTCCTGTCGACGGGCCCGTTGCCGCCCGACGGCGCGCTGGGCCTGTTCGACGGCGACGCGGCCACCGCGGCCGTGGCCGCCCCGGTGCGCGCGGTACCGGGCCTCGGCCGGCGCGGCGTGCTCGTCGACCTGGAGCGCGCCGACCTGCTCTCGACCGACTCCGGCGAGGTCACGGAGGGCCAGGTGTGGCTGGCCGCGGGCGCGCCGCCCTCGGTGGAGACCGACCTGGCCTCGCGAGGGATCACCGTCGTCGCCCACCACACGGTCGCCGACGAGCGCGCCGCCCTGGGCCGCCGCGGGGCGCCGCTGGCCCTGCGGTTCTTCCTCGTCGCGGGCGCCTTGGCCGCACTGCTCGGCGGGGCCGGGATCGTGGTGGTCGCGGCGTCTTCGACCGACGCGTACGGCGTTCTGCGCGTCCAGGGTGTGTCGCGCCGGGTGACGGCCCGGACCGACGCGGCCACCGCTCTCAGCGTCGTGATCGCCGGCGTTGTCGCGGGGCTGGTGGCCGCGGTCGTCGCGTGGGCGACGATCGGCCTGTTCCTGCCGTCCCTGTCCATCGACGCGCCCCGCCCGTCGTCGGCTCCACTGTGGACCGTTCTGGCCGCCGGCGCCGCGCTGGCCGTTGTCGCCTCGGCCGGCCAGCTGGCCACCCGCCGGCGCCAATAACCCAACCGGAAACGGCAGGGACCCGCACTGACGCGGACCCTGCCGTTTCTCTTTGCGTTCTCTCTTGCGTTTCTCTTTGCGTTCTCTCTTGCGTTTCTCTTTGTGTTCTCTCTTTGCGTTCGATCAGCTCAGCGGTCGAACTCCTCCCACGGGCCGATCGCCGTGCGGTTCGCGATCAGCGACGAGTTGCCGCCGTTCTCCGCCGTGACATACCGGTTGTTGACCCCGGCCAGCAGGCTGATGCTGCCGTCGGCGTTGGCGATCACCTTGAACTTCTCCCACGGCCCGACGCTCGCCCGGTTGGCGATGAGGGGCTGGTTGCCGCCCGCCTCCGCGGTGACGAAGAGACCGTTGGCCCGCGAGTACAGCGCCACCCAGCCGCCGCCCACGTCGACCAGGTCGAACTGCTCCCACGAGCCGATCGCGGTGCGGTTGGCGATCAGCGCGTTGGCGCCGCCGTTCTCCGCTGTCACGTACCTGCCGTTGGCGTGAGCGCGCAGGGAGACCGCCGCGTTGGCCACGTCGACCGGGCTGAACTCCTCCCACGGGCCGATCGCGGCGCGGTCGGCGGTCATCATGCTGACGCCGTGGTTGCTGCTCAGGTACTTGTCGTTGACCACCGAACGCAGGCTGATCGTGCCGTCGGCGTTGTTCGTGATCGTGAACAGCGTGTCGTTGCTGCTCGTGGACTCGCTCCAGGCCCACACGACGTTCGACCCGGCGGGAACGTCCGGGCCGACGTTCACCGCGAAGTACTCGCCGTTGACACGGGACCGCAACGCGACCAGCTCGCCGCCGACGTTCACGAGCTCGAACTGCTCCCCGACGCCGATCGTGGGCTGGTACGCGCGCATCTGCATGTTGCCACCCTCGGTGGCGCTGACGTAGCGGTTGTTGTCGTGCGCCAGCAGGGCGAACGTCCGGGCCGCCGGCCACAGCGACTTGACCTGTTGCCGGGTCCCGCTGAAGCCGTTGACGTCGACGGCCGTGACGGAGATGCCGTAGGTCCCCGGCGTCGAGTAGTGGTGGGCGGCGACCGGAGACGTCTGCGTCACCGGGTCGGTGAAGTCGCCGAAGTCGAAGCGGTACGTGGCGATGGGCACGTAGCCGAGGGCCGAGCGCGACGCGTCCACCGTGACCGAGTTGGCGGCCTGGTCCGCCGTGATGGTCATGATCGGGTACGGGCCCGGGATCATCTCGGAGTTTCCGCGGTCGGCGTAGGTGACCGGACCGGTGCCCGTGTCGGGCTGCGCCGGGTTGTCCTCGCGCGGTTTGCCGTAGGCGTCGGTGCTCTGGTAGCCGGGCGCGGCCGAGTTCGCCGAGTCCTCCATGTGCGCCTGGTCGACGACGTCGGTGTCGTGGGCGGCCTGACCGGAGGCGGCCCGGAAGCCGGTCAGGCCCAGCGGGCCGTTCCACCAGTACAGCGAGTTCGGCGCGGCCGACCGGGAGACGGCGTTGTAGTCGACCACCGTGGTGCCCGCCGCGCCGTCGTACAGGCCGATCTCGGGGCCGCTCGGAACTCCCGGGTCGCAGCCGGTCGTGGAGGACACGTTGCTGGTCGCGACGTTGTTCTGCACGGACACGCCGGTCGAGGCGCCCGCCACGCGGATGCCCCCGAGGCAGTTGAAGTCCAGCGAGTTGTTCGTGATCGCGGTACCGGTGGCACCGTTGTTGAGGATGCCGACGCCGTGGCCGCTCATCACCGTGTTGTTGACGACCGTGTTGCCCGCCGCCCCGGGCCGCAGCGCGACGACCGCGACCGCTCCGCCGAAGACGCTGCTGTTGAGGATCGTGTTGTTCGAGCCGGCGACATCGACGCCCACGCTGCCGGCCGGACTGCCGACGCTGACGGTCAGCCCCTTGAGCACGGTCCGGGACGTCGCCGCGTCCACGGCCACGCCGGCCGACACCGCACCGCCGCTGACCTTCACGCCGTTGAGCACCGAGTCCGTCACGGCGGCGAGCTTGATCGCCGGCCCGGTCGCCTCGTTCGCCATCGTCACACTGGCGTCGACGACCGAGATCCGCGCGCCGTTGCTCACCGCGAACGCGGGCGCACTCACCACGTTCAGCACGTTGATGCCGAGAATGGCAACGTCGTGCTGCCCGTCGATGGTGAACCCGGCGTTCGGCCCGGACACCCGCGCCGCCCCCGCCGCGGAGGCCCGCAGCACGACGGTGGACTTGTTGACGGTCACGCGCTCGTTGAACACGCCGGTGATCTGGGCCGTCTGCTCGGGCGCCAACGCCGCGACCGCGGCCGTGATCGTGCAGAACGGCTTACTCTGGCTGCCCCCACCGGTGTCGGAGCAGCCGGCGCCGAAGGTGTTGTTGACGTACAACGGGGCCGTTGCGGCGAATGCGGAGCCGGCCCCCGCGACCAGCCCGACACCGGCGGCCACCACGACGGTCGTGAGGCCGGAAAGGATCGATTTACCCACGCTGCTCCTCTTTCGGGGGCACTCGGCGGGATTGCACAGCCACTGATCATCCAGCGGCGCGCGCCGATTATGCGCGGTCCGACCACATTGGACAACCCCGAATCGGGGCGGTGAAATGCCTCCGGCGGGCCACGATCGCGGCCTCGTGAATCACGATCCTGGCCGGCCTCGCAACGACCGGAATCGGCGTGGTGGCGGGCGCGGACCCGGCGCTGGCGGCCATCCACTTCCCGGGTTAATGGCCCGCTAATGGCCCGACGTGTCTCAGTGGCCCGTCGCCCTACTCGACGTGACGAACTACGGGCTGACCAGCAATGTGAGAATTCGACTACTGGAGCTACACATCGATCATCTGTCGGAGCACATTCTTTACGGCTGTCACCTCGTCATCGGTGAGCACCCACGCCGGCCGTTGTCCCTGCAGGCGCGACCGGGAGATCGTCCGCACCTGCTCCGTGATGACGAACCCGTTTGGACGGTTGGCGGGGTGCACCGGAGTTCGGTGCAGCCAGCCTGAGCGCTCCCGCGTCGTCACCGGGAGCACGGTGACCAGCGCCTCCCCCGTCAATCGGAGGTGAAACGCGCTGGAGACCACGAGAGCCGGGCGGCGTCCAGCCTGTTCACGACCCTCGGTTGGGTCAAGGTCGGCCCACCAGACCTGCCACGGCCGGATGACCGTCATGCAGCCTCGTCCCATGGGTCGGCTGCTGACGCGGAGGCTTGGTCTTCCCGGTCGGCCTCGGCGACGTACTCGGCCCAGCCCTCCGGGTCGCTCGCCCGATACGCGTCGAGCGCGGCGATGGCCTTCATCTGCCAGTGCTCAGCCAGTAGCCGGCGGATTGCTTCGTCCGCCGTCGCGCCGCCGAGGTCCTCGCTGGCGACGCGGGTCAGGTCGTCGCGGGTGGACTCGTCCACGCGAATCATCACGCTACCCATGACCTAAATATACCAAGCCGAAGACGCAGCTGTCTACGCTCCTGTATACAGGTCAGTTGCTCCGACTCGGGCCCACACAAGATCGGGCACGGATCGGGCACACGGCCGGTCGCCGCTCCGGGCTGGCCGAGCTGTCGACGGTCGTCATGATGCCTCCGCCTCTACCGAATCCCGCTGCAGCCCGGGTACCGATCGAGTACCCGCCGGCAGAAGGGTGCGAGTCGCTGCCGGAGGGCCTCGTCCCGGCTGAAGGCCCGCAGACCCTGCCCCTCGGTCAGCACCATGTCCGCAGGAAGCATGGAGGTCACTACCTCGAAGACCGTCAGTAACCGGCCGTCACCCTCCGCGTCGACGACCCGCCACAGCGGCCGGTATTCGCTGGCCGTCAGGTGCAGTTCCTCCCATAGCTCGCGGACTATCGTCTGGTCCGGGTTCTCACCGTCCTCGACCGCACCACCGAACAAGGACCAGCACCCGGGATGGGGGATCCAGGACTTGTCGTCGCGCAGATGGAGGACGATGCCTTCCGGGCTGACGACCAGGGCCATAGCCCCCTGACCGCGCACGTCGCCCGCTGCCAGTTCGTCCTGCCGGTCCAGATACGGCGGCAGCTCAGCCACAGCCCCGTCGACCGGCTCTACCGTGACACCGCCGATGACATCCGGCTCGTCCTGGATCGACACGCCGCGCTGTTGGAGTCGGCGTTCCGCGTCTGAGGTCATGCGGATCATGGTAGGGCGCCTGCCCTGTGCCTCTGTGACACCGCACGTGTCAACCATGGGTTCATCAGCCTGCGCCACGGCAAACTCGTCGCGTTGCGACGCCAAGACTTCGACTCCCGTCGCCGAGACGCTCGGCGAACCCTACTCACGCCATCTCGGCGGCAAGACAAGCAAGCTGCGATTCCCCCTCGACAGGTCCGCTAAGCGGCTTAGCGGCGGAGAACAGCCGCGGCGATCACCCACGATCGTGGGGTCTGGGGCTCGGGCCCCAGGAGAAATGGCGAGGACCCTCGCTTCGCGGCTTAGCGGCGGAGAACAGCCGCGGCGATCACCCACGATCGTGGGGTCTGGGGCTCGGGCCCCAGGAGAAATGGCGAGGACCCTCGCTTCGCG